>NZ_CP014145.1:614954-922431 GCF_001542775.1 Microterricola viridarii
GACGCGGGCGTGACTCTGCTCGACACCGCCGACATGTACGGCGCCGAGTACGGCCTGAGCGAGACCCTGATGGGCAACGCGCTGCGCGGCCGCCGCGAAGAGATCGTGCTCGCCACCAAGTTCGGGCACGTCGACTACCCGGCCCCGATCAGCAGCTGGGGCGCCAAGGGCTCCCGCCGCTATATCCGGCTCGCCGTCGAGGGCTCGCTGCGCCGCCTGCAGACCGACTGGATCGACCTGTACCAGCTGCACACCCCCGACCCGCACACGCCGATCGAGGAGACCCTCTCCACCCTGGACGACTTGATCAGCGAGGGCAAGGTCCGCTACATCGGGCATTCCAACTTCGCCGGCTGGCAGATCGCGGATGCCCAATACACGGCCGCACTGAACTCTCACCCGCGCTTCATCTCGGCGCAGAACGAGTACAACCTGCTCACCCGAGGCGCGGAGGCCGAGGTGCTCCCGGCCGTGAACGCCTACGGGCTCGGCTTCCTGCCCTGGTTCCCGCTCTACAACGGGCTGTTCACCGGCAAGTTCAGCCGCGAGGACGGCCCGGCCGACAGCCGCATCATGCGCACCCGCAAGCACCTCGTCGACAACGCCCCGTGGGACGCGATGGAGGCCTACGCCGCCTTCTGTGCCGACCGCGCCGTCACGATGCTGGCGGCGACGTTCGCCTGGCTGCTCGCCCAGCCGGGCCTGACCAGCGTCATCGCCGGTGCCACCACGCCGGAACAGGTGCAGCAGAACGCGGCGGCCGCCACGGCCTGGAAGCCCAGCGCGGAGGACGTCGCCACGATCGGCGGCTTCTTCGCGCAGCCCAAGTGACCCGCCCGAGACCGAGAGAGCGCACTGCGCCCGCTGCATGTTCACCCAGAGCGGAAGGCGGGCCCTAGCTGAGTGAGCGCTCACTCAGTTAGTCTTCTCGGGTGATCGCCGCTGCCGCATCCGTCAAGGCCGGCCGAGCCAAACCGCTCGGGCGTGAGGAGCGCCGCAGCGCCATCCTGGACGCCACCATCCCGCTGTTCATCGCGCACGGCGGCGACGTCACGAGCAAGCAGATCGCCGAGGCCGCCGGCATCGCCGAGGGCACGATCTATCGCGTCTTCGCCGACAAGGAGGAGCTGCTCGGGGCCGCGCTGCACCGCCACATGGACGGCGGTGCCCTCGCGACATCGCTGCTGCAGATTCCGCACGACGCCACGTTGGCGTCAACGCTCGAGATGATCGTGATGCGGTTGCAGGCCCGCATTCGCGAGCTGTTCGGCCTGATGGTCGCGCTCGACTTCTGGTCGCGGCCGCGGGCGGATGCCGAACACCACAAGCGCCCAGACAGCGAGGCGATCCTCAGTGCGGTCGCCACCGTGCTGGCGCGTCACGCCGACGAGCTGCGGATGCCGCCGCGCCGCGCCGCGCAGATGATCCGGCTCACCACGCTCTCGATGACCCACCCGCTGCTCAGCGAGGGAGAGAACTTCACCGTGGGGGAGATCACTGAGTTGCTGCTGCACGGCATGGCGCAACCGGCATCCGACCAACACGCCACCCACCCCACCGCCCCGACGAACGACTAGGAATCCCATGCTTCTCCCCTTGGTCTGGCGCTACCTCAAGCCCTACCGTTGGCTGCTCCTCGGTGTCGTGGTCTTCCAACTGGCACAGTCGATCGCCTCGCTCTACCTTCCGACGCTCAACGCCGACATCATCGACCAGGGTGTCGCCAAGGGCGACACCGCGTATATCATGACGACCGGCGCGTGGATGCTGCTGATCACCCTCGGGCAGATCGTTTGCGCGATCATCGCCGTGTACTTCGGGGCCCGCGCGGCCATGGCCCTCGGCCGGGACCTCCGACAGAGCGTGTTCGAGAAGGTCGGTGAGTTCTCGGAGCGGGAGGTGGCCAGCTTCGGCGCCCCCTCGCTGATCACCCGCTCCACTAATGACGTGCAGCAGGTGCAGATGCTGGTGCTGATGACCTGCACCCTGCTGGTGAGCGCCCCGATCCTCTGCATCGGCGGAATCATCATGGCGATGCGCCAGGACCTCGAACTGTCGTGGCTGATCGCGGTGGCTGTTCCCGTGCTGCTCATCGCCGTTGGGTTCATCGTGATCCGCATGGTGCCGTTGTTCCGCTCGATGCAGAAGCGCATCGACCGGGTGAACACGGTGCTGCGCGAGCAGCTCACCGGCATCCGCGTGATCCGCGCCTTCGTACGCGAGCCGATCGAGACCGAGCGCTTCGGCAAGGCGAACGCCGAGCTCACCGACACGGCGCTGCGAGCTGGGCGCCTGATGGCGTTGATGTTCCCCGTCGTGATGCTGGTGCTGAACATGTCCAGCATTGCGGTGCTCTGGTTCGGGGCGTTCCGCATCGACGACGGTTCGATGCAGATCGGCACGTTGACCGCCTTCCTCAGCTACCTGATGCAGATCCTGATGGCGGTCATGATGGCTACGTTCATGGCCGTGATGATCCCGCGCGCGGCCGTCTGCGCCGACCGCATCCAAGAGGTGCTCAGCACGGAGCCGAGCGTCATCCCGCCGACGAACCCCGTCACGGAGCTGCGCGGCATCGGCTCCATCGCGCTCGACGGCGTCTCTTTCTCTTACCCCGGCGCGGCCCAGCCCGTGCTCACCGACCTCGACTTCCGCACGGCGCCCGGCACGACGACCGCCGTCATCGGCAGCACCGGATCGGGCAAGACCACGCTCGTGAACCTGCTGCCGCGCCTGTTCGACGCGACGGAGGGAACCGTGCACATCGACGGCGTCGACGTGCGCGACATCGACCAGGAGCTGCTCTGGGGGCACATCGGGTTCGTCCCGCAGAAGCCCTACCTGTTCTCCGGCACCGTGGCCAGCAACCTGCGATACGGCAAGAGCGAGGCGACCGACCAGGAGCTCTGGCACGCCCTCGAGGTGGCCCAGGCCAGGGACTTCGTCGCCTCGATGCCCGGCGGGCTGGATGCGCAGATCAGCCAAGGCGGCACGAACGTGTCGGGCGGCCAGCGCCAGCGGCTGGCCATCGCCAGGGCCCTCGTCAAACGGCCGTCCATCTACATCTTCGACGACTCCTTCTCCGCACTGGACCTGACCACCGATGCGAACCTGCGTCGGGCACTCAAGGCCGACATCGGCGACGCCACGCTGTTCATCGTCGCCCAGCGCGTGTCGACGATCGTCGACGCCGACCAGATCTTGGTGCTCGAGGGCGGTGAGATCGTCGGCCGCGGCAGCCACGACGAGCTGTTGGAGACGTCGGAAACCTACGCGGAGATCGTCTCTTCGCAGCTCACCGCGGAGGAGGCAGCATGAGCGAGTCAGAGAACACGTCGGCGGATGACGCCGCTCCCGTCCGGACCCCACTTCCGCAGCGCGGGCCGATGGGCCGCGGCCCGATGGGCGGCGGCGGCGCCCCCGTCGAGAAGGCGATGAACTTCGGCCCCTCGCTGAAGCGCCTGATGGGCAGGCTTCGCCCCGAATGGTTCCAGGTCATCTCTGTCACGATCCTCGCCGCGATCGGCGTCGTGTTCAGTGTGCTCGGCCCGAAGCTGCTCGGCCAAGGCACCAACATCATCTTCGAGGGTGTCGTCTCGGCGCAGCTGCCGGCCGGCACCACCAAGGCGGAGGCGCTCGAGCAACTGCGTTCATCCGGCCAGGGCCAGCTGGCCGACATGCTCGCCCCGATGAACCTCACCCCCGGCCAGGGCATCGACTTCGCCGCGCTTGGCAGCGTGCTTCTCGGCGTGGCCGTGCTCTACCTGCTCGCGTCGGTGTTCATGTGGCTGCAGGCCTTCGTGCTGAACGGCAGCGTGCAGCGCACCATCTACCGCCTGCGCCAAGACATCGAGGTGAAGCTCAACGCACTCCCGCTGCGCTACTTCGACAAGATGCAGCGCGGTGAGCTGCTCAGCCGCGTGACGAACGACATCGACAACGTCTCGCAGAGCCTGCAACAGACGCTGAGCCAGGCGCTGACCTCGATCCTGACGGTCATCGGCGTGATGGTGATGATGTTCACGATCTCGCCGCTGCTCGCCCTCGTCGCCCTCGTCACCATCCCGCTGACGGTGCTCGTCACGGTGGTCATCGGCAAGCGCTCACAGAAGCTGTTCGTGGCGCAGTGGAAGCACACCGGCGAGTTGAACGCCCGCATCGAGGAGACCTTCACCGGGCACTCCCTGGTCAAGCTGTTCGGGCGCCGGCGCGAGACGAACGACGAGTTCACCGCGAAGAACGAGGAACTGTACGGGGCCAGCTTCGGCGCCCAGTTCGTGTCCGGCATCATCATGCCGGCGATGATGTTCATTGGGAACCTGGTCTACGTCGCCATCGCCGTGCTCGGCGGCCTGATGGTGGCCGGCGGGCAGATGAGCCTCGGTGACGTGCAGGCGTTCATCCAGTACTCCCGGCAGTTCACCCAGCCGCTCAGCCAGCTGGGGTCGATGGCGAACCTGTTGCAGTCCGGTGTCGCATCCGCCGAACGTGTGTTCCAGCTGTTGGACGCCGAGGAGCAGAGCCCGGATGCGGTGCGGCCGTACTCGACCGAGCCGGTCTCCACTGAGCGGGGCTCCGCCGAACTGGCCACCGCCGAACGGGGCGGGGCTGGGGTGGCGCGCTCGGCATCCGCGAACGGTGTCAGCGGCCGCCTCGTCTTCGACGACGTCAGCTTCCGCTATGAACCGGACAAGCCGCTGATCGAGCACGTGAACCTCGTCGCCGAACCCGGGCACACCATCGCGATCGTCGGCCCGACCGGCGCGGGCAAGACGACGTTGGTCAACCTGATCATGCGGTTCTACGAGCTGGACTCCGGCCGCATCACCCTGGACGGCACGGACATCGCCACGATGACCCGCGCAGAGCTGCGCGGCCGCATGGGCATGGTGTTGCAGGACACCTGGCTGTTCGGCGGCACGATCCGCGAGAACATCGCCTACGGCCGCCCCGGCGCAACGGAGGAGGAGATCCTCTCCGCCGCCCAGGCGACCTACGTCGACCGTTTCGTGCACGCCCTGCCGGACGGCTACGACACGGTGCTCGACGACGAGGCCGGCAACATCAGCGCCGGCGAGAAGCAGCTGATCACGATCGCGCGCGCCTTCCTCGCGCAGCCGAGCGTGCTCATTCTGGACGAGGCGACGAGCTCCGTCGACACCCGCACAGAGCTGCTCGTGCAGAAGGCGATGAGCGCCCTCCGCAGCGACCGCACCAGCTTCGTCATCGCCCACCGGCTCTCCACGATCCGGGACGCCGACCTCATCGTGGTGATGGAGGACGGCCAGATCGTCGAGCAGGGCAACCACGCCGAGCTGCTGCGCCTCGGCGGGGCCTACCACCGGCTGTACAACGCGCAGTTCGAGGCCCCGGCGCTGGAGGGCGAGGAGAGCCCGGCGTAGCCGGTTCCCGGCGAGTTGTGCACAGGGCGGCGTCTAGCCGCCCTTGTGCACAGCCGGGCGTTTGGGGCTTCCGGCGTCAGCTGAGGCGGCCGAGGATCGCTGCATGACAACGATCATCACGGCTCACGAGCCGCACGAATTCCTGGCCATCGTGCCCGAGTTGGCCGGCTTCCGCCCGGTGCAGAGCATGGTGCTCGTCGCCTTTCGGGGCTCCCGCAGCTGCGGGGCGCTCCGCGTCGACCTGCCGCCAGACGGGCCACCAGACGGGCCGCCGTCCGAGGGGCTGGCCCCCGATGGGCCGGTGGGAGCAGACGCCCAGAACGCGGTGGCGTCCTCGTTGGTCGGCATGCTCTGCAAGATCCCCGAGGTGGATGCCGTGGTGCCGGTGGCCTACACGGCCGCCCGGTTCGGGGCCGGAAGCATCCCGCCGCACGGCGAGTTCGTGAACGCGCTGATCTTCCACGCCGAGCAGTCCGGGTTCCTCGTACGGGACGCGCTCTGCGTCGCCGCTGACGGCTGGGCGTCGTACTTCGACACGGCTGTGCCGCGCGGCGGTCGGGCGCTCGCCCTGATCGCGGCGGCCCGCCAGCCAGCCACCCTCGACGACCAGCGCGGCCCCCGCTCTGACCAGCACGGCGGCCTCGTCGGCCAGCACGGACCCGGCCCGGAGCGCGCCCCGGCGAATCGGGCCACCAAGCAACAGATCGGCAAGCTGATCGCCCGCTTTCGGGCGATGGCCGTCGACCCTGTGGCGCTCGGCGAGCCCTCGGCAGAGTTGGAAGCGCTGTTGGACCTGCCGGGCATTGCCGAGACGAGCCTGGACGCACCGGCGGGGGAGCTGAGCATGTTGCACGCGGCCGCCCTCTTGTTCACGATGCAGTCCGCGCCGAGCCGGGATGTGCTGCTGTTGCAGTGGGCGTTCGGCGCCGCAGCCGGAGTGGTGGCCGAGCTGGAGAACGAGCGGTTCGTCGCCGGCGAGCCGGGCGCGGGCGCACAGAGCGCCCGGCTGCTCTGGGGCGAGGGGCCGCGGCCAGACCCGAAGAGGATCGAGGCGGCCATCGCGCTGCTGCTCGAGCTCGTGGCGCGGGCCCCGCGCAACTGCAAACCGCCGGCCTTGACGATGCTCGCCTGGCTGAACTGGGCGCTCGGGCGCAGCAGCCGGGGCGGCGTGTTCCTCGAGATGGCGCTGGCCATCAACCCGGACTACGGCCTCGCCGGGCTACTGGATTCCATGTTGCGGGCAGGGCACCTGCCGGAGTGGGCGTTCGCGGTTCCGCTGGAACAGCCCACCCCGCGGCAGGTCAGGCGGTCGGACGGTCGAAACGCGC
The DNA here is from genome assembly GCF_001542775.1 of Microterricola viridarii. GTDB lineage: Bacteria > Actinomycetota > Actinomycetes > Actinomycetales > Microbacteriaceae > Microterricola > Microterricola viridarii_A. Next base: position 621,685 of record NZ_CP014145.1, read on the forward strand.
GCCGCGCGGATCGGAGGGCAGCACGGTGAAGATGAAGATGATCAGCGATCCGACAGACGGGATCAGGTTGAGGAACCACATCCAGCCACTGAAGTTGATGTCGTGCAGGCGACGCACGGTGAGGGCCAGCCCGGGGATCAGCGTGGCGAGCGACCAGAGGCCCACCACGATGATGCCGGCCACCGCGACGCCGCTCAGCTGGTAGCTGCCCGTGTTCGAGTCCAGCGTGGAGCCGGTCAGGCCGAATACGGCGGTGAGAATGATCAGCAACCCCGTCACGATGAAGTTTGCCAGGGCCCAGAACCAGTACTCGCTCCGGCTGGCCCGGCCAGAGAAGGTGCCGTACTTCTTCCAGAATCGCGAGAAGGCCTCAGAGAACGATGCACCGTAGAGGGGTGCCCAGAGTGGGGTGGTCGCAGTGGTTGACATAGTGGCTCAGCGTACGGATCGTTCCGTTTCCTGTCGGGTCGACGCGCCCGCAGCCCGCTCAATGCCCGGTGAGTGGCCCCATCAGCTTGGCTGCCAGCGACGGTCGTCTGGTCAGGGACTCCTCCGCGTCGGAGAGCCCCGTGGCGAGCAGCCCCAGGTTCGAGCCGACGAAGCGCAGCGGCTCCGGTTCCCACTGCGGGGAGCGGTGGTTGACCCAGGGCAGCTCGGTGAGCGGTCCCTGCTCGTCCCGGATCAGTGCGCTCAGCGTGCGGCCGGCCAGGTTCGTGGTGCTGAGGCCGTCGCCGACGTAGCCGCCGGCGAGGGCGACCCCGGTCTTCGGGTTGTAGCTGGCCGTGGCCCGCCAATCGCGGCTGACCCCGAGCGGGCCGCCCCACTGGTGGGTGATGGCGGCATCCGTCGCGGCGGGGAAGAGGTCGACGAGGGTGCGCTGCAGATGGCCGAAGACGCGCGGGTCGCGGTCGTACTCCTCGCGGATGGCGCTGCCCCAGTGGTACCGGGCGCCGCGCCCGCCGAAGGCGAGCCGGTTGTCGGCCGTGCGCTGGCCGTAGATCACGAGGTGCCGGTAGTCGGTGAACGTCTCGCCGTGCTGGATGCCGATCTCGCGCCAGACGTCGTCGCTGAGGGGTTCCGTTGCGATCATCAGCGAGTACAGCGGCAGCACGTGCCGGCCGACCCGGGGCAGTGCCGCCCCGTACCCCTCGACGGCGATCACGATGGTGGTCGCCGAGACGGCGCCGTCGACGCTTCCACCGTCGGGCAGCGCGGAGCGGAACCGCACCCGCTTGGAGAACCAGTTGGTGACCTCCGTGCGCTCGAAGATCGTGACGCCGAGCGACTCGACCAGCCGGGCCAGGCCGCGCACGAGCTTCGCCGGCTGCAGCCGGGCGCAGGCCGGGTCGAAGGCGGCGCCGAGCGGGCGCTCGCGCCCGGTGCCGCGCGCGCCGAACCGCCCTTCGACGTGCTCGGCGCTCCACAGTTCCAGCTCGTCGACGCCGTACTCGGCGGCGGCGGCCACGTCGGCCTGGGCTGCGGCGAGTTGCGGGGCGTTGCGGGCGAAGGCGACGGTGCCGCCCTGCACGAAGTCGCAGTCGATGCCCTCGGCCTCGGTGACCCTGGCCACCTCACCGACGGTGTCGTTCATGGCCCGCCGCATCGCGAGTGCCGCGTCGCGCCCGTGGCTGCGCTCCAACGCCGCGGTGGAGGTCGGGAACAGCGCGGAGCACCAGCCGCCATTCCGGCCCGACGCGCCGTACCCCGCGATGTGTTTCTCGAGCACCGCGATGCGCAGGCTCGGATCAGCCTTGGCCAGGTAATACGCCGTCCACAATCCGGTCAGGCCCCCGCCGACGATGCACACATCGAAGGTGGCGTTGCGGGTGAGCGGCGCGCGCGGCCGCAGATCATCCGTGCCCGCGGCACGCAGTGCGTCGAGCCAGAAGCTGGGCGGAGCCTCAGCCTCCCGGCTCAGAGACGCGACCACGCCTCACTCAGCACACCGCGCAGGATGTCGGTGATCTCAGTGAACTCGGCCGGCCCGATGGTCAGCGGCGGCGCCAACTGCACGACAGGGTCGCCCCGGTCGTCGGCCCGGCAGTACAGCCCGGCGTCGTAGAGCCCCTTGGACAGGAACCCGCGCAGCAGCCGCTCCGACTCCTCGTCGTTGAACGTCTCCTTCGTCGACTTGTCTTTGACCAGCTCGATGCCGAAGAAGTAGCCGTCGCCGCGCACGTCGCCCACGATCGGCAGGTCGAGCAGGGTCTCCAGCGAGGCCCGGAACAGCGGCGAGTTCTCGCGAACACGCTCGTTGAGTCCCTCCTCCTCGAAGATGTCCAGGTTCTCCAACGCCACGGCGGCAGACACCGGGTGCCCGCCGAAGGTGTAGCCGTGGTAGAAGGTGGTGTCGCCCTTGGAGAACGGCTCGTAGATGCGGTCGCTGACGATGGTGGCACCGATCGGCGAGTAGCCACTGGTCATGCCCTTTGCACAGGTGATCATGTCCGGCACGTAGCCGTACTGGTCGCAGGCGAACATGTGGCCGATCCGGCCGAAGGCGCAGATGACCTCGTCGCTGACCAGCAGCACGTCGTACTTGTCGCAGATCTCACGCACACGCTGGAAGTATCCGGGAGGCGGCGGGAAGCATCCGCCCGAGTTCTGCACCGGCTCCAGGAACACGGCGGCGACGGTCTCCGGGCCCTCGAACTGGATCATCTCCTCGATGCGGTTCGCCGCCCAGACGCCGAACTGCTCGAGGTCGTCGCTGGGCGCGCCGACCTCCGCCGCGCGGTAGAAGTTCGTGTTCGGCACCCGGAAGCCGCCGGGCGTGATCGGCTCGAACATCTCCTTCATCGAGGGGATGCCGGTGATCGCGAGTGCTCCCTGCGGCGTGCCGTGGTAGGCGACGGCCCGTGAGATCACCTTGTGCTTGGTGGGGCGGCCCTGCAGCTTCCAATACTGCTTGGCGAGTTTGAAGGCCGTCTCGACGGCCTCGCCGCCGCCGGTGGAGAAGAACACCTTGTTCAGGTCGCCGGGGGCGTAGTCGGCGAGCCTGTCGGCAAGCTCGATCGCGGAGGGGTGCGCGTATGACCAGAGCGGGAAGAACGCGAGCTCCTCGGCCTGCTTCGCCGCGGCCTGGGCCAGACGCTTGCGGCCGTGCCCGGCGTTCACGACGAACAGCCCGGAGAGGCCGTCGAAGTACTTCTTGCCCTTCGAGTCGAAGATGTGGTGGCCCTCACCCCGGGTGATGATCGGCACCCCGCCGTTGTCCATGCCGGACTGCCGGGTGAAGTGCATCCAGAGGTGGTCCTTGGCCTTCTGCTGCAGTTGCTCTTCGGTGAGCTGCGGACGAGTTGAGATTCCCATGATTTACCGTGTTCCCCAGTTGTACAACTGCTTGTGAAGTCGGAGGTAGACGAACGTTTCTGTGCTGAGGACGCCATCCAGATTGCGGATCTGCGTGTTCAGCAGGGTGAGCAGCTCCTCGTCGTCCTCGCAGACGACCTCGACCAGGAGGTCGAAGCTGCCCGCGGTGAGCACGACGTAGTCAACGGAGCTGAGAGCGGATATCGCATCGGCGAGCACGCGGGTGTCGCCGCTGGCCCGGATGCCGATCATCGCTTGGCGGAAGAAGCCGAGTTGCATCGGGTCGGTGACGGCGACGACCTGCATGACGCCGGCATCCGTGAGCTTCTGCACCCGCTGGCGCACCGCGGCCTCGCTGAGCCCGACGGCCTTGCCGATCTCGGCGTAGCTGCGCCGACCATCCACCTGCAGCTGTTCGATGATCGCCTTCGAGACGTCATCCAGTTGCACCGGCTTGACCGGAGACATGCGACCATGCGTGCTCATGGCTTGATTCTGTCAGTGCGAAGCTGCCTTGACAAGGGAATCCGTGGTTCAAAGGTGCATCGGCGACGGAATCCATTGAAATTCCTACTCGATACCGCGGCGCGAGCAGCCTAGGCTGTTGGCCATGGCCCACCATGTCCTGCGCAACTTCGTGAATGGCGACTATTCCGAGTCGCGTTCCGACACCCGCCTGGAGCTGGTCGACCCCGCAACCGAACAGGTTTACGGCACGAGCCCCATCTCCACGGCGGATGACGTCGCCGCGGCATACGACGCGGCATCCGCCGCGTTTGAGGTGTGGGGAGAGACCACCCCCGGTGAACGCCAGCTGGCGCTGTTCCGCATTGCGGACGCGATGGAGGCACGCGCGGACGAGTTCGCCGACGCCGAGTCGCAGGACACCGGCAAGCCCCGCGGCACCCTTGTCGAGGACGAGATCCTGCTCTCCGTCGACCAGATCCGCTTCTTTGCCGGTGCCGCCCGCAATCTGGAGGGCCGTTCGGCCGGCGAGTACATGAAGGACCACACCTCTTTCATCCGCCGCGAGCCGGTCGGCGTGATCGGCCAGGTGACGCCGTGGAACTACCCCCTGAACATGGCCGTGTGGAAGTTTGCCCCGGCGCTCGCCGCCGGCAACACAACCGTGCTGAAGCCCTCTGACACCACGCCGCTCTCGACGCTGCTGCTGGCTGAGGTCGCGGCGGAGTTCCTGCCCCCGGGCGTGCTCAACGTCGTCACAGGGGACCGCTCGACCGGTGCCGCCATGATCGAGAACCGGACGCCGCAGATGGTGTCCATCACCGGTTCGGTGCGCGCGGGCATGGAGGTGGCCAAGGCCGCGGCCAGCGACCTCAAGCGGGTGCACCTGGAGCTGGGCGGCAAGGCGCCCGTCGTGGTCTTCGACGACGCCGACATCGAGGCCGCCGTGCGGGGCATCACCGCCGCCGGCTACTTCAACGCCGGGCAAGACTGCACGGCGGCCACCCGGGTGCTGGTGCAGGCCGGCATCCACGACGAGTTCGTGCAGGCTCTGCGCGACTACGCCCGCGCGAACGCCATTACCGGCGCGCCGCGTGAGCCGGGAATCCTGTTCGGCCCGGTCAACAACGCCGGGCAGCTGGCCCAGGTCAGCGGTTTCATCGACCGCCTGCCCGACCACGCCACCATCGAACTGGGCGGCGCGCGTCAGGGCGACACGGGATACTTCTGGCCGGCCACCATCATCTCCGGCCTCAAGCAGAACGACGACGCCGTGCAGAACGAGATCTTCGGACCGGTCATCACGGTGCAGAAGTTCAGCGACGAGGCTGAGGCGCTACGCTGGTCGAACGACGTGGACTACGCCCTCGCCTCCTCGGTGTGGACCAAGGACCACAGCCGGGCCATGCGGATGGCGAAAAACCTCGACTTCGGTTGTGTCTGGATCAACACGCACCTCCCGATCGTCGCCGAGATGCCGCACGGCGGATTCAAACACTCCGGCTACGGCAAGGATCTCTCGATGTATGGCTTCGAGGACTACACGCGGATCAAGCACGTGATGAGCTACATCGGATGAGTGCACCACGGTGGCGCGCCGTCCCACCCGCGCCCGATGCCCACCCGAGCACGCTCTGGCACTACGTGATTGCGCAGAGCTGGGTGGCGGCGGTGCCCGCCGGCACGCCCGAGCCGGTGCTCGAAGCATTGTTGGACCTGCGCGGGGCCGCGGCGAGCACGCTGGAACGCGTGCTCGCCGTGATCCCGTTGCAAGGCGAGAGCGCCGTCGAGGACTTCGCCGTCGTCGAGTTGGCGGCCGAGATCGACGGCACCGCCGGTGACGGCGGGGAGGGCACCGTGAGCGTCATCGTGCGCGGCCGCGCCGTCGTCGACGTCTTCGCCGGCAGCGGTGTCCAGCGGCACTCGAGTCGCGGCATCCGCCCCTGGCTGCTCGCGGACTTCCGCGAAGTGAGCGCGCTCTCTTTCTCGACGGCGAACGCCCGCCCCATCTCTGCCGCCGAGTTGCCGCCGCCCGGCGCCACGGCGAGCATCGACGGTGACGGCCAGTGGGCGGAGCAGGGCGGTGCGCAGCAGGGTAGCGCGCTGAGTGGTCGCCGCCTTGACCTGGTGCTGGGCGTGCCGGATGGCGCGGCGGAAGGCCTCGGCAGCGGCGACGATGCCGGCCCGCTGGTGCACCGGATTCGCATCGCGGGGGAGACCTTTGTTCTCGACGTGGACAGCTACATCGGGCGGCGCCCGCACGCCGTGCAGCTCGGCAACAACACGGCCAGGCTGATCACGGTCAGCTCGCCCGCCCAGGAGGTCTCCTCCACCCATGTGCTGGTCAACCAACGCGGCGAGGACGTGATCGTGACCGATCTGGACTCGACCAACGGAACGCTCGTGGAACAGCCGGACGGGTCGCAGCTGCACCTGCACGGCGGCACCGCCACCGTCGTGCCGGCCGGCAGTCGGATCCTGCTCGGCGACGGGGTTGTTATCGACGTGCTGCCGATCACGGCCGACGGAACGGCCAGGTGGCGATAAAGTTGAATCCCACCCACCACCAGCGAAGGCGCACTAGGTGACTCAGATCGGCCACGAGCACAACGGGCACACCGCGACGGTTGCGAGCCCGAACGGCACCGAAATCACGCTGGCGTGGGCGGCGATGACCGACACCGGGCTGCGCCGCGAGGCCAATGAGGACAGCTTCCTCGCCGAGACCCCGCTCTTCGTCGTCGCCGATGGCATGGGCGGGCACTCGGCCGGCGACGTGGCCAGTGGGGCAGTGGTGAGCCGACTCGCCGAGCTGAGCGGGCAGAGCGCCGTCGGGCCGGCCGCCATCGAGGACGCCCTGCGCCTGGCTGTCCAAGACATGCACGAAAAGGTTGGCGTCACGGATGCCGGCTCCGGAACGACGGTGACCGGCGTCGCCATCACGGCCACGACCGGCGCGGATTCCGCCTGGCTGGTCTTCAACATCGGGGATTCCCGCGTCTACGTGCTGAGCGGCGGCGTTCTGGAGCAGCTCACCCGCGACCATTCGGTCGTGCAGGAGCTCCTGGACGCCGGACACATCACGCCGGAAGAGGCTGAGACGCACCCGCACAGCAACGTCATCACGCGCGCCGTCGGGTTCCATGAAGACCCGGTGCCCGACTATCAGCTGATCCCGATCGAGGCCGGCATGCGCCTGCTGATCTGCTCCGACGGCCTCACCAAGGAACTGACGAACTACGGCATCCGCCACTTTCTGCTCGCCAACCCGCGCCCGGGCGATGCCGTCGAGAAACTGGTCGAGGCGGCGCTCGGCAATGGTGGCCGCGACAACGTGACGGTCGTCGTCGTCGACGTGGTCGCCGTGAGGCGCGGCGACAGCCAGTACGCTGGAGAGATGAAGGGAGAGCGATCGTGAACTGCCAGATCTGTGGCGCAGAGCTCCCCAGTGACGCCCTCTTCTGCGGCGAATGCGGCAGCTCGACCAGCGCGACCCCGGCGTCACGCCAGCGCAGCGATGCCCGGCCGACCGACACGACGCTGATCCGACCGATCCGTCCGCAGCAGACCACCGGCATCGTCAGCGTCGCCCTCGACGGCAGCGCGGTGCGCCCGGCGGATGCCGGCACGGAGAGCGCCGGTACCGAGACCGCCGGCACCGAGAGCGCCGCCGAGACTGCCGGTGCCGCGACAGCCGGCGCCGGGCACGCCGCGGCGGAGCCGGGAAGTGCGGGCGCCGTGCCGCGCGGGTCGGCCTCCGGCACCAGCTTCGTGCTGCAGTTCAGCACGGGCGAGTCCTTCGATGTCAGCGGGAGCGGCCTCATCGGGCGCCGCCCGCTGCCGACCGCCCAGGAGAGCTTCGACCACCTGATCCAGATCACCGACCCCGGGCGTTCGGTCTCCAAGACCCACCTCGAGTTCGGCCAGCACGACAACGAGCTCTGGGTGTGCGACCGCGACTCCGGCAACGGCACGGTCGTGCGGCGCACGGACGGCGTCGTGACCTCCTGCGAGCCCGGGCGGCGCTACCGGGTTGCCCGCGGTGCGCGGGTGGAGATCGGCGAGCAGTTCTTCGTCGTCGCCTGACAAACGAGCGCCTGGCGGGGCTCGGCCTGTTGCATTCCCAGCTGTTGTGCGCGCGCTTGTTGTGCACGCGCCTGTTGTGCACAGCGCGGCCGCCCGGCGCACTTCTGCACAGCCCCGTTTTCGCCGGGTGACAGCCACGGCATCCCGTGGTCGGATGCTGTCATGTCGTTGTCCTCGCACCCTCCGCCGTCGCCCACTGGCTCCCTGACCGGCTCGCTGACTGTTCCCGCGATCCCACAGCGGCCCGAGCGCGCTCCGTTCCCGCTGATCGCCAGCGTCGCCCCGGTCGTCGCGGCCTGCGCCATCTGGCTGCTCACCGGCTCGCCGTTCGTGTTGCTGTTCGCCGCGCTCGGCCCCGTCGTGGCGGTGGCCGGCATGCTCGACGGGCGACGGCACAACCGCAAGACGGTGCGCCGCGCGAGCGCCCGGTTCAGCCGCCAGCTGGCCGCGCTGGGCGAGCAGTTGGAGCTGAGGCACGCGGAGGAGCGGCGGGTGGCCGGGCAGCTCACGCCGTCGGCGCTCGACATCGCCGCGGGCGGAGAGGATGCCGGCCGGTGGCAGGGTAGCGAGCCCGGCCTGGTCAGTGTGGGCAGGGGACCGACACCAAGCGCCGTGCGCCTGGATGCCGGGGCGCTCGACCGGGACCCCGGCGACCTGGATCCGGCAGGCTGGGCCGCGCTGAGCGCGGTGCGCGAACTCTGCGACCGCGCGGAGACCGTGCAGAACGCCCCGGTGCCGATACCGCTCTCTGGCGGGCTCGGCGTCATCGGGCCGGCCGCCCTCGCTCGGCCGGTGGTCAGGGGCCTGCTGCTGCAGTTCCTGCGCACCGCACACCCAGGCTCCGTGGCGTTGCGGCTGCCGCTCGGCGAGGAGTGGGCCTGGGCCGGCGCTCTGCAGCGCAGCGCCCCGGATGCTCCCGGCAGCGTCAGGCTGCTGCTCGTGGACAGGGCCGACGTATTGCCGCAACCGGCCACGGCCGCCGACAAGTCAGCCGGTGCGCCCGCAATCGCTCCGGTCGAGAATGGACAGGTCAACGACGGCCCCGCCGAGGACAACCCAGCCGGCGCGGGGGAGCCCCTGCTGGCCGTGGCCGGTTCCCTCGAGGCGCTGCCGCCGGGCTGCCAGAGCATCCTCCGGGTGGAGTCGGCCCGGTCGGCGCTGCTGCTGCGGGCACGCGGCGGGGTGGTCTCCGTGCAGCTCGTGCCGGAACTGCTCGGTCGGCAGCAGGCCGCCGTGGTGGCCGCCCGGCTCGCCGAGGCGGCCCAGACGGCGGGGCTGGTGCGCACGACGGGCCGGCTGCCGCAGCTCGTGCGCCTGCACACTCTGGAACGCTTCGGGTGGCACGGGGCCGGCCTCAGCTGTGTTCTCGGGGTCTCGCAGCACGGCCCGATCGAGCTCGATCTTGTCGCCAACGGCCCGCACGCCCTGATCGGCGGAACCACGGGAAGTGGCAAGAGCGAGTTGCTGGTGAGCTGGGTGCTCTCGCTGGCCGCGGCCTATCCGCCGGACGAGCTGGCGGTGCTTCTCGTCGATTTCAAGGGCGGCTCCGCGTTCGGCGAGCTCGCCCGGCTGCCGCACTGCGTCGGCCTGCTCACCGACCTCGACGAGGCGGAGGCAGCCAGGGCTCTCGCCAGCCTGCAGGCGGAGCTCCGCCACCGGGAGCGCACCCTGCGGGCCGTGCGCGCCCGCGAGATCGACGACCCGGCCGTGCGGGGGCAACTGCCGCGGCTGGTGATCGTCGTCGACGAGTTCGCGGCGATGCTGGGCAGCGCACCCGAACTGCACGCCGTGTTCGTCGACATCGCCGCGCGCGGTCGATCTCTCGGCATGCACCTCATCCTGTGCACGCAGCGCCCCGCCGGGGTTGTGCGCGACGCTCTGCTGGCCAACTGCACGCTGCGTGTCTCGCTCCGCGTGAACAACCGGGAGGACAGCAGGGCCACCATCGGCACGGATGCGGCCGCGCTGCTGCCACCCGCCAAACCGGGCCGGGCCATCGTCGCGGCCGGCGACGGGCGCCTGATCGAGTTCCAGTCGGCGATCAGCAGGTCGGAAGAGCTGGAGCGGGCGGGCGGCCTCGTTCCGGGCGCCGAGGAGTTGGCCGCCGCCGGTGTGCGGCGGCCCTGGTTGCCCCCACTGCCGGAACGCTTGAGCCTCGCCGAGGTGGCCGGGCTCCTGCTCGATCCGGAGCGAGAACCGGACAGCGGGGCAGTGCTCGCGGCGGGGCAGTCGGCCGTGCACTCCTTCACGCTCGGCATCGTCGATGAGCCCGCGTTGCAGCGCCGCCGCCGCGCGCGCTGGACACCCGCCGAGGACGGTCCGCTGCTCATTCTGGGGGCCGCGCGCAGTGGCCGCAGCGCCGTGCTCGGGGCGCTCGGCGCGCAGGCGCCGGCCGGCGGGTGGGCCGTGCAGCGCTGCGGGGCGGAGGACCCGGAGGGGTACTGGGACGCCCTCGTGGGGGCCGCGGCGCCGCAGCCGGGCTCCACGCCACGGCCGGGCGCCCCGTTCGTGGGGTCGGGGCGGCGACTGCTGCTGTTCGACGACTGGGATGCGGTGCTCGCCCGTTGGCCCGTCGAGTATCAGGCCGAGGCGAGTGAGCTCCTCGGCATTGCGCTGCGGGATGGCCAGCGCACCGGTTGCGCCATCGTGCTCGCCGCCCGCGGCGTCTCCGGCGCCGTGCAGACCCACCGGGCCCTGTTCGACGCGACGCTGTTGCTGCGGCAGGCCGAGAAGGGCGAGCACCTGCGCGCCGGCGGCCTCGCCGCCACCTGGCGGCAGAGCGCGCCGGCCGGGCGTGGGGAGTGGCGGGGGCTCGAAGTGCAGTGTGCCAGGGCGGGCGAGTCGACCGTGGGCCTGTCGGCCGCGGACTCTCCGGCGCATGACCCCGTGCTTCAGCTGGAGGACGGGGTGCTGCTCGTGCTTTCGGGAGCGCCGGCGCGGGCGCTGTCCGCGTTGCAGGAGGGTGCGGCATCCGCCGGTTACCCGTCCGGCAGCGTCGTGGAACTCCGGGAGCTGGACCTGCTGACCGCTGGGCCGCCCGACGGGGTGCGCGTGATCGTGGGCGACCCCGACGGGTGGCAAGCCCGCTGGGGCCTGTTCTCCGAGCTGCGCCCACGGTCACGCTTGCTGCTGCACGAGTGCCGGCTCTCGGAGTTCCGCACGCTCGCTCGGCTGCGCGAACTGCCGCCGCTGCTCACCCCGGCCGGCGGCAACGCCCGGGGCATCTTGATCGAGGCCGACGGCCGGCCGCAGCGTGTGCGGATCGGCTGAGGCGTGCGCACCGTGGCCGTGCCGAGAGCGCGCCGCGCCTGCTCCGCGTCTGCGCCGCACCTGCCGCCGTGCGCGGCTCAGGCCAGGACGTCAGCCATGTCGCGCACCGGCAGCGCATGCGCGGCGGCCACCGCAGCGTTGGTCAGCTGGCCGTCGTGCGTGTTGAGGCCGCGGGCCAGCGCCGGGTCGGCCTGCATGGCGGCGTGCCAGCCGGAGTTCGCGACGGCGCGCACGTAGGGCAGGGTCGCGTTCGTCAGGGCGTAGGTCGAGGTGGTGGGCACGGCGCCAGGCATGTTTGCCACGCAATAGAAGATCGAGCCGTGCACCATGAACGTCGGGTCGGCGTGCGTGGTCGGCCGACTGTCGGCGAAGCAGCCGCCCTGGTCGATGGCGATGTCCACGAGCACGCTGCCCGGCCGCATCCGAGACACGAGCTCGTTACTGACCAGCTTGGGCGCTTTCGCTCCGGGGATGAGGACTGATCCGATGACCAGGTCGCTGGCGATGACGGCACGCTCCACCTCGAGGGTGCTGGAGGCGATGGTCGTGATGCGACCACCGTAGAGCGCGTCCAGCTCACGCAGCCGGAACAGGTTCGTGTCGAGCACCGACACGTCGGCGCCCATGCCGACCGCGAGCTGCAGAGCGCTGCTGCCCGCGACGCCGCCGCCGAGCACGGTCACCGTCGCCGCCCGGGTGCCGGGCACGCCGGGCACGAGCAGTCCGGGGCCGCCGGCGGGCTTCAGCATGGCGTTGGCGCCGACGATGGGCGCCAGGCGCCCGGCCACCTCGCTCATCGGGGCGAGCAGCGGCAGTGCCCGGTTGGCCAGCTGCACCGTCTCGTAGGCGATCGCGGTGACGCCGGCATCCAGCAGCGCTTGTGTGAGGGCGGCCTCCGCGGCCAGGTGCAGGTAGGTGAACAGCACGAGTCCGGGCCGGAAGAAGACGTACTCGCTGGCGACCGGCTCCTTCACCTTGAGCACAAGCTCGCCCGTCGCCCAGGTCTCTGCGGCGTCGGGGAGGATCTGTGCCCCGGCTGCCCGATAGTCGGCATCTGAGATTCCTGAGCCGAGGCCTGCATCCGTCTGCACGAAAACCTCGTGGCCGTTGCTGACCAGGTCGTGCACGCAGCTGGGGGTGATCGCCACCCGGAACTCGTTGTTCTTGACCTCGCGGGGGACTGAAATTCTCATGCCGCTCCTTGTACCGCGGACATCGTCGTCCGGCACAAGGAGCCTACTCCGCTGCGGCTAGATGGTCACTCGGATGCGGCCGACAATGCCGTCGCCGCCGGAGAGCAGCAGCCCAAGCTCGGGCGTGAGCGCCTCAACGGCCGAGCCGTCCAACGCCCCGGCATCGACCAGCAGGCGCAGCGCGACCGCGCTGGCCGCACGCAGGCTGCCGTCGAGGATCTTCAGTGTGACGGTGGTGCCGTTCGGGGCGACCATGACCATGATCCCCTCCGCGCCGAACTTGGAGAAGACACCGAGCCGGTCGATGGCGACCGTGTCGGGCTGCCCGGGGCCGGCGACGACCCAGCCGTTCTCCCGCACGGCCTCGGCGAGCACGCCAGCCTCGCGGAAGATCGCGAACGGTGATGCAGGGGTGGAGGTGCCGATGCGGTGGACGCCGCGGGCCAGCGCCGTGAGCGAGATCGCGTGCACGGGCGTGCCGCAGCCGTCGATGCCGCTGGCGACGGGGCGCTCGCCGGTGAACCGCTCGATCACGTCGAGCACGCGCTTCTGCAGCGGGTGCTCCGGGTCGAGGTAGCTCTCCAACGGCCAGTCGTTTGCGACGCAGGCCAGCAGCATGGCGGCGTGCTTGCCGGAGCAGGTCATCTGGATGCGCTGCTTGCCTGCGCCGGAGCGCACCGCGGCATCGCGGGCCTCCGCATCCTGCGGGTAGGAGGGCGGGCAGCCGAGCGCGCTCTCCGGGATGCCCTCCCTGGCGAGCAGCCCGCGCACCAGTTCGACGTGCCGGGCGGTGCCGGAGTGGCTCGCGGTCGCGATCGCGGCGTCCTCGCCGCGCAGGGTGACGCCGCTGGTCATCGCGGCGATCGCCTGGAACGGCTTCAGCGTCGAGCGCGGGAACACGGGCGCGGCCGGGTCGCCGAGGCTGCGCAGCACGGTGCCGTCCGGGGCCAGCACAATGGCAGAGCCGGCATGCCGAGACTCGACGAAGCCGCTGCGCTCCACGACGGCGAGCTCGACGGCATCCGTGTACCGGAACGTCTCGGTCATGGCCTACGCCGCCAGCTCGGAGCGGGTGCCGGACACGGGCGCGGGGGAGGCGAGAACGTCAGTCATGATGGTGTCAAGCCTATCGCGCGGCCCCGCGCAGACCGAGGAGCTCAGATGCCGCAGGAACACAACTACGCCGTGCACGTTCAGTGGCAGGGCAATCGTGGCACCGGCACGAGTTCCTACCGGGACTACGGCCGGCAGCACGCGGTGAGCGCGACGGGAAAACACTCGATCGAGGGTTCTGCCGACCGCACGTTCCACGGCGACAGGGACCGCTGGAACCCGGAGGAGATGCTGCTGGCGGCGCTCAGCCAGTGCCACATGCTCTCCTACCTGCACGTCGCGGTGCGGCACGGTGTCGTCGTGCTCGACTACCGCGACGACGCCGTCGGCAGCATGCAGACGGATGCCGCTGGCGGCGGCCAATTCACCTCCGCAACGCTCCGGCCGCGCGTGCTCGTGGCGGATGCCGCGCACATCGAGCTCGCGAACTCACTGCACGCCGAGGCGTCCCAGCTGTGCTTCATCGCCAACTCGGTCAACTTCCCGGTCGGGCACGAGCCGATCACCACGGCGGCCACCCCGGCCTGACGGCAGCGCGGCCAGACGGCGCCGCCCGGTGCCACGCCGCCCCCAACGAGCCAGCGTGAGAGCTCAGGCCGCTCCCGCTGGGTGAGCTTGTCGAAAACTCGCGCGGGGCTCGGCTACTTCGCGGTGAAAGCGGCGGGCAGCGGGGCGAGCGGCCAGCGCGGAACGCCGCAACCGTGGCCGCCGACCAGGTTGGCGCAGGCGCCGAAGAACGCCGGGAACGGCACGGTCTGCGGATCGCCGAACCACTTCGAGTAGAGCAACCAGAAGTTGAGGTTGCCGTGGGTGGAGCAGGCGTCACCTTCTCCGGCAAGGTCGCCGGTCGCGGCCGCGTTCGGCTGGTACGGCGTGTAGTTGTAGAGGTTCGCGGTGGCCTGGTTCTCGATGCGCACGGAGGAGGAGCCGCAGGCGGCATCCGGGTGGAAGCCCACCTCGACGGTGCCGATCTTGTACTGGCGGTCCGGCTGCTCGGTGTACTGCCGCATCTGCCAGGCCGCGTTGTAGACCTGGTTGAAGAAACCGAAGTACTCGGTGTCGCAGTCGGCGGTGTCTGGGCAGCCGTAGCCCATCGCCCGCGTGTAGCCGTGCTCGCTCGGTCGGGTGAGCAGCGACTGCTCCTTCTGCAGCAACACCAGGAGCGTGCGGGGGCTGATGCCGCACGCCGTGGCGACCTTGGCGATGATCCGGCTCGCCGGCTCGGAGCGGGCCCCTGCATAGGCGGAACAGTGCTGGCCGCCCTCGGCCGGCTGCGAGGTGGTGTTCTGCCGGTAATCGGCCAGACAGGCCACGCCGTCCTGGGGGATGCACTCCTGCTGCTCGAGGAAGAGCTGGATCTCGGCCTCGGTCATCGAGCCGCTGTCGTAGAAGTTCGCGTCGCTGATGATGAAACCGGGGTCGAAATCGCCGTACACGGTCGGCACGAAGCTCTCGGCCATGGCCGAGACGGGCGGAACGATGCCGGCGCCGATCGCCGGGGCAGCCGCGGGTTGCGCGGCAAGGGCCTGGGCGGTGATCGTGCCCGTTCCGCCCAGCACGAGTGTGGTCAACAGCGCGATCAGCAGCACGCCGATGCGTGGCATCCGGCGCCCAGACGATGCGGGGTGGCGGGGGTGTCGGCGAGAAGTCATCGGGCTCGACCCTAACCGCTAGGTCTCCGGATCGGCTGAGTTGCGGCGGGCGTGCCTAGATTCGCTCGCGCGGGAACACCTTGTCGGCGATGCGGTGCAGGGTGCCCGACGGCGGCGCCTCGTTGTAGCTGCCCGCGAGTTCCTGACCGGTGAGCGCGTGGATGGCGGCCATGATCTCGTCGGTGGCCTGGCGGCGCGCCTTGCCCGAGGTGGCTGGGCCGTAGTGCGAGACATCGATGGGCTCGCCGAACTTGACCGTGACCTTGCGCACGCGGGGCATCGTGGTGCCGACCGGCTGGATCTCCTGGGTGCCGATCAGGCCGACGGGCACGACGGTGGCGCCGGTGGTCAGCGCCAACCAGGCGATGCCGGTGCGGCCGCGGTAGAGCCGGCCGTCGAGGGAGCGGGTGCCCTCAGGGTAGAGGGCGAAGGCGTTGCCGCCATCGAGGATGCGCTTGCCCTGGTCGAGGGCGTCCTGCGCGGCCTGGCCCGCGCCGCGCTCGACGCCGACGGCCCCGATCGCGGTGAAGAAGTTGCGCGACACCCAGCCCTTGAAGCCCGTGCCGGTGAAGTAGGTCGACTTGGCCAGGAACTGCACGGGGCGCGGCGCCGAGATCGGGATCACGATGCTGTCGATGAAAGACAGGTGGTTGCTGGCGAGGATGACGGGCCCTGTCTTGGGAACGTTCTCGCGGCCGGTGATGGTCGGGCGGAACACCGTCTTGGCCACCCCGGAGATGAGCGTACGACCGAGGTAGTAGACGGCACCGGGCTTCTTTGTCGGGGCTTCGTTGCCCTCGTCTTCGGTGTTGCCTGTGGGTGCTTCGGCTGCTTCGGTCACTCGATGACAGTACGCGTATTTATATGCCGCTGTCGGCATTCATTTTGGAGCTTCTCCACAGTGCGGCCGGTTCTGCCCATGTCGGCCGCCCGCATCGTAGGCTGAGGGAGTGCGCAAGGTGATCATTCTCGGTTCGACAGGTTCCATCGGAACGCAGGCCCTCGACGTCATTCGGGCAAACCCCGACCGTTTCGAGGTGGTCGGGCTCGCGGCCGGCCGCAATGCCGAGATGCTGGCGGCGCAGGCCGAGGAGTTCTTCGTCGACGACACGGCGCTGGGCGCGGTGGATGCCGAGGAACTCGTGCGCGGCATCGAGGCCGACGTCGTGCTGAACGGAATCACCGGCTCGGTCGGCCTCGGCCCGACGCTGGCCGCGCTGGAGACCGGGCGCACGCTGGCGTTGGCCAACAAGGAGTCGCTCATCGTCGGCGGCGAGCTGGTGACGGGCATTGCCGCGCCTGGCCAGATCGTGCCCGTCGACTCTGAGCACTCGGCCATCGCCCAGGCGTTGCGCTCCGGCTCGGCATCCGAGGTGCGCCGGCTCGTCGTCACGGCATCCGGTGGCCCCTTTCGCGGCCGCAGCAGGGAATCCCTGGCCGGCGTGACGCCCGCAGAGGCGCTCGCCCACCCGACCTGGGACATGGGGCTCGTCGTGACGACGAACTCGGCGACCCTCGTCAACAAGGGCCTCGAGGTGATCGAGGCGCACCTGCTCTTCGACGTGCCCTACGAGCGCATCGACGTCGTCGTGCACCCGCAGTCGATCGTGCACTCCATGGTGGAGTTCGTCGACGGCTCCACGATCGCCCAAGCCTCCCCGCCCGACATGAAACTGCCGATCTCGCTCGGGCTGGACTGGCCGAACCGGGTCGGCGGCGTCGGCCGGCCGCTGGACTGGACGACCGCGCAGAACTGGACGTTCGAGCCGTTGGACGACGCCGTATTCCCCGCCGTCGCCCTGGCCAAGCACGTGGGCCGCGCCGGCTCGAGCTACCCGGCCGTCTTCAACGCGGCCAACGAGCAGGCTGTGCACGCCTTCCACGCCGGCGCGATCGGCTTCACCGACATCGTCGACACGGTGCGGCGGGTCGTCGACGCGCACGAGACGGACGGCACGCTCACCCGGGAGTCGCTGGCCGAGGCCGAGCGCTGGGCCCGCGCGAGCGCGGACAAGCTCATCGCCGCGCACTAGCAGCCCCCGTTCGCGGCCCACGCTCCGTTGAGGGATGCCGGGGTTAGCGGTAGGAGTCGGCCGTCGTGGTCAGGGCCGCCAGCCACGGCGTCGCGGTCACCCCGAGCAGGCGCTCCGTCTCGGTGGAATCGATGACGAACGGCATCCGGAACTGGTAGCTGGATGCCTCGACCTCCCGCATCATCGGGTTCACCGCCGCGAGGGCGCGCAGCTGCCAGTGCGGGTACCCCGCAACACGGCCGTGGCCGCCGTAGTGGGCGTTCAGCTGCTCCATGATCGTCGTGCGGGGGCGGGCGGCGCCGCTCGGTACATGCCAAGCGCGCCCCCAGACACCGTCGTGATCGGCGGCCGCGATGAGCGTTGACACGATGTCGGGCAGGTAGCTCCAACTGTGCGGGAGCGCCGGGTCGCCGACGACCATGGCCTTCTTCGAGTGCAGGGCCGCGTGGAAGAAGTTCTCACCGAGATGCGCGGTGCCGGTGGAGCCCGGCCCGAAGTAGTCGCTGGCGCGCACCTCCACGGCCCGGATGTCGCCGCGCTTGTGCGCGGCAAGTGCCGCATGCCAACCAGCCAGGCGCACGAGCCCTTTCGTCTCGGTGCTGAGCTCCGGCGACTGCTCCGTCATCGGACCCTCCGGCGGCCCGTAGCCGTAGAGGTTGCTCATGATCACGAGGCCGGCGCCGCTCTGCGCAGCCGCCTCGATCGCCGCGGCGAAGACGGGCGGCCAGTCCGTCGGCCAGTGCGTGTACGGCGGGTTCGTGCAGAGGAAGATCGTCTCCGCGCCGGCCGCCGCATCCGCGAACGCCTCGGCGTCCGCCGCGTCGAGGGCGAGGGCATGCGCCCCCGGCACCTCGGTGCCGCTGCGGGTGGCGACGACGACCTCGTCGCCACGTGCCACGAGGCTGCGCGCGAGGCCGCCTCCGATGAGACCTGCTCCGACGACCAACTGACGCGACATCGAGATCCCTCCCTGCCGTCGGGCGGCGGCAGGGACATCAAAGCACAGTGGGCCGCCGGGCACAGCCCCCGTCCGCGAATTGGAGTGGGGGAGCCACAGCGCCCGATCAGCCCAAGATCAGCGGGCTCGCAGCGAGGGCGGGCTACGCTGTCGACGTGGATTCCGTGCTTCTCTTCGTTCTAGGCGTCGTCATTCTGGCGATCGGCCTCGCCGTGTCGATCGCGCTGCACGAGGTCGGGCACCTGGTGCCAGCCAAACTCTTCGGCGTCAAGGTCACCCAGTACATGATCGGGTTCGGGCCCACGATCTGGTCCAAGCGCAAGGGCGAGACCGAGTACGGCGTCAAGGCGATCCCGTTCGGCGGCTACATCTCGATGATCGGCATGTTCCCGCCGGCCAAGGCCGGCGGAGAAGCGCGCAGCGCCAACACGGGCTTCCTCAGCAGCATGGCCACCGACGCCCGCTCCGCCAGTGCCGAGACGATCGGGGAGGGCGAGGAGCACCGCGCCTTCTACCTGCTTCCCGTCTGGAAGCGCATCATCATCATGTTCGGCGGCCCGTTCATGAACCTGCTCATCGCCGTCGTGCTGTTCGCCATCCTGCTGATGGGCTTCGGTACGGCCCAGGCCAGCACCACGATCGGCAGCGTCTCCGCCTGCGTGCAGACAGCGGGATCGACCAGCCAGGAGTGTGCCCCGAGCGACCCGGCCGCGCCGGGCGCCGAGGCCGGCATCCTGCCCG
Organism: Microterricola viridarii; assembly: GCF_001542775.1. Taxonomy (GTDB): domain Bacteria; phylum Actinomycetota; class Actinomycetes; order Actinomycetales; family Microbacteriaceae; genus Microterricola; species Microterricola viridarii_A. The sequence continues at coordinate 640,508 of NZ_CP014145.1, forward strand.
GCGACCGCCTCGTCAGCATCGACGGCACCCCGGTCACCAGCTGGCAGGAGTCCACCGACACGATCCGCGCCTCGGCGGGCAGGGGGCTCGTCGTCGTGGTCGAGCGCGCCGGCGTCGAGAAGACTCTCACCCTCACCCCGCTGCTCACCGAGCGCCCCGTGTTCGACGCGGCCGGCAAGGCCGTGACGGATGCCGCAGGCAAGCCGGTCACCACTGATGTGGGCTTCGCCGGAATCGGACCGGCCAGCGAGCTTGTGCCGCAGCCGGCGACGGCCGTGCTGCCCGCGGTCGGCGACAACGTCGCCGGGGTCGCGAAGATCATCGTCAACCTGCCGCAGCGCATGGTGGACGTCGCGCAGGCGGCGTTCGGCACGGAGGCGCGCGACCCGAACGGCCCGATCAGCGTCGTCGGCGTCGGCCGGGTGGCCGGAGAGATCGCCGCGCTGGACTCCATCACCGTCGAGAGCAAGGTGGCCAGCCTGCTTGGCCTGCTCGGCTCACTGAACATCGCGTTGTTCGTGTTCAACCTGGTGCCGCTGATGCCTCTGGACGGCGGGCACATCGCCGGCGCGCTCTGGGAGGCAATCCGGCGCGGCTTCGCGAAGCTGTTCCGCAAGCCAGACCCGGGCCCCGTCGACACGGCCAGGCTGATGCCGCTCACCATGGCCGTCGTGATCATCCTCGGCGGCATGAGCGTGCTGCTCGTCTACGCCGACATCGTGAAGCCGATCAACCTCTTCGGATAACGGCAGCCAGGCAAACCGCCGCGGCGAAAGCCCCCACGCTGGCTCGAGGGCGCAGCCGAGCAACGAGGCCGCGACCGTAGCCGAGCGCGCGGCGCGATCGAGTCACGCCGGGTGCGGACGCGTGTGGCCGCTGAGTCGCTCGGGGCTTCGGTCGCTGGCGCTCCCTCAAGCCAGCGGGAGAGAGCAACACCCTCAAGCCAGCGGGAGAGAGCAATACCCGCCAGCAGGGGAGCGGGCGACGCCGCCAGGGGGTCGCGGGCTAGCGGCGGCGGATGCCCTTCAGCACGGCGGCCATCACCAGCATCACGCCGCCGAGCGCGGCGAACTCGGCGCCGGTGCGCGGCAGCTGCACGAGGCCCGTGGCGTGTGAGATGGTGACCGGCTCGACGAAGCGCAGCAGGCCCTCACGGCCGTTGCGCCGCCCGACGCCGGACTGCTTGACGCCGCCCATCGGGGCATCGATCGAGCTGAAGCTGGCCCGGTAGCCCTCGTTCACGTTGACACTTCCGGCGTCGATCGCCCGCGCCAGGCGGAGCCCGCGCGCCGTCGAGCCGCTGAACACCGAGGCGTTCAGACCGTATTCGCTCGCGTTGGCGGCCAAGATGGCCTCCTCCTCGCTGTCCACGATGGTGACCGACACGACGGGGCCGAACGTCTCGCCCGCGAAGCAGGCCATCTCGCCGGTCACGCCGGTGAGCACGGTCGGCTCGAAGAACAGCGGGCCGAGCTCGGGGCGGGCGTTGCCGCCGGCGATGACCGTTGCGCCCTTGGCCACGGCATCCGCCACATGCTCCTGCACCCGCAGTAGCTGGGCCGGCGTGGTGAGCGAGCCGACGTCGCTGCCGAAGTCGTAGTTGGCGCCTTGCACGAGGCTGCCGACGCGGGCGGCGAGGGCGGCGATGAAGGGCTCGGCCACGCCGCGCTCGACGTAGATCCGCTCGATCGAGACACAGAGCTGGCCCATCGACGAGAAGCAAGCGTATGCGGCATCCGCTGCCGCCTTCTCGGGGTCGACGTCGTCCAACACGATCAGCGGGTTCTTGCCGCCCAGCTCGAGCGAGGCGCCGACCAGGCGCCGGCCGGCCTTCTCGGCCACCCCGCGGCCGGTCGCCGTGGAACCGGTGAAGCAGATGTAGTCGGCCCGGTCGGTGACCGCGCCGCCGATCTCGGCGCCGTCGCCGGCGACGACGGCCCAGAGCGCGCGCGGCACTCCAGCGTCGATGAAGGCCTGACGGAGGGCGAGCACGCTGAGGGCGCCCTGGTCGTCGGCCTTCTGCACGACGCCGCAGCCGGCGGCGAGGGCGGGCACGACGTCCATGGCGGCGAGGCTGAGCGGGTAGTTCCAGGGCGTGATGACGCCGGCAATGCCCTTGGGCTTGTAGGCGACGCGGGTGGCGACGACGGTGGGGATGCCGCCGCGGCGGCGCCCTCCGCGCAACGTCGGCCGTGCGGCGAGGGCGTTGTAGCGGGTGACGCTGAGTGTCTGGAACAGCTCCTCGAACGCCTGGCCGCGGGTCTTGCCCGTCTCGGCCTGCAGCACGTCGAGCAGCATCTCGCGGCGCTCCAGCAGGTTGTCGTGGGCCTGCAGCAGCACGGCGCGGCGGTGCGCGAAACCGGCCCTGGCCCAGGCGAGTTGCGCCATCCGGGCCCGGGCGAAGGAATCAGCAACGTCGGAGGGGGTGCTGTGCGGCAGCTCGTGCAGCGGCTCGCCGGTGAACGGCGCGTGCACGACGCGGGTGGTGCCGGAGGTGGCGACCAGGTCGCGGTCGAGTTCGGCGATGAACGTCGGGTGCAGCGGAGAGGCAGACATGAGCGCCATTCTAGGTCAGCGACCGCAGAATTAGGTCAGTTGACCCAGTTCTGGTTTGCGGCTCGATACACTGCCGGGATGACCGCAACGGAGCGTGCACTCTCTCGTAAGACAATCGTCGGCTATGCCCTGGGATCCCTCGGCACCGGCGGCTTCGCCACCTTGCCCGGGCTCGTCCTGGTGTTCTACCTGACCGACACCCTCGGCGTGACCGCCCTGCTGGCCGGGGCGCTGGTGACGGTGGCCAAGATCTGGGACGTGCTGATCGACCCGGTCATCGGTGCCCGGAGCGACCGGGCGCTGGCCCGCCACGGCTCCCGGCGCGGTTTCATGCGGGCTGGCGCCCTGCTGCTGCCCGTGTTCTTCGTGCTCACGTTCGCCGTGCCGGCCGGGCTGGAGCCCGCGGCATCCGGCCTCTGGGTGCTCGTCGCGTTCGTGCTCACGGCCACGGCGTTCAGCCTCTTCCAGGTGCCCTACATCGCGCTGCCGGCCGAGCTCGCCGACGGCTACGACCAGCGCACCCGGCTGCTCACCTGGCGGGTCGTGGTGCTGACCGCCGCGATTCTGCTGTTCGGCGCCGGCGGCCCGATGCTGCGCCGTCTGGGCGGCGAGAACGAGTACCTCGGCTACCTGATCATGGCCGTCGTCGCCGGCGTGGTGATCGGGGGCGGGATGCTGCTGGCCTCCCGCGTCGCGCCGCGGGGCGTCGGGGCGCCCGCGGCCGCTTCAGGCGAGCACTCCGGCGTCGGCATCCGCGAGCACTACAGGGCGGGGCTGGCCGTGCTGCGTCGCTCGCAGCCGTTCCGCGCCCTGCTGCTCACGTTCATGCTGCAGGGGCTCGCGACCGGCGTCATGCTGGCCGGCGCCAACTACGTCGCCGTCTGGGTGCTGCACTCGGAGGCCGCACTCGAACTGTTGTTCGTTGCGCTGATCGCCCCTGCGCTGTTCTGCGCACCGCTCTGGGGTGTGATCGCCCGGCGCGTGGGCAAGGAACGCGGCTTCGTGCTGGCCAGCGTGCTGTTCGGCGTGGCCGCGCTCTCGCTCACCGCGATGCTGTGGGCACCGGGGGCGTGGGTGTACCTGCCCGTCGCCCTTGCCGGCGCCGGCTATGCGGGCATGCAGTCGCTGCCGATGGCGATGCTGCCCGACGTCATCTCGCACGACGCCGCCGAGCACGGTGACGGCCAGGCCGGCACCTTCAGTGGCGTCTGGACGGCGGGCGAGACCACCGGCATGGCCCTCGGCGCCACCGCGCTGACCCTGATGCTCGCCGCCACCGGCTACATCGAGAGCGTCGGTGCGACGGCCGTCGCGCAGAGCGACGCCGCGGTGATGGGTATCGTGCTGAGCTTCAGCGCCCTGCCTGCCGCCCTCATCGCGGTCAGCCTGCTGAGCCTGCGGCGCTACACCCTCCGCAAATCCGACATCGACAGGAAGGTGCTCGTGTGAGCGCGCGATTCGAACAGAACCCGGCAGACGTGCTGGCCCGGCTGGGCACGCTCCGGCAGGGCGACGCCCCGACCCACGGCGGCCGGGTGCTCTCTTACGTCTACGACTCCGGCCTGGCCGAGCTGGACGACCTCGCCGCGTCCGCGATCCGCGCCGTGCAGCCGGTGAACGCCCTGGACCCGACCACCTTCACCTCCGTCGCGGTGATGGAGCGCGAGGTCATCGGCTTCGCCCGCGAGGTGTTCCACGGCGACGAGCAGGTGGTGGGTACCGTCACGAGCGGAGGCACCGAGAGCTGCCTGCTGGCCGTCAAGACGGCACGCGAGCTGTGGCGGGTGGATGCCGCGCGCCGCGCGCGTGCGGGCGGGGTCGAGCCGGGCACACGCGTTCCCCGCATCCTCGCACCCAGCACCGTGCACGCCGCCTTCCACAAAGCGGCCGACTACTTCGGGCTGCGGCTCGAGCTGGTTCCGGTGGACCCGGCATCCGGCCTGCCCCGCGCCGAGGACTTCGCCGCGCTGTTGGCGGATGCCGACGATGTGGCGCTCGTCGTGCTGAGCGCACCCGCCTATCCGCACGGGGTCATTGACCCGATCAGGGAAGTGTCGGCCCTGGCGGCGGCGGCGGGCGTCAGCTGCCATGTGGATGCCTGCTTCGGCGGTTTCGTGCTGCCCTGGTGGCCGGGCCTGGACGCGGCCGGCTGGGACTTGCAGCTGCCCGGCGTCACCAGTCTCTCCGCCGACCTGCACAAGTACGGCTACGCGCCGAAGGGTGCCTCCGTGCTGCTGCAGCGCGGCCGCGACCGGCAGCGCCAGCAGTACTTCGCGACCACCGGCTGGCCCGGCTACCCGGTGGTGAACTCGACCCTGCTCGGCTCGAAGTCGGCGGCGGCGCTCGCCGCCGCGTGGGCGATCACGCAGAGCCTCGGCACGAGCGGCTTCGCCGAGCTGACCGCGAGCTGCGCGCGGGCGACGGCGGCCCTGACAGCCACGATCAACGGCATCGAGGGCCTCCGGGTTGTCGGGAAGCCCACCGGTCCGGCGATCGCTGTCGCCGTGGACGACTCCGTCGAGCCGGAGCGCCGCGTCGACCCGCACCACTGGGCCGATCAGGCGCGCGCACATGGCTGGCAGCTGCAGTTGCAGCCGGGCTTCACGCACAGCGACGGCAGCCGGCTGCCCGCCACGGCGCACCTGACGGTCACGCCGGTGACGGAATCCCGGCTGCCCGAGCTGACTGCCGCCCTCGTGGCGGCCGCGGACGAGGTGCGCGGCGTTCCCGCCGTCGACGTCACGCCGCTGCTCGCCTCGCTCGGCGGGGCGTTCGGCGGAGCGCTGCCCCCGGAACTCGACGCGGATGCCGCCTACGGGCTGCTGCAGGCGATCGGGCTGGCCCCGGATGCCGGAGCAGCCGGCACGGGCTCCGCGGCCCTGCCCGAGCGGCTCGCGCCGTTCCTCGCGCTGGTCGAGGCGCTGCCGCCGGCCGTGGCCGAGCCGCTGCTCACCGAGCTGATCGCCCGCCTGGTCGAGCCGGCCTAGCCGGCATCGCCCGCGCCGGGCGCGTGCGCACTCGCTGTGCGCGCCCGGTAGACGGCAGGTACACCGTGGCTCTAGCGCTGGCGAGCACGCGCTGCCATGATCGCTCCATGGCCACTCTCGTCAATGTAGACAATTTCGCCCTCGCCGAGACCCACCGCATGATGCGGGACCTCCAAGCCAATGCCGGAGGCGTCAACAGCTTCCAGCACAATCGCGAGCCAGCCGCGATCGACAACCAGACCGTGATCCGACTGAACCGCGACACGCTGTACAGCTTCGCGGTCGTCAACGTCAGCGCCGGCGCCACCCTGAGCATCCCGGAGCACGGCGAGCGGTACCTCTCCGCCATGGTCGTCAATGAGCACCACTACGTCGACGCGATCTTCCACGACGCCGGCCGCTACGAGCTCACCCAGGAGCAGTTCGGCACGCCGTACGTCGTGGTGGCGGTGCGCATCCTGGTCGACCCCGCCGACCCGGCGGATGTCGTGGCGGTCGCGGCACTGCAGGACCAGCTCGAGTTGGCTGCCACCGCGACGGCGCCCTTCGAGATGCCCGACTACGACACGACCAGCCTCGACGAGACGCGCACCGCGCTGCTCTCCCTGGCGCGCAATCTGAGCGACTTCGACCGCACGTTCGGCTCGAAGGAGGAGGTCGACCCCGTCCGCCACCTCATCGGAACCGCGGCCGGCTGGGGCGGGCTTCCCTCCGCTGAGGCGAGCTACATCGGCGTCGACCCGCGTCTGCCGGTGGGCGAGTATGAGTTGACGGTCGGCCAGGTGCCCGTCGACGGCTTCTGGTCCATCTCCGTTTACAACGCCGGCGGCTACTTCGAGCCGAACGAGCAGGGCGCGTACACGATCAACAACATCACCGGCGTGCCGAACGACGACGGCACCATCACGGTCCGCTTCGGCGACACCTCTCCCGGCGCGGTGAACGCGCTGCCGCTCACGGACGGCTGGAATTACCTGGTGAGGATGTACCGGCCGCGCGCGGAGATCCTCGACGGCGAGTGGGGTTTCCCGACGCTCAGCAGCCAGCACTGAAGATCGGGACCAGGGCGCCGTGGGTCCCTCTGCGGCCAAACGACGCCCTGGTCCGGGAAGTGTGAGCCAAGAGGCCGCAGGCTAGGCGAAGCTGAGCGGCAGCGGCCGACCGGCCAGGCCGCGGCCCGTGCTGGCGAGGGCATCCGCGACGCCCAAGATGGCTGCGGCGGCCGCGTCATCCGGGTCGCTCAGCACGATCGGCGAGCCGATGTCGCCGCCCTCGCGCAGCGGGATGCTGAGTGGGATGCGGGCCAACAGCGGCACGTCGAGCCGGCTGGCCACCTCGTCGCCACCGCCGGAGCCGAAGACTTCGAGCACCGTGCCGTCGGCCTGGGCCAGCCCGGCCATGTTCTCGATCACGCCGAATACGCTTTGCCCGGTCTGTCGGGCGACGACGCCGCTGCGCTCTGCCACGTCGGCGGCCGCCGGCTGCGGGGTGGTGACGACGAGCACCTCCGCGTGCGGTAACAGCTGGCCGATCGAGATGGCGACATCGCCGGTGCCGGGCGGCAGGTCCAGCAGAAGCACGTCGAGGTCGCCGAAGTAGACATCGGTCAGGAACTGGTTGATGGTGCGGTGCAGCATCGGGCCGCGCCAGGCGACGGCGGCAGAGGCATCGTCGAGGAACATGCCGATCGAGATCACCTTGACGCCGAACGCGACCGGCGGCAGGATCATCTCGCCGACGCGGGTCGGCTTCGTCCCCGTGAGCCCCAGCAGCCCGGGGATCGAGAAACCGTGCACGTCGGCGTCGAGCAGCCCGACGCGCAGCCCCCGCGCCGCGAGGGCGACGGCGAGGTTCGCGGTCAGCGTCGACTTGCCGACGCCGCCCTTGCCGCTCGTGACGGCGATGACCCGGGTGAGGGAGTCGGGCGTGAACGGCATGGCGCGCTTGCCCGTTCCCTGCAGCTTCGAGGTGAGTGCCTTGCGCTCCTCGACGCTCATGACGCTCATCCGCAGCTCGGCGTTGCCGGGGCCGACGACGCCCTCCAGGGCGGTGCGGGCGTCATCTTCGATGCGACGGGCGGCCGGGCAGCCGACGATCGTCAGCTTGATGACGGCGTGCGCGTGCCCGGCGTCGTCGAGCGAGACCTCGCCGACCATGTCGAGCTCGGTGATGGGGCGGCGGATCTCGGGGTCTATGACGCGGGCGAGCGCCTGCAGCAGAAGGTCCGTGTTGGCGGCCCCGGTGTTGCCGGCATTAGGGCTTGCCGACACTCGGGGCCCCGTTCTCGTACTCGGCCTTCGCCGCCGCCGACTCCCGCTCGTCCAACTGCTCAAGCAGGCTGCGCAGCTCGGCGCGGATGAAGTCCTTCGACGCCATGTCGGAGATGGACAGGCGCAGTGCCACCACCTCGCGGGCAAGGTACTCTGTGTCGGCGAGGTTGCGCTCCGCACGCTGGCGGTCCTGCTCGATCTGCACGCGGTCGCGGTCGTCTTGGCGGTTCTGCGCGAGCAGGATCATCGGGGCGGCGTAGGAGGCCTGCAGCGAGAGGATCAGGGTGAGCGCGGTGAAGCCGATCGCCGCGGAGTCGAAACGCCACTCCTCCGGGCCCCACGTGTTGAAACCGAGCCAGGCGACGCAGAACAGCGACAGCCCGAGCAGGAAGCCCGGCGTGCCCATGCCGCGGGCGATCGCCTCGGTGAACCGGCCGAAACGGTCGCGGCTGGCGGCTTTGTCGCGTGCCGAGATAGCGGGCCCGCGCAGCCCGCGCGGTGTGTCGAGGCGGATGTCGCTCTTGTTAGCTCGTGCCATTGCCGGTCCTCCGCCCCGCGGTCTCATCCCGGATCAGCGGGATGCTGCCGGTCTCCTGTTGCGCGCGAGCCGCAGCACGCGCGGCGATATCGTCATCGTCGTCGGGATGACTTCGCCAGTCGGCTGGCAGAAGATAGTCGAGAACATCGTCAATTGTCACCACCCCGACAAGTCGGTGGTGCTCGTCGACGACGGGAACAGAGACCAGGTCGTAGCTGGCCAGGATGCGGCTGACTTCGGCCGCTGAGGTGTTCGCCGTCACCGGCTCCAGACCCTGGTCGAGCAGGGTGCCGAGGCGCTCGTGCGGCGGGTAGCGCAGCATCCGCTGGAAGTGCACCATGCCGAGGAAGCGGCCGGTCGGCGGCTCGTAAGGCGGCAGGGTGACGCAGATCGCGGCGCCGAGCGCCGGCGCGAGGTCGTGCCGGCGGATCAGCGCCAGGCCCTCTGCGACGGTGGCGTCGGCGGAGACGATGATGGGCTCCGGCGTCATCAGGCCGCCGGCGGTGTCTGGGGCGTAGGAGAGCAGGAAGCGCACGTCGTCTGCTTCCTCCGGCTCCATCAGATCGAGCAGCTGCTCGCCGCGCCCCTCCGGCAGCTGCGCGATGAGGTCGGCCGCGTCATCCGGCTGCATGTGGTCGAGCACGTCGGCAGCACGGGCATCGCCGAGGCTGGCGAGGATGCCGATCTGCTCGACCTCCGGCATCTCCTCGAGCACGTCGGCGAGGCGGTCGTCGGAGAGCTCCCCGGCAACCTCGAACATGCGCTCGGTGGGCAGGTCGAGCAACGTCGAGGCCAGGTCGGCCGGGTTCAGCTCGGAGAAGGTGGCGATGAGGTGCTCGGCGGACTGCGCCTCACCGGCGGTGACTGTCTCGCGCACGTCTGACCAGTTCGCGAAGACCGTCTGGCCCTTGGCGAAGGGGGAGGGGCTCGTCTTGGGGCGGCGCACGAAGAGCTGGCTGATCGCCCACTCGCTCTGGTCCTGGCCCTGCTCCTCGATGGCGACGTCCTCGATGGTCGCCTCGCCGGAGCCGTCGACGAAGCTCACCTTGCGGCCGAGCATCTCGGCGATCACGCGCACTTCGCCGCCGCGCTGCTCGAAGCGACGCACGTTGATGAGCCCGTCGGTGATGATCTGGCCGCTGCCGATGCTGGTCACGCGGCCGATCGACATGAAGACGCGGCGCCGACCGGGGATTTCCACGATCAGGCCGACAACACGGGGCGGGTCCGATTTGCGGTAGACAACCAGAACGTCGCGCACCTTGCCCACGCGGTCGCCCGCGGGGTCGAAGACGGTGCACCCTGCCAGACGGGCGACGAAGACTCTGTTGGCACTCACCCTTCAAATCTAGGCCACTCACACCGTTTTCAGGCCCACATGGGAGAATGGCTGCATGAGTGCCCAGAACCCCTACGCCGCCCGCAATGCCGGTCGATTCCCGGCTTTGCCCCAGGGAGAGGCTGTGGAGAGCTACGCCAGCTACGCCGACGCGCAGCGCGCCGTCGACGTCCTCGCGCGCGCCGACTTCCCGGTGAAGCAGCTGGCGATCATCGGCAACGACCTGAAGAGCGTCGAACTGGTGACGGGCAAAATGAGCTACGGCCGCGCGGCGCTCGGCGGCGCGGCATCCGGCGCCTGGCTCGGAATCTTCCTCGGCTTGATCCTGTTCATCTTCGCGCCGAGCGGGGCGAGCATGCCCCTGATCTTCGCGGCGCTGCTGATCGGTGCCGGGTTCGGCATGCTGTTTGGCATCGTCAGCTACTCGGTCAAGCGCAAGCGCCGCGACTTCAGCTCGGTGATGCAGCTGATCGCCGTCAGCTACACGGTGCAGGCTCCGAGCGAGCTGGTGCACAAGGCACGCAACGTGTTGCGCGGCGAGACGGTGCCTGCGGCGGCGGATGCCGCTGATCAGACGCCTCCGGCCCCGCCCGCGCCGCCAGCACCGCCCGCCGCCTAGGACGGCGCTGCCAACAACCGCTGAGCACGGAGCACGATCAGCGCGCCTGGTCATGGGCGCACAGTAGTGGGCGCCTGGGCGCCTGCGTGGGTTACTCGGTTTCGACAGGCTCAACCAGCGGGGCGTGCTCGACCAGTGGGGCGCGCTCGACCGGCGGGGCGCGCTCGACCGGCGGGGCGTGCTCAACCAGCGGGGCGTGCTCAACCAGCGGGGCGCGCTCGACCGGCGGGTGCATGCTCGACCAGCGGTTGGGCTGAGTGCTGCCCTCTTCGGCATCCGGCCTCCGCGCCAAAGAATTCAGCAGGTACGGACCAGTTGTAACAGTTATGTTACCGATCTCGTCACTTCCTTGACACTGTGCACTGAACAGTGGGAGTCTCCTCAACACAACTGGTATAGACCACTTTGGAGGAAGAATGCTGAAGAGACGCATCAGCGCAATCGGAGCAGTATTCGTGTCGGCAGCGTTGCTGGCCGGATGCTCGGCCGCCGGCGCGGGAGCCGGCGAAGACGGAGACGGAAAGGGCACCATCAAGATGGTGTCCTGGCCCGGCCCGGAGGGCGACGCGATGAGCAAGGTCGTCGACGCCTACAACGCAGGCCAGGGCAAGAAGGACGGTGTCACGGTCGACATGGTCCTGCTCTCCCGCCAGGACACCTTCTCGAAGGAGACGGCGCTGATGGCGTCGAAGTCCAGCGACATGGACATCTACTGGACCGCGTCGTACAACGTGGGCCAGTACTCGCCCTCACTGGAGCCGCTGGACGGCATCGACACCTCGAACTACTTCCAGGTTGCCGTGGACGGGCTCAGCTACGAGGGCTCGCTGTACGCGCTTCCGCTCGATGTGAGCAACCACTTCCTGCTCTACCGCACCGACCTCATCGAGCACCTCCTCACCGACGAGACCGCACGGGCCGACTACGCGAGGATCAGCGCCGCCGTGCTGGGTGAGGCCCGCGAGCCGAAGGACCCGAACGAGTGGGACCTCGAGGACTACAAGGCGATGGCCGCGTACTTCTCCGAGGCTGAGAACCCCGCGTCCCCGACCGAGTACGGCACCATCCTGCAGGCCAAGAACCTGCTGTACAACACGATGATCTGGGATGACGTGCTCTGGGGCTACGGCGGAGGCTGGGCCGAGGATGGCACCGCCACCCTCGACACTGAGGCCGCAACCAAGGCCGTCGAACTGTACGCCGACATCTACACGAACAAGTGGACATCGCCGGACAGCGCTCAGGCAGAGTTCCCCGAGACCCAGGCTGCCCTGCAGTCCGGCAGCGTCGCATTCGCCCTGCAGTGGTCGGCGGCCTTCGCGTCGCTGAACGACCCCGCGCAGTCGCCGGATGTCGCGGGCAAGATCGGCATCGCGAACGTTCCGGGCGGCAAGTCGCACGTGCACGCGCTCTCTGTCTCGCTGAACAAGTACAGCAAGAACAAGGCTGCGGCCACGACCTGGCTGGACTACCTGGCCACCCCCGAGGCCATGACCCTCTACGCCGAGGCCGGCGGAATCCCCGCCATGCCCGCAGTGCTCGAAGCCAACACCGACATCAACCCTGCGTTCGCCCAGGTCTCCAGCACCATCGCAAGCGGCTACTCGGTTCCCGTGTTCCCGCAGACGTTCCAGGCCTACAGCAAGATCGCTGAAGACCTGAGCGGCGCATGGGTCGGCCAGACCCCGGCCGCCGAGGCGCTCGCCACGGCCAACGCCAACCTGCAGGAACTGCTCGACCAGTAGTCACGCCGCTTCACCTCTGCCGGGCGCGGCCATCGCCGCGCCCGGCAGACCCACTCGTCGCCAACAAGAAGAAGGTGAAAGTCGTGGCTCAGACCACCGCACGACGCACGCCCACCGCCCCACCCGCGAGCCCACCGCCGCCCTCGCCCACCCCCTCGCCCGCTCGAACCGCCAGGATCAAGCACCTGCTTGCCGCGACGACGCTGAGCCTGCCGCTCATCCTGTTCGCCCTGGTCTTCGTGGCGTACCCGCTGATCTCTGGTGGCGCCACGGCGTTCCAGTCCAAGACCCTGCTGAACCCGGATGCCGCGTTCAACGGCATCGACAACTTCATCGCGTTGTTCAAGAACGAAGCCTTCGCGAAGGCCGCCGGCTTCACCGTGCTGTTCTCCGCCGTCGTGGTGTGCCTCGAGATGGTGCTGGGCTTCGGGCTCGCACTGCTGATGAATCGGGCCTTCCCGGGCAAGAAGCTCTTCTTCACGCTGATCCTGCTGCCGATCATGGTGGCACCCGCGCTTCTCGGCATCATGTTCCGCCTGCTCCTGAACGGAGACATCGGCGCGATCCCGGCCCTCCTCGACACCATGGGGATGAGCGTCTCGCTGTTCTCGCCCGACAGCGTCATCCCGCTGCTGATCGTCTTGGACGTGCTGCAGTGGACCCCGTTCACGTTCCTGATCATCTACGCGGGACTGCAATCGTTCCCGAAGGAACTGCTCGAAGCCTCAGCCATGGACGGGGCCGGATTCTTCCGCTCGCTCTGGCTGATCATCGTCCCGGTGCTGAAGCCCGTTCTGTTTGCGGCGTTCTTCCTTCGCGCCATCGACGCCCTCAGAACCTTCGACGTCATCTACGTGCTGACAGCGGGTGGGCCGGGAACGAGCACCACCACGCTGAGCATCTACATCTACAAGGCCGCGTTCGAGGCCGGTGATTTCGGGAAGGCCGCAGCGGCATCGCTCGTCGTGCTGATCTGCCTCCTGCCGTTCATCCCGGCAATCGTCAAACGGATCGCCTCGACCGAAAGTGCTGGCAAGAAATGAGCATCGCCACCCCCACGACGTCGGATCACGCCACCGACGCCACCAGACTCTTGCTGCGCGCCGAGACGCGCAGCTCCAAGCGGGCCGAACGGCGGGCCGAGCGCGACGCGATGCACGGCAAGCGCAGCCTGTGGCTGTACACGGCGGCCGTCGCCGCCATCGCCATCATCATCAACACCCCGCTGTTCAACGCGATCCTAGTCAGCTTCAAGCCTGACGGTGAGATCGCCAAGAACCCGCTCGCGCTGCCGACGAGCCCGACGCTCGACCACTACGCGAACGTTCTCTACGCCTCCGGCTACGACTTCCCGAGGTTCTTCATGAACTCGGCGATGATCTCGATCGGCACCGTGCTCCTCGTCCTCGCGATCGCGGTGCCCGGCACCTACGCGATCGTGCGGATGCGGTTCGGCGGCCGGTGGATCATCGACGGCGCGTCCGGGCTGCGCCTGCTACCAGCCATCTTCTTCGTCGTGCCGTTCTTCGTCATGTTCTCGAACATGGGCCTGTCCGACACGATTCTCGGCCTCATCGTCGCCAACACGTTCCTCAACCTGCCGCTCGCGATCATCCTGCTCGCCTCCGGGCTGCGCGACATCCCGCTCGAAATGGAGGAGGCGGCCTCGATTGATGGCGCAGGGGTGTTCCGCACCCTGTCCAGCATCGTGCTGCCGATGCTCGCCCCCACGATCGTCGCGGTCTCGGTGCTGGTCTTCATCTTCAGCTGGAACGACTACCTCTTCGCGCTCGTGCTCTCGACGTCGAACGCGACGCCGGTCACCCTCGGAGCCTCGAACTTCGTCACCAGCACGGGAATCCGCTGGGGCGACATCTCCGCCGCCTCCTTCCTCTCGACGCTCCCGCCGCTGCTGTTCGCGGTCTTCGCTCAGCGCTACCTGGTCAGCGGGCTGTCTGCCGGTGCGGTGAAAGGTTGATGGGCATGTCTCTCACTAGAGTGGGCGCCCATGGCGCATAAATACGAAACGGTCGCATCCGGAATCCGCGAGATCATCGACGCATCGCTCGTTGCCCATGACGCCCTCCCGTCGGAGCGCGAGCTGATGAGCCGCTATTCGGTGAGCCGGATGACGGTGCGTGCAGCCATCGCGAAGCTCGCGGACGAGGGGCTCGTCTACAACGTGCACGGCTCCGGCACGTACGTCGGGTCGAAAGACCTGTTCCTTAAGACGCCCAAGCTGACCTCGTTCACCGAGGACATGACCAGCCGCGGCTACGTCGCCTCCTCCCGGCCGCTCGCGCTGTCTCGGATCGATGCCGACGAGGAGATCGCCAGGCATCTGGGGGTCCCGGTCGACACGGAGTGCACCCACCTGCGGCGACTGCGTCTGGCCGACAACAACCCGATGGCGATCGAGGACGTCTACCTGCCCCGCACGGTGCTCGAGATTGAACACCTGCACCTCGACCAGTCGCTCTACGAGCAGCTCACCGAGGCCGGGCACGAGGTGTACCGGGCCGAGCAGGAGATTCAGGCCATCACGCTCAGCGAGGAGGACAGCCGGATTCTGGGCGTGCCGAGCGGTTCTGCCGCGCTCAGCGTCGAACGGGTCAGCTCCTCACGGCGCGGCCAGCTGATCGAGTTCGCCCGCACCATCTACCGCGCAGACCGGTACAGCTTCCATATCGCCGTCACACGAGACAACAACGAGAAATGATCCCAGAACACACACACGCAACACACGACGACGGTCTCGTCCTCAGCCTCGACATCGGCGGCACCAAGATCGCCGCGGGCCTAGTCACCGCGGCAGGCTCCGTGGTCGCGCGGGCCGAGACCGCCACACCGGCACGGGAGGGTGGGGAGCGCATCCTCGCCACCGCCGCGGCGCTGGGCACGGAGGTGCTCGGCTCACTCGGGTCCGCACGGCTGGTCGCTGTCAGCGTCGGCTCGGCTGGCGTGATCGAGGCGGATACCGGGCGAGTTCTCGCGGCGACCGGGCATCTGAGTGACTGGAAGGGCACCGAAATCTGTCGGGGCCTCGCAGCGTCGTTCACTGTGCCCATCCTGGCCTGCAACGACGTTCACGCGCACGCCGTCGGCGAAACATTTGTCGGGGCCGGCCGCGGCCATGGCACCGTGCTCGTCGGCGCGGTCGGCACCGGGATTGGTGGCGCCGTCGTCATCGACGGGGTTCCCCAGTTCGGCACCCACGGGGTGGCCGGGCACCTCGGCCACGTTCCCGTGCACGAGGCGGAGGGCGTGCTCTGCCCCTGCGGAAGGTACGGGCACGTCGAGGCCATCTCCTCCGGAACCGCGCTGCACGCGCTGTACCTGCGCAACGGGGGAGACCCGGCCGCGCGCGATACCCGCGACGTTGTCTCTCGGGCCGCCCACGACACGGTGGCATTCGACACCGTCGTGACCTCGGCCGGCGCGTTCGGCCGAGCCCTGGCCGGTGTCATCAACATGATCGATCCCGGCATCGTGGTTCTGGCGGGCGGAATGATCAACGCCGGTGCCTTGTGGTGGGACTCCATGCTCGCCGGGGCACGGGAGGGCACCATGCCGATCCTGAGCGACGTGCCCATCGTCCGGGCCCAGCTCGGCAATGATGCGGCGCTCATCGGCGCTGCAAAACGCGCTTTCGATGCACAGGGGGACCACGCATGATCGAGACATTCCACGGGGGCCTCATCGTCTCGTGCCAGGCATACCCTGGCGAACCGCTGCGTGACCCGCGTGCGATGGCCCAGATTGCGCAGTCCGCGGTCATTGGCGGCGCCGTCGGCATCCGTGCGCAGGGGCTGGACGACATCCGGATGATCCACGAGTCGGTCCCACTGCCGCAGATCGGCTTGTGGAAGGTGGGCTCGGGTGGCGTCTTCATCACACCGACGCTGGAGCACGCGCTCGCCGTCATCGCGGCGGGTGCCGAGATCGTCGCCATCGACGGCACCCGCAGGCCGCGCCCGGACGGGCTCAGCCTGGCCGAGACAATCGCCGCCATCCACGAGCAGACCGGCGCGCTCGTGATGGCGGATGCCGGCAGCTTCGACGATGGGATGGCCGCCCAAGACGCCGGGGCAGACATCGTCGGCACGACCCTCGCTGGCTATACCGGCGAGGCACCCAAGACCGTGGGCCCCGACTTTGAGTTGGTGCGGCGCCTTTCGGCGCGGCTCGATGTTCCCGTCTTCGCGGAGGGGCGCATCCACACGCCCGCGCAGGCCAAGGCCATGTTGGAGGCGGGTGCCTACTCGGTCGTTGTTGGCACGGCCATCACGCACCCGGCCACGATCACGTCGTGGTTCGCGGAGGCGCTGCGCGGCTAGGCCGCGCACACAACTGTGGCCCGGCGAATCCGCCGGGCCACAGTTGTCTGACGCAGGATGCCGCGAGGCTGGCTAGCTCCAGCCGCCGGCGCGCACCCACGCCTCGACGTCGGTCGCGGTGCGGGGGATGCCGATGGACAGGTTCTCTGCACCGTTCGCGGTGACCAGGATGTCGTCCTCGATGCGCACGCCGATGCCGCGGAACTCGGCCGGCACCGTCTCGTCGTCGCTCTGGAAGTACAGGCCGGGCTCGATCGTGAAGACCATGCCCTCCTCGATCACGCCGTCCAGGTACATCTCGCGGCGCGCCTGGGCGCAGTCGTGCACGTCGATGCCGAGGTGGTGGCTGGTGCCGTGCACCATGTAGCGGCGGTGGTACTGCTTGTCGGCCTCGAGCGACTCGGCGGCCGAGACGGGCAGCAGGCCCCACTCTGCGGTGCGCTCCGCGATCACGGCCATGGCGGCCGCGTGCACCTCGCGGAAGATGATGCCCGGCTTGACGATGGCCAGGGCGGCATCCGCGGCGTCCAGCACGGCCTCGTAGATCATCCGCTGCACCGGGCTGAAGGTGCCGTTGATCGGCAGGGTGCGGGTGACGTCGGCCGTGTACAGGCTGTCGACCTCGACACCGGCGTCGAGCAGCATCAGCTCGCCGGGGCGCACGGGGCCGTCGTTGCGGGTCCAGTGCAGGATGGTGGCGTGTGCGCCGGATGCCGCGATGGTGTCGTAGCCGAGGGCGTTGCCGTCCAGGCGGGCCCGGGTGTAGAACACGCCGTCGACGATGCGCTCACCGCGCGGGCTGGCCGAGATGCGCGGGAAGTCGGCGATGACGTCGTTGAAGCCGCGCTCGGTGGCATCGACGGCGAGGCGCATCTGTGCGATCTCATAGGGGTCCTTGACCAGGCGCATCTCGCTGAGCACCTCGTGCAGCTCCGCATCCGGCTCGTGCTCCGCACCGATCTCGAGGCTGAACGGGGAGTCCTGGGCGTTGTCGCGCAGCGCCTCCTCAGCGGCGAAGCGCAGCCGGGCGGAGTCGACGGCGTCGGTGACGGCCGGGTCGGACTCGCGCAGCATGAGGGTGCTGGAGTCGACGGCGCCGTACACGGCGGCCAGTTCGGCGATGCCGCGGGTGGGCAGGTCGAGGTCGGCGGCGACCTGGGCGAGCGAGGGGCGAGCACCGATCCAGAACTCACCGATCGCGGGGTTGTGGTAGAACTCCTCCGAGTCGCGCCCTGCGCGCTCGCGGAAGTACAGCGTTGCCTCGTGGCCGCTGCCGGCTGGCTCGAACACGAGCACGGCGTCGGGCTCGGACTCGGCGCCCCAGCCGGTCAGGTAGGCGAAGGCGCTGTGCGCGCGGAACGGGTAGTCCGTGTCGTTGGAACGCTGCTTCGGGCTGCCGGCCGGAACGATCAGGCGCTGGCCGGGGAAGCGGGCGGAGAGGGCGGCGCGGCGCGCGGCGGCGAAGCTCGCCTGCTCGCGCGGGGCGGGGAGGGTGTCCTCCCTGGCTGCCCAGCCGGTGGAGATGTAGGACTTGAATACATCGGAGTTCGGCGTGGTCGAGCGGCTCGCGTTCGGGTCGGCCGTGGTGCTGGCTGGGCGGGTTTCGGTCGTGGCGTCGGCGGTGTTGTCCATGCCCACCATTCTCGCACCGCGAGACGGGAAGTCCCTGTGCCCGCGCTCAACCGCCCGCAGGCAGATAGCGGGTGAGCAGTGGGCGGTGGTCGCTGCCGGACGCGTCGGCCTCGTCGAGCACGCGGAACGCGTCCACCCGCCAGTTCTTGGTGGCCAGCACATGGTCGATCGGGGCGCCCAGCAGGGGTGGCACGTTGCTCGGCCAGGTGCCGAGCGCCGCGCTGCCGGCCGAGAGGGCGGCATCCGAGCACCGCCCGAGGGCGCCGCCGTCGATGCCGCGCCCGGCCATGTGGTCGAGCGTGGCGTTGAAATCGCCGGCCATGATCACGTCGGGGGCGTCGCACTGGCCGGCCAGCCAGTCCAGGTCGCTCCGCCAGTCACTCATCGCGCCCTCGGTCGGGGCACCGGCGTGCACGGCGATGATCGTCGGTCCGACGCCGTTCACCGGCTTGGCGACGACGGTGGGGAGATGTTGGTGTTGCCGGGCGGCCCGCTGCCGGCGGCGGACGCGAGCGTGTACTCGCCGAGATCGGGGCTGATCAGCAGTGCGGTGGAGCGGGCCTTGTAGACGTCATTGAAGTTGAGGGTCCACACCCACATCGGCCGGCCGCCCTCCTTCATCGCGAGCGCGACCTCCGTGCCGAGCTCGTCGGTGGTCTCGGGCAGCGCCACGATGTCGGCGCCGCTGTCCAGCGCCAGCTTCACGATGGCGTCGACGCCCGGCTCCTCGCCCCGCGTGTTCCAGCTGAGCACCGTGATCGAGTCGTCGACGCCGTTCGTCACGAGGGACACGTCACCGTTGTTGACCCCGCGCAGGGCGAGCACGCCGCTGACGGCCACTCCGAAGACGAGCAGCAGCACGGCCAGGGTGCCGGTGAGCCGGCGGAGCGGGCGGATGATGCCGACGACGAGCAGCAGCAGGATCCCGAGGACGGATGCCAGCACGAGCGCGCCCCGGAACGAGACGACCTGCGCGATCAGCCACGTGTTCTGCAGTCCGAACAGCTGGGGCCAGGCGAGCACGAGCAGCCCGATGGCGGCGGCAAGCCCGATGAGGGCGCTGAGGAATCGGCTGAACATGGCTCACTCACCCTAAGCGACGGCGCCGACCGCATGCTGCCAGCGCGCGGGCCGAGCTGTGCCGGCGCTCCCCGGAACTAGCATGGGCAGATGAACTCTCGGCGTTTTCACGGCCCCATCGACTTGCACGCGCACTCGAGCGTGTCGGACGGCACCGAGGCGCCCGGCGAGCTCGTGCAGGCAGCCGCGGCCGCCGGCCTCGGCACCGTCGCGCTCACCGACCACGATTCGACCGCCGGCTGGGGCGATGCGGCATCCGCTGCTCGCGCGACGGGCCTGACGCTGATCCCCGGCATGGAGCTCTCCACCCGGGTGGAGTACTCCAGCGTGCACCTGCTGGCTTACCTGTTCGACCCGGCCGACCCTGCCCTGCTGGCAGAGACCACCCGCATCCGGCAGGCTCGGATGACCCGCGCGGAGGAGATCGTCGAGCACATCGGCCGCGACTACGCGCTGAGCTGGGATGACGTGTTGGCGCAGGCGGCGGATGGCGCCACCATCGGCCGACCGCACATCGCCGATGCGCTCGTCGCGAAGGGCTTCGAGCCGGATCGCTCGGCGGCGTTCGATGGCATCCTGCACTGGCGCAGCGGTTATGTGAAGCCGCACTACGCCCCGGACCCGGTCACCGGCGTGCGCCTGGTGTGCGCGGCCGGGGGAGTGCCCGTGCTCGCCCACCCGGGCACCCGCGGCGCCATGAACGTGGTGCCGGAGCCCGAGCTGAGACGCCTCGTCGACGCCGGCTTGTTCGGCCTGGAGATCGACCACCGCGAGAACCTGCCCGACGCGAAGGCGCGCCTGCACGTGCTCGCCGAGCGCTACGGCCTCGCCGTCACCGGCTCCAGTGACTACCACGGGGCGGGTAAGCCGAACCGGCTCGGCGAGAACACGACCGCGCCGGAGGTACTGGAGGCGCTGATCGCCCAGGCGACGGGCAGCGAGCCGGTCTACGGCGCCCAGGGGTAGCGCGCCCCGCTGCCCCTCCCGCTGCCCCTCCCCGCTACTCGACCAGCGGGTCGGGCACATCTGCACAACGCAGAAGTGGCCCATCACCGTATCGGTGTTGGGCCACTTCTGCGTTGCGAAGAGAGTGTTACTCGGCGCTGGGGGCGCTGCGACGCGAGCGGTTGCGGCTGCGACGACGCGGTGCGCTGTTGCCGTCGTGGTGCTCGTGTCCGCCGCCGTCGTGGGTGCCGGATGCCGGGTGGCCCGGTGCCTGGAACGGATCGGTGATGGTCGCCGTCACGATTGCCGTGGCCTCACCGGTCGAGGCGGTCGCAGCGGTCGAGGCGGCCGCCGCGGGGGCTGTTGATCCCTCGCCGCCGCGGGTGCGGGTGCGGCTGCGCGAACGGCTGGGGCGGGTTGCGCCATCGCCGACGGCTGCGCCCTCTGCGGCGGGGCGGGAGCCGGTGCGGCCATCGTCACGCCCGCCGTCACGTCCGCCTTCACGGCGGCCGCGGCCGGCATCCGCCGACTTCTCGCGCGGTTCGCGCTCCTTGATCGGCGTCGGCTTCAGGCGGCCCTTGGAACCGGCCGGGATGTTCAGGTCCTCGTAGAGGTGCGGCGAGGAGGAGTAGGTTTCCACCGGCTCCGGCTGGTTCATCTCGAGCGCCTTGTTGATGAGCGCCCACTTGTGCAGGTCGTCCCAGTCGACGAAGGTGACCGCGATACCGGTCTTGCCCGCGCGGCCGGTGCGGCCGGCACGGTGCAGGTAGGTGTCGTGGTCGTCGGGGACCGTGTGGTTGATGACGTGGGTGACATCGTTGACGTCGATGCCGCGAGCCGCGACATCCGTGGCGATGAGGATGTCCTTCTTGCCGGCCTTGAACGCGGCCATGGCGCGCTCGCGCTGGTCCTGGTTCAGGTCGCCGTGCACGGCGGCGGCGTTGAAGCCGCGGTCGTTCAGCTCCTCGACCAGCTTGGCCGCTGCACGCTTGGTGCGGGTGAAGACAACGGTCTTGCCGCGGCCCTCTGCCTGCAGGATGCGGGCGACGACCTCGTCCTTGTCGAGCGAGTGCGCCCGGTAGACGACGTGCTTGATGTTCGCCTGGGTGAGGCCCTCGTTGGGGTCGGTCGCCCGGATGTGGATCGGCTTCGACATGAAGCGGCGGGCCAGGGCCACAATCGGGCCGGGCATGGTCGCCGAGAACAGCATGGTGTGGCGGCCCTCTGGGGTGCGAGCGAAGAGCTTCTCGATGTCGGAGAGGAAGCCGAGGTCGAGCATCTTGTCGGCCTCGTCGAGCACCATCTCGCGCACGTTGCCGAGGTCGAGAAGACGCTGGCTGGCGAGGTCGAGCAGGCGGCCGGGGGTGCCGACGACGATCTGCGCGCCGGCCTTGATCTCTTCGATCTGGCCCTCGTAGGCCTTGCCGCCGTAGATGGCGACGATGTTGGTTGCCCGGTTGGAGGTGGCCAGCTCGAGGTCCTGCGCGACCTGCACGCAGAGCTCACGGGTGGGCACAACGATGAGTGCCTGCACGCCGGGCTCGGGGTTCAGGCCGAGGCGCTGGATCAGCGGGAGGCCGAAACCGAAGGTCTTGCCGGTGCCGGTCTTGGCCTGGCCGATGATGTCCTGGCCGGTGAGTGCCAGCGGGATCGTCTGCTCCTGAATCGGGAACGGCTCGATGATGCCCTTCGAAGCGAGGGCGTCGACCATGTCTTGTTCAATGGTCAAATCTGAAAATGTAGTCACGTGTTTTAGGCCTGTCGTACTGCGTTCACTGAGGATGCGCCCTTGTGTCATCAGGCGCACGGCCGCGGATCCATCGCCCGCGGGATGCCTCCAGCCTAGCGCGGCGTGTCTGGATGGTCGCTTGACGCCGCGCGGGCCGAATGCAATATCGGGCGGATGCCGCCGCTCACCCCTTCGCGTAGTCGGCGAAGCCCTGCCAGTCCAGGAACACGCAGGTCTCGTCGCCGACGATCCACGCGTCGTGACCGGGAGCCATGGTGGCGAAGTCGCCCGGGCCGTACTCCATCTCCTCGCCGTCATCCATCACCACCTTCATGTGGCCGGAGAGGAAGTAGCCGACGTGAGCGGCCTGGCAGCTGTCGGTCTGCACGATGGGCTTCACGTTCTGCGACCAGCGCCAGCCGGGCTCGAAGGTGGCGCGGCCCACGGCGCCGGTATCGGTGGTGACGAGTTGGAGCTGGCCGGCGTTCTCGGTGAACTGCCGCGTCTCGTCTGGCGTATCAAGACTCTTGCGAACGAGGCTTGACATGATGACCTCCTTGATTGTGTATCTGCAACACGCCGTGATCGGGCGTGGCCATGGCACTCGTCGGAGTTCGCGAAGGGCTCGGGAAACCTGGCGGTTCGGCGATGCGCAGCCGGTGGGGCGGGCGGGGCGCTGGCTCGGTGCCGGGGCAATCGCTGGCCGTGGGATCACCGGCCGTTGAACCGCTGGCCGGCGCATCGCCGACCGGGGAATCGCGGCGGGCACCCCGCCGCCAGCTAGACCCGAACACTCAGGGGAGGCAGCGTCCCTCCCGCTTCGGGGGCAGTCTACGCCCGGGTTTGGTCGCTGTCACCCGGTTGGCGGGCCGGCTGTCGGCACCCGTTTTCGCCCTGCCGGCCAGCCCCGCGCCAGCGCGCCGGCCCGGCGCACGCCCTAAGCTGATGTCGTGGTCTCATGGTTCGGGCGGAGCAAAATCCGCGTAGAGATCCCGCGGCTGAAACCCCGCGGGGCGTCTTCAGCGACGAAGGTTGACTTCGCCGAGTACACCCCAGAACTTCTGCCGTTCCTCGGTCAGGCCGCCGCCATGCACCTCGAGGTGGCCGAGAACCTGGCCCGCGCGCTTGCCGCGGCGCCCAGCGTCGAGGTGAAGCAGCAGATCAGTTATGTGGCCGCGCAGGTGCTCTCCACCCAGCACAAGCTGGTGGCCGAGATCCGCGGGCTGCACGCAGACCCCGACGAGCTGATGCGGCCCTTCGTCGACGCGCTGGTGCACTACCGCACCCTGGCCACCGGCACGGACTGGCGCGAGCTGCTGCTCACCTGCTACCTGAGCGCCGGCATGCTGGGCGACTTCTTCGAACAGCTGGCCCGCGGAATCGGCGGCGACGTCGGCAACCGGGTCGCCAGCCTGTTGGCGACGGATGCCGGGGCAGAACAGCTGCGCGAGCTGCTGCAACGCTCCATCAACGCAGAACCAACGCTCACCTCCGTCTTGGCCATGTGGGGCCGCCGTCTGGTCGGCGACACCCTCCTCGTCGCCCGCTCGGCCCTGGCCGACGCCGGCTCACCCGGAAGCGCGGCGCACCACGCCGCGGAGGCGAACATCGAGCCCGTCTTCACCGAGCTCATCGCCGCGCACACCCGCCGCATGGACGGGCTCGGCCTCACCGCCTGACCCGCCTTCGGCACAGTTGAGAGAGGTCGTCATGACCGCAGCATCCGTCTTCTCGAGCCGCCCCTGGCTGAGCTCCTACGCCGAGGGCGTCCCGGCCGACGTCGACGTGCCCAAGGAGAGCCTCGTCGACATGATCGACGCGGCGGTGCGCACCTACCGGGCATCCGTCGCCCTGGAGTTCTTCGGCGAGACCACGACGTACGCCGAGATGGGGGAGCAGATCTCCCGGATCGCCAACGCGCTGCGCAAGCTGGGCGTGCGTGCCGGCGACCGGGTCGCCCTGGTGCTGCCCAACTGCCCACAACACATCGTGGCGTTCTACGCGGTGCTCCGCCTCGGAGCGGTCGCCGTCGAGCACAACCCGCTCTACACCCCGAGCGAGCTGCGGCACCAGTTCGAGGACCACGGCGCGAGCGTGGCGATCGTCTGGGACAAGGTGCACGACACCGTCATCGACTTTCCGGAGGACATGGGGGTCAAGCACGTGGTCGCCGTCGACCTCACCCGGGCGATGCCGCTGCTGAAGCGGATCGCGCTGCGGCTGCCGATCAAGAAGGCCAGGGAGTCCCGGGCGGCGCTGACGGCGCAGCCGCGCGCCAAGAACGCGCTGCGCTGGGAGGACTTGCTCGAGACCCGCAAGCTGAAGAAGTCGTACCCGCGACCCATGCCGTCTGACACTGCCGTGCTGCAGTACACCAGCGGCACGACAGGCGCGCCGAAGGGTGCGATCCTCAGTCACGCGAACCTCCGCGTCAACGCGCTGCAGGGGGAGGCCTGGGTGCCGGGGCTCCGCCGGGGTGAAGAGGTCGTCTACGCCGTGCTGCCGATGTTCCACGCCTACGGTCTGACGCTCTGCCTCACCTTCGCGATGGGCATGGGCGCGCGGCTGGTGCTGTTCCCCAAGTTCGACGAAGGCCTGGTTCTGGATGCCGTGCGCTCCAGCCCGCCCACGTTCCTGCCCGCGGTGCCGCCGATCTATGAGCGGCTGTCGAAGGCTGCGGCCAAGCGCGGCGTGAGCCTGGGCAGCATCCGCTTCGCCATCTCCGGTGCCATGAACCTGCCGCTGTCCACTGTGGAGGCCTGGGAGAAGTCCACCGGCGGCCAGCTCGTCGAGGGCTACGGGATGACGGAAACCTCGCCGGTCGCGGCCGGCAACCCGTTCGGCCCCGCCCGACGGGCCGGCACCGTCGGGGTGCCGTTCCCCAGCACCCAGATTCGCGTCGTCGACCCGGACAACCCGCACATCGACCGGGGCGTGAACGAGGCGGGCGAGCTGCTGCTGCGTGGCCCGCAGGTGTTCTCCGGCTACTGGAACCGGCCCGAGGAGTCCCTGGCCGTGCTGCTGCCGGCGGCGGACGGCGGCGGCCCGTGGCTGCGCACCGGCGACATCGTCTCGGTCTCTGGCGACGGCTTCATCACCATCGTGGACCGGATGAAGGAGCTCATCATCACCGGCGGTTTCAACGTCGCCCCGAGCGAGGTGGAGGACGCCCTGATCTCGCACGAGTCGGTGGCGGATGCCGCGGTCGTCGGCCTGCCGGCAGCGAGCGGCGGCGAGATCGTCACCGCGGCCGTCGTGCTGGAGCGCGGTGCGACGCTCGACGTCGAGGCGCTGCGGGAGTACTGCCGCGGCCGGCTGAGCGCCTACAAGGTGCCCAAGCAGATCGTGGCCGTCGACGAGCTGCCGCGCTCCATGATCGGCAAGGTGCTGCGGCGCCAGGTGCGCGCCCAGCTCAGCGCGCCGCAGTAGCCCGGTCTCGCGCCCCGGCCCGTCGACTCGCCACAAAACGTACCAACGAACCGCTGTTGGTACGTTTTTTGGCGAGTCGATTGCGTTGCGAGGGGCGGATGCGCTCAAGCCGGCTCAGATCCCGCTCGTACTGCGTGGTGTTCGTGCGGTGGTGGTCGCCGTCGTCTGCTGAGGTCTCGGCTGCGCAGCCGCTCCACGATCATGCCCGCGGCGCGCGCGTCGTCAACGGAGAATTCGCGCCTTCCGAACTCGGGCGGCAGCGGAACGAGACGAGGCATGCCTCATGATGCCGCGAAGCGCCTGCCCCGCGCAGAAGTAATTCGCAGCCCCGGGCCGTGGCGTCGCCCGTGCGCGGCTGCGACAGCCCTAGGCGGCGGGCGTCTGGGAGATGCGCACCGTGTTGCCGGAGGGATCGCGGAACGCGCAGTCGCGCGGGCCCCACTGCTGGTCCATCGGCTCCTGCAGCACCTCGGCGCCGCTCGCGCGGACGGCCTCGAACATCGCGTCGACGTTGTCGGTGCGGAACACGAGCAGCGGCAGGACGCCCTTGGTGAGCAGCTCCTGCAGTGCGTCGCCGTCGGCCTGGGAGCGCCCGGCGTAAGGGGTGGAGAGCACGATGCCGAGGCCGGGCTGGGCCTGACTGCCGACGGTGACCCAGCGGTGCCCGCCTGAGCCGACATCGTTCTGCACGTCGAGGCCGAGCGCGCCGCTGTAGAAGGCGATCGACTCGTCGACGTCGGTGACCGTCACGTTGGTGAACTGAAGTGAGATTGTCATGCCCGTGACGTTACGCCGCGGCCACTCCGCGCGCTTCTTCGATCCTGCTCGATGTCTTCGCGCTGCGCGTGATCGTCGCCCTGTTGGTGTTGCTCGGCGTGCGCAGCGGGCGCGTGTGCGCCTTGGCGATGCAGGTCGGCATGGCCTGGACGGCACCGTGTTCGCGCTTGCGGTAGGCCGACGGGGTCTCGCCGGTGATCTCGGTGAACCGCGAGCTGAACGAGCCGAGCGAGGTGGCGCCGACGGCGAAGCAGGCGTCGGTGACGCTCGCCCCGTCGCGGAGCAGCGCCATGGCGCGCTCGATCCGCCGGGTCATCAGGTAGCCGTAAGGCGTCTCGCCGTAGGCCGCCCGGAAGCTGCGCGAGAAGTGCGCCGGCGACATCAGCGCCCGCGCCGCCATCGTCGGCACGTCCAGCGGCTTGGCGTAGTCCCGGTCGATCAGGTCACGGGCTCGCCGCAGCTGGGCGAGGTTCTCGATCTGCTGCGGGGTCATCATCGCCGGGCCTCAGGCTGTGGCGGTTCCGGCGCTCAGCGCGGCGAGCAGGCGCTCATCGGCTGCCTCCCGGCCGCGGCCGATCAGAAGGGCCGAGCCGTAGGAGACCGCCGCGGCGGCGAGGAGCGAGATCAGCCAGATCCAGCCGCTGTCCCATGCCATGCCGAGCCAGGTCAGGGCGACCCAGACGACCGCCGCCGCGGCCGTGCCGATGGCGGGAACGACGAGCACGCCGTACTCGGCACGCCGCGGCAACGTGTACCGGGCGATGGTGCCGAGGATCGCCCCACCGAGCGCCACGAAGAGCAGCTCCATGGTTAGCCCACGAATCCGATGCGCCGGCTCTCTTCGGTGCCGATCTCGATGTAGGCGAACGTCGTGGCGGGGACGATGTAGGTGTTGCCCTTGTCGTCGCCGAGCTTCAGGAATCCGACCTCTCCGGCGAGGACCGCGGAAACGGCGGCCTCGATCTCGGCGACCGGCTGAGACGTCTCGAAGTTGATCTCACGAGGAGAGTTCTGAATGCCAATGCGAATGTCCACCGGGTATGCCTTTCCTTGCCCTGATGCTAGAGCGTTCCTGCCAGAGTACGACAGATCGGGGTACGAGCGCGGCCCGTTCACTGTTGGCGCAACGACGGCAGCGCGGCGCCGGCGCCTGGCCGTGTCGGCGCGGCGCGCTAGCGTTGAGAGGTGGCCAGAACAGAGCAGAAAACGACGGCTGTCGCGCGTGCATTCGCTGCACGCACCAGCGCAGGGCACCCGATCGGCGCCGACGTGCTCGATGAGTCCCAGCGCGCCGTGCTGCAACTGCCCGTCGGGGCGACCGCTGCGGTGCTCGGAGCGCCGGGCAGCGGCAAGACGCTCACCCTGGTCGAGCTGGTCGCCGACCGGGTGCTGAACCAGGGCCTCGCCCCTGAACAGGTGCTGGTCTTAGCCCCCAATCGGCTCGCGGCGACGCGGCTGCGCGACCGCCTGGCGGTGCGCCTGGGCGTGCCGAGCGCCGGCCCGATCGCCCGCACGGCGAACTCTGTCGCGTTCCAGGTGGTGCGGGCGGCATCCGACCGCCCCGTCACCCTGCTCACCGGCGGCGAGCAAGACGCCATCATGAGCGAGCTGCTGCTCGGTGACATCATCGACCAGGCCGGCCCGGACTGGCCGCACCCGCTCGGCGAGGAGGTGCGCCAGATGCGCGGATTCCGCACCGAGCTGCGCGAGCTGAGCATGCGCTGCGCCGAGTACGGGGTGTCGATGCCGCGGCTGGCCGAGCTCGGCCGCGCCCACGACCACCCGGAGTGGGTGGCGGCCGCCGAGTTCCTCGACGGTTACGCAGACAACAAGGAGCAGGCCCGGCCCGGCCAGTACGACTCGGCGGAACTCTCGACCGAGGCCGCCGTCTACGTGGCGCGCGCAGAGGCCGGCGCCGCCGGGACGCTCACCCTCGGACCGTTGGCGGGGGTGCGCCTGATCGCCGTCGACGACGCGCAGGACGCCACGGCCTCCACGATCGCTCTGCTGCGCGCCTTCGCCGCCCGCGGTGTCGCCATCGTCGCCTTCGGTGACCCGGATGTCGCCAGCACAGCGTTCCGCGGAGCCCGCTCAGAGGTGCTCGGCCGGCTGGGGGAAGCGCTCGGCGTCACAACGTCTGAGCGGCTGGTGCTCTCCACCGTCTACCGGGGGCGCCCGGAGCTGCGGGCGCTGGTCGGCGTCGTCGTCGACCACATCGGCACGGCGCTGGCCGGGGTGCAGCGGCGCGCCGAACTGGCTGATTCCGCGCATTCAGACCCCGGTGCCGGGGGAGCGGGCGCGGCGACGGACAGGGACACAGACCCCGAGACCGAGACAGACCCAGCGAGCGGGGCGGGTGCGGGCCGTGCCGGCTACCGCGCCCTCGTCCGCATCGAGGCGAGCTCGCACGGCGCGGAGTGCGGTGAACTGGCCCGGTTGCTGCGCGAGCACCACCTGCTGCGCGGCATGCCCTGGTCGCGCATGGCGGTTGTCGTGCGCTCCGGTGCCGACATCGCCGGGCTGGAGCGCGGGCTCTCGCTCAGCGATGTGCCCACCCGCGCCGCCACGGCCAGGCGGGCGCTCCGCGACGACCCGGCCGCCGCCCAGCTGCTGGCCGCCGCCAGCCTCGCCGTCGGGGCCAGCGAGCTGACCGCCCCGGCCGCCGTGCAGCTGCTGACCGGCCCGCTCGGCCGGCTCGACGCCATCGCGCTGCGCCGGCTGCGGCTGAGCCTTCGCCAGGAGGAGCTGGCCGGCGACGGCAGCCGCACCAGCGACGAGCTGCTGGTCGAGGCCATGCGCGTGCCCGGTGGTTTCGCCACGATCGATTCCGGCCCGGCCGCGCGGGCCGGCCGCGCCGCGGCGAACCTGGCCGAGGCCACCCGCGTCGCCGCTGCTGGCGGGTCGATCGAGGAGGTGCTCTGGCAGCTCTGGCAGGGCGCTGGGCTCGGTACGGAGTGGGGCAAGCAGGCCAAGGGCACCGGCGTGCTTGCCGACGAGGCCAATCGCGCCCTCGACGGGGCCGTCGCCCTGTTCGCCGCCGCACAGCGCTTCGTCGAACGCACGCCGGAGCTGCCGCCCGGCCAGTTCATCGCCGACGTGCTGGCCAGTGACCTGCCGGAGGACTCCCTCGCGCCGCAGAGCGAGGGCGACGCCGTGCTGATCTGCACCCCGCCCGGCGTGGTCGGGCAGGACTTCGACGTCGTCGTGCTGGCCGGCCTGCAGGAGGGCGTCTGGCCGAACCTCAAACCGCGCGGCTCTCTGCTGCACCCTGAGCTGGTCGAGGAGCTCGCAAGCCTCGGGGCCGAACCGGCGGCGGCCGGCGCCACCGACGAGCGGGCCGCCGTACGCAGCGACGAGCTGCGCATGTTCGCGCTCGCCGCCTCCCGCGCGCACCGCCAACTCGTGCTCAGCTGCACCAGCAACGACGACGAGCAGCCGAGCACGTTCATGGGCTTCATCCCCGACCTGACACCCCTGCACCGCGGCCGCCCGCTGCACCTGCGCGGGCTGGTCGGCAGCCTGCGCCGGGAACTCGTCGAACGGGGAACGCCAGCTCTGGCATCCGCCCTCGCCCTGCTGGCCAGCGAAGAGGTGCCGGGCGCGCACCCGGAGAGCTGGTACGGCATGCGCGAGCCCTCCACGCTGGAACCACTGGTAGACCTGACCGAGGATGACGCCGTCGTGGCCGTGTCGCCCTCGCAGATCGAGAAGGCAGAGAAGTCGGCGCTGGCCTGGTTCGTCGACACCGTCGCCGCCAGCCCCGGCGGCCTCGCTGCCTCCATCGGCACGATCGTGCACGCCGTGATGGAGACGGCGAGCACCCGGCCGGATGCCGACCTCAGTGTCGAGGGGCTCTGGGCCGAGGCAGCGGAACGCTGGAAACAGCTGCGCTTCGACGCGCCCTGGCTGGCGGAGCGCGAGAAGCGGGGCGCGGAACGGCTGCTCGGCGGCCTGAGCGAGTACCTCGGTGACTTCGCCGACGACGGCAAGACCTTGCTGCAAGCCGAGGGCCGGTTCACCGTGGACTTCGAGCACGTCAGCCTGCACGGCAGCGTCGACCGGGTCGAGCGCTCCGCCGACGGCACGACCGTGATCGTCGACCTGAAGACAGGGTCGCGGATGCCGACGCAATCCGGCATGGCGGACCACCCGCAGCTGGCCGCCTACCAGCTCGGCATGGCCAGCGGGGCGATCCCCGTCGGGTCCGATGAGGGCGGCGAGGCCGCGATCGGCGGCGCGAAGCTCGTCTTCGTGGCATCCGGTGTGCGCGGCAAGAGTTACAGCGAGAGGACCCAGCAACCGATGGACGAGCAGGCACTCGAGGCATTCCGGCAGCGACTGGTCGCGGTGTCCCGCTCCATCTCCGGGGCACGTTTCACCGGGCCGACGCAGCTGGACTTCAACGACCCGCTGGCCCGCTGGGAGTACCGCATCCACCTGGTGCCGGCGGTGTCCGCATGAGCGAGACCACGGTCGAGAACCCGGTCGAGAACCCGGTCGAGACAGCGGTCGACACGAGCCTCCGCGCGGCTGGGGCCGGGATCGGTGCCGCCGCGCTGGCGCTGGCGCTGGAGCTGCCGCCGCCCACGCCCGAGCAGATCGCGGTGATCGAGGCGCCGCCGGGCGGCCAGGCCATCGTCGTCGCCGGCGCGGGCAGCGGCAAGACTGAGACCATGGCCAACCGAGTCGTCTGGCTGCTCGCCAACGGCCACGCCGCGGTGCCAGAGGTGCTCGGCCTCACCTTCACCCGCAAGGCAGCCGGCGAACTGGCCGTGCGCATCCGGGAACGGGTGGAGCAGCTCGTGCAGGCCGGCATCGCCGACGTGAAGATCGACATCTTCGAGACGGCATCCGTGTCGACCTACAACTCCTTCGCCAGCGCGATCTACCGCGAGAACGCGATGCTGATCGGCCGGGAACCGGATGCGGTCGTGCTCGGCGAGGCCTCCGCCTGGCAGCTGGCACGGCAGGTGGTCAGCGACACCGCCGACCCACGGCTGGTCGAGATCGACAAACGGCTCGACGCCGTCACCGGCGGCGTGCTCACCCTGAGCCGGTCGCTCGCCGAGAACGTCGTCGACGTGCGCGACGTGCACGCGATGGTGCGCGACTTCACCGACATGGCCGACCTGCCGATCGGCGGAACGGGGCGCAAGAAGACCCCGCACGCGAGCTTCACGAGCGCGCTGGAGGCGGTCGGTGGGCTGCCGCCCCTGCTCGACCTGGCCGAGCGCTTCCAGGCCGAGAAGCGCCGCCGCGGCTTCGTCGAGTTCTCCGACCAGGTCGCCCTCGCCCTCGAGGTGTGTGAGCGCAACCCGGCCGTCACCGCCGGCTACCGCGAGCGGTACAAGGCCGTGCTGCTCGACGAGTACCAAGACACCAGCGTGGTGCAGACCCGGCTGCTTGCCGCCCTCTTCGGCGGGCACGGCGTGATGGCCGTCGGCGACCCCGACCAGTCGATCTACGGATGGCGCGGCGCCAGCGCCGCCAACCTGGCCCGTTTCTCGCGCGACTTCCGCGGGTCAGGAGACGACGCCGCAGAGGCGGAGCGCTTCGAACTGTCCATCAGCTGGCGCAACCCGCGCGCGGTGCTGGCCGCGGCGAACGAGATCGTGCGACCGTTCACGATTCAGGAGGGCGAGGCGCAGCCGGGGGACACCCCACCGAAGAGCCCGCTCACTGCGCCCAGCTTCGCCTCCGACGGACTGCTCGACGTCAGCTTCACCGAGACCGTCGAAGACGAGGCAGCCGCGGTCGCGGAGTGGTTCGCCCAGCGGCTGGGCCAGGGCACGGGCAAGGCCGACGGCACAAAGCGCTCCGCGGCGATGCTCTGCCGCAGCCTCGGCAAGATCAGCGTGTTCACCGAGGCGCTGCGCGAGCGCGGCGTGCCGTTCCACGTGCTCGGCCTGGCCGGGCTGCTGGACCAGCCCGTCATCGTCGACCTCGTCTCGGCCCTGCGGGTTCTGCATGACCCCAGCCGCGGGTCGGAGCTGCTGCGCGTGCTCGCCGGGGCGCGCTGGAACATCGGACCGAAAGACCTGCACGCGCTCGGCAAACTGGCCGGGGAGCTCGCCCAGCGCGACCACAGCCTGGCCAAGCTCAGCGACGAGGTGCGCGCCCGCCTGCGGGGCAGCGTCGCCGACGACGAGGGCCGCTCGATCGTGGATGCCCTCGACTTCCTGGTCACCGCCCGCGAGGGCCACGGCCTAGTGCGCGGCTTCAGCGAGGTCGGGCTGGCACGGCTGAAGGAGGCCGGCGACCAGTTGATCGGGCTGCGCCGGCGGGCCGGGCTGGAACTGCTCGACCTCGTCACCCTGGTGCAGCAGGAGCTGCTGCTCGACATCGAGGTCGCTGCCAACGGCATCCGCCCGCTCGGTGGCGCCAGCTTGGAGGCGTTCGACGAACTGGTCAGCGGCTTCCTCGCCGCCAGCGAGCACAGCTCGCTCGGCGCCTTCCTCGGCTGGCTGGAGGAGGCGGAGCAGCGTGACCGGCTCGCCCCACGGCAGGAGGAGCCGGAGCCCGGCACCGTGCAGATCCTCACCATCCACGGCTCGAAGGGGCTGGAATGGGACGTCGTCGCCGTGCCGCGCATGGTCGTCGACGAGATGCCGGGCAAACCGCGCAGCACCCTGGGCTGGCTGGCGTTCGCCGAGCTGCCGTTCGAGTTCAAGGGTGATGCGGCCGAGCTGCCCGAGCTGGCCTGGCGCGGTGTGCACGACCAGACCCAGTTCGATGAGTCCGTCACCGACTTCAAGGAGCAGAACGCCGCCCACTTCGCCGCGGAGCAGCGCCGACTGGCCTACGTCGCCGTGACCCGCACCAAGAGTGAGTTGCTGCTGAGCGGATCTTGGTGGTGGGGCCAGAAGGGCGCGCGCGGGCCGAGCATGTTCCTGCGCGAGCTCGCCGTCGCCGGGCTGATCGACCCGGAGCTGCTGCCGGGCTCGCCGGAGGAGGCAGAGAACCCCCGCTCCGAGCACAGCGTGCCGCCCGAGTGGCCGCTGCACCCGCTCGGCGTGCGCGGCCAGGCCGTGCTGAACGCCGCTGCACTCACTCAGACGGCGGTCGACAGTGGGTCCGGTGCGCCGATCCCTGAGCGGCTGCGCGCCGAGATCGACGCCCTGCTCGAGGAACGACGTCGAAGGATGCAGGGGCGGGCGGCGCTCGCGCTGCCGACGCGCATCCCGGCCTCCCGTTTCAAGGACTTCATCGCCGACCCGGCGGCCGTCGCCGAGCAGCTGCGCCGCCCCATGCCGCAGCGGCCCTACCGGGCGACCCGGCTCGGCACGCTGTTCCACAGCTGGGTGGAGCAGCGCTCCAGCGCGGTTCCGAGCGGGGACACCCTCGACGCCGGGCTGTTCGAGCTGGAGGGCATCGACCTGGACAGCTTCGGCGACGATGCTGCCGGGGACTCTCTTTTCGAGTCCGAGCTGGTGGGCAGCGAGTTGGAGGGAACGGAGGCCGAGCAGTTCGCCCGGCTGCGCGCCACCTTCGAGGCGTCGCCGTGGGCCGGGCTCGCCCCGGAGGACGTCGAGGTCGAGATCCACCTGGTGCTGGACGCCCAGGTGTTCATCTGCAAACTCGACGCCGTCTACCGCACGGCGCAGGGGTACCAGATCGTCGACTGGAAGACCGGCAAGGCGCCGAAAAACGCGGCCGACCTGGCGCTCAAGCAGACCCAGCTTGCGCTCTACCGGCTGGCCTACTCACGCTGGAAGGGAGTACCGGTAGAGCAGATCGACGCTGTTTTCTACTTCGTCGCCGACGACGTCGTGATCGCGCCGGAGCATCTCGCCGGTGAGCACGAGCTGCTCGAGCTCTGGGCGGGCGTCACCGCGTAGCCCCGCCGCCGCTCACCCGCTGATTGAGCCTGTCGAAATCCCCGACGCGCCCGCGGCGCGCCTTCCCTGCCGGGAGCGGCTGCCCGTCTCCCGCTGATTGAGCCTGTCGAAATCCCCGACGCCCGCGGCACGGGCGATCCCGGCTGCGCCTAGCGCCCGGGCAGCTCGATCGGGCCGGTGTCGAGGTCGTCCGTGGCGAGCACGGAGGTGCGCGCCGCGGCCGCCTGCACGGCAGATGCCTGTGCGTCGGAGTTCCGCACCTGCTCGCTGTCGAGCTCGCCCTCCAGCTCGAACGACGAGAGGTCGTAGCTGTCGGTGTGCAGCGCACCCGGGGTCTCCCTCGGAGCGTCCGAACCGGCAGATCGGGGTGTCTGGGCCAGCAGCTGCTCGACATCGTCGACGGCGAGAACCGGGCCCGTGTGCTGGGTCAGCGGGCTCATGCTGTGGCTGTGCACGCCTTCGACCAAAGCGTCGAGCATCTGCACGGCATCCGCGATGATGTCGTCGCTGCGGTTCGCGACGCCGTGCAGCAGCCAGCGGGCGAGCTCCAGCTCGGCGTAGAGCAGTGCGCGCTGCGTCAGCAGCCGGTCGATGCCGCCGCTGCGGGCGGCGGTGTACGCCGCCAGCGTCGTCTCGCCGGCCTCGCCGGGGGCCGCGAGCACCCAGTGCAGGTCGCGGGCCGCATCACCAACGCTCAGCTCCGACCAGCCCAGTACCGCCGTGACGCCGTGGTCGTCTACCAGGAATGAGTCGGCGGCGAGTTTGCCGTTGATGACGGAGGGGGCGAATTGCCAGAGCGCGGCGTCATCCGTTGCCTGCTCCCAGCGGCGCAGCAGCGCAGCAGGCAGTCGGCCGGTGTCCGCGGCGCGCGCGATCAGCGAGGCGGCGGCGGAGCGGGATTCGTCGGCGCTCTGCTGCGGCAGCCCGGCGTCGCCGATGAATGCGGTCGGCAGCGAGTGCACGGCGGCGATGGAACGCCCGACGGAGTGAGCCAGATCGGCGCTGTACTCCAGCATCGCCGGCTCGGCCGGGGTGCCGTCCAAGAACTGGTAGACGACGGCGCGGGTGGAGCCGACGGGCGCCTGGCCGACGAAATCGGCGACGTGGAACGGCAGCCGGCTGCGCACGCCGGTGCTCAACGCGCGCAGGGCGACGAGGTCGGCGGACTGCTCGGTCTCGGCCGCCTGGTTGCGCGGAACCCGCACGATCAGCTCATTGCCGTCGCGGATGCTCAACACTGCCGCATCGTAATCACCGTTCAGCTGTCGGCTGTGTGTGCGCGTGGCGACCACGTCGAGCTCCGGCACGGCTGAGGTGGCCAACGCGGCTAAAGTGAGAGGGGATCTGGCCATGCCTTCAAGGTTAGGTCGAAAACAGCCTGCTCGCCTATCCGCCACGCCCCGGGAGGCTGCGCAGCAAACCGTTCCGAAAGGGTCACCCGTGCTCACTGACGCGCTTCCGCTCGCCCGCTACCGGCTCGAGCGCGATGCGACGGCCCGGGCAGAGCCCGGCCTGGTACAGCGGCTGCGCGAAGACGCCGACACCCGGGTGATGGCACTGAGTGCAGGCACGGCCTTGCGCGCCATGCAGGTTGACGGCGCGCCGCCCGCGCTGGCCTGGCTGGCCCCCGACGAGGTTCCGGATGCCGCCAACTGGTTGTACCTCGGGCGCGAGGTCGTAGCCGATGGCGCGGCCGTCCGCCCGCTGCTGGCGGCCCTGCTCACCCCGGAACAGGCCGAGGCGCTGCAGCCGGAGCGGCTGCGCTGGGCAGGACTGCGCGCCCTCGCCCCGGAGCTGGACGCGCTCGAGAGCGCCCTGTTCACCGAGGCCGTTTCGGTGGCGCACTGGCACGACTCCCACCGTTTCTGCCCGCGCTGCGGCACCGCCACCGTGGTCGAGAAAGCCGGTTGGGTGCGGCGGTGCCCAGCCGAGAACAGCGAGGTGTTCCCGCGCACCGACGCCGCCGTGATCGTGCGCATCACCGACGCCGACGACCGGATCTTGCTCGGCTCCAATGCGCTCTGGGAGCAGAACCGCTTCTCGCTGCTGGCCGGGTTCGTCGAGCCGGGGGAGTCGCTGGAGCACGCCGTGCTGCGCGAGGTGTTGGAGGAGTCCGGTCTGCGCATCGCCGATCCTCGCTACCTCGGCTCGCAGCCCTGGCCGTTCCCCGCCTCGCTGATGCTGGGCTTCTCCGCGACCCTCGCGTCCGGGCAGGCCCCGCACGACACCACACCGGATGGCGAGGAGATCCTTGAGCTGCGCTGGTTCAGCCGCGCCGAGCTCGAGGCGGCCGGCGACGACATCCTGTTGCCCGGCCCGCTGTCCATCGCCGGCGCGATCATCCGCGACTGGCTGGAGAATCCGGAGCCGGCTTCTCGATGATCCCCTCAGCAGACGCCCTGCTCGCGGGCCTCGACGAGCAGCAACGCGTTGCCGCCGAGGCGCTCATAGGCCCGGTCTGCATGCTCGCTGGCGCCGGCACAGGCAAGACCCGGGCGATCACGCATCGCATCGCCTACGGCGTGGCCACCGGGGCATACACGCCCAGCCGGGTGATGGCGCTTACCTTCACCACCCGCGCCGCCGCCGAGCTGCGCGGCCGGCTGCGCGAGCTCGGCGCCGGCGGCGTCGCGGCGCGCACGTTCCACTCCGCGGCGCTCTCGCAGCTGAACTTCTTCTGGCCGCAGGTCGTCGGCGGCCAGACGCCGAGCCTGCTGGACGGCAAGGCGCGCCTGCTCGGCCACGTCGCCGAACGGCTCAAGCTGAAACTGGACACGGCAACGCTGCGCGACGTCGCCGGCGAGATCGAGTGGCGCAAGGTCTCCGGGCTGAGCTTCGCCGCCTACGGTTCCTCGCTGGAGGCCCGCGGACTGCCCGGCCGGCTCACCGCCGAGCAGGCCGTTGATCTTCAGCACGGCTACGAGAAGCTGAAGGACGAACGGCACCAGATCGACTTCGAGGACGTGCTGCTGACCATGGCCGGCATGATCGAGCAGGAGCCGTCCGTTGCGATGCAGGTGCGCGAGCAGTACCGATTCTTCGTCGTCGACGAATATCAGGACGTCTCGCCGCTGCAGCACCAGCTGTTGAACCTGTGGGTGGGTGACCGGCGCGAGCTCTGCGTGGTCGGTGACGCCAGCCAGACGATCTACTCCTTCGCTGGCGCGCGCGCCGAGTACTTGCTCGAATTCCCCAGCCGGCATCCGGATGCCACGGTGGTGCGCCTCGAGCAGAACTATCGCTCGACGCAGACCATCATCGACGCCGCCAACCGCCTGATGCGCGGCCGTCCGGGAGCCCTCATGCTGCACGCCGCGGCGGCGAGCGAGCCGGCCGTGAAGGCCCCGATCACCGTCACCGCCCACCCGAGCGACATGGCAGAGGCGCGCGGGGTCGCGCAGAAGATCGTCGAGCTGATCGCGGCCGGGGCCCGCCCGGAGGAGGTGGCCGTGCTGTACCGCATCAACGTGCAGGCGGCCGCGCTCGAGACCGCGCTCGCCGAGGCCGGCGTGAGCTACCAGATCCGCGGCTCCAAGCGCTTCTTCGAACTGCCGGAGGTGAAGCAGGCGGTGATGTCGCTGCGCGCCGCGTCGGTCTCGATCTCGGGGGAGCCGCTGTTCAAATCGGTGAGCGACGTGCTGCGCGGGCTCGGCTGGAGCCAGAGCCCGCCGGAGACGCGCGGGGCTGTGCGGGAGCGCTGGGAGTCGTTGAACGCGCTGATGGGACTCGTCGACCAGGCGGCACCCGGCACCACCTTCCGCGCCTTCACCGACGAGCTGATGGAACGCCAGGCGAGCCAGCACGAGCCGACCGTGGCCGCCGTCACCCTGGCCACGTTGCACTCGGCGAAGGGCCTGGAGTGGGACAACGTGTACATCATCGGGGCCAGCGAGGGCCTGGTGCCGATCAACTACGCGAACACCCCGGATCAGATCGACGAGGAACGCCGACTGCTCTACGTCGGTGTCACCCGGGCACGGCAGCGACTCGCGCTGAGCTGGGCGGAGACGGGCGCCGGGGCGCGCGCTCCGCGGGACCGCTCCCGGTTCCTCGCTGAGATGGAGCGCCCGGCAGCCCCCGGCAGCCGCACTCCGGGTGCGGGGAGTGCCGCGCGGAGCTGATCCAGCCGTCGAGGCCGAGGTGCAGGGATGCACTCGTCCACGGCGCAGGGGCGGCGAGGGGGGAGCCGGCTTCGCCCGTCGAGCAGCCGCGGATCAGACCACAGGCCACCGTCGCGGCGAGCCGGCCGGTCTGCTCCGTCTCGCCGGGGGCGCGCCGGTGCACGAGCTGGCTGGCCACGGCCGGCCAGGAGGCATCCGCGTCGGTGTGCTCCAGATCCAGGCAGAACAGGCAGGGGCCCTCGCCCGGAACCACGAGCGGGCCGACCCGTACGCCGCTGTCGCCATACACGATCGGCAGGTGTGCAACGTCGGCGCGCAACCAGTGCCCGTAGCGGCGGGGAGGCAGCGCATAGTGGGCGATCAGCACGACCAGTTCCGGCTCACCGCCTGGCGCGCGAGCGGTTGGCGCCGCAGAAATGTGCCCGGTTGCAGCTGGCACCGTTGAACTCGGCGCGCTGGAGGCCGGCACGCCGGCCCCTCGCAGCTCATCCAACAGCAGCTGGGCGCCTGGCCCGTCGCCGTCGATGAG
The DNA here is from genome assembly GCF_001542775.1 of Microterricola viridarii. Lineage (GTDB taxonomy): Bacteria > Actinomycetota > Actinomycetes > Actinomycetales > Microbacteriaceae > Microterricola > Microterricola viridarii_A. The sequence continues at coordinate 678,979 of NZ_CP014145.1, forward strand.
CACTCGCGGCGGCGTCGGCCGGGCAGCGGCCGGGTCGTGCAGCAGCACCGGCTCCAGTCGCTGCAACCGCTCCTGCAGCGCGGCGGCGTCTCCGCCGGCGCGTGCGGCCATGCCGAGCAACTCGTCTTCTGGGGTGCCGCGGCGGAGCGCCGCGACCAGCACCTCGTCGAGGGCGTCCACTGCATCCAGCACCAGCTTCGGCTGATCCACGCCGAATTGCAGCGAGTGGGGCGAACGCCACACCACGGGCACGCCGGGATCCAGTCGCAGGGTCATGCCGACAGCCTGCCTCATTCCCGCAGGGGCCGTCGGAAGTTATCCACAGGCCCCAGCGGGAGGGGAGTTAGGCCGGGGGGGCGGCGGGTGGGTCGTTCGGGTCCAGCGGCCGGTCCGGGCCGTCCCCGCGCAGCAAAGCCTCCAGCGCCTGGTCCACCTCGTCCAGCTCCGGCTCGACACCGGATGCCTTCGCAACCAGGCGTGCCACGAGGCTCGCCGGGTCGTCCAGATCGGCGGATGTCGGCAGGATGTCGGGGTGCGCCCACAGGGCGTCGCGCGCGTCGTTGCCAACGGCATCCGTCACGGCCTGCCACATGGCGGCCGCCTCACGCTGGCGCCGGGGGCGCAGTTCGAGGCCGACCAGCGTGGCGAAGGCCGACTCGGCCGGCCCACCCGCCGCGCGGCGACGGCGCACCATCTCGGCGATCGCGACGCTGCCGGGCAGTCGGCTGGTCGCCTCGGCGGTGACGACGTTGACCCAGCCCTCGATGAGGGCCAGCATCGTCTCCAGCTGGGCGAGCGCGGCCTGCTGGGCCTCGCTCTTCGGCGGGATCAGCGAGCCGTCCACCATGGCCTGGCGCAGCTCCTCCGGGTTGGACGGGTCGAAGCCGGATGCCAGTTCTTCGAGTCGGCCGGCGTCCACGCTGATGCCCTGAGCGAAGGAACGGATCGCGCTGATCAGGTGCAGGCGCAGCCAGCGGGCGTGCCGGAACAGGCGGGCGTGGGCGAGCTCGCGCACGGCGAGGTAGATCTGCACCTGGTCGATGCCCACGTCAAGGTCTTCGCCGAAGGCCGTCACGTTCTGCGGCAGGAGGGCGGAGTGCTGCTCGGGGAGCAGCGGGATGCCGATGTCTCCGCCGGAGATGACCTCGGTGGCCAGCTCGCCGACGACCTCACCCAGCTGCATGGCGAACAGCGTGCCGCTGAGCGAGCGCATCATCGGCATGGCCTGGGCGAGCATGCCGCGCATCTCTTCCGGCAGCTGTTCGCCGAGCGCGCCGGTCAAGGTGTCGGCGATGCTGGTGGCGACGGGCTCCGCGAGCTGGGTCCACACCGGCATGGACTGGGTGACCCACTGCCGGCGGGTGATCAGCGACGGAACCACGGTGATCTCGCTGATCGCGATGACCTCGTCGAGCCAGAGCGCGGCGATGTTGAATGCCTGGTCGAACTGTGCGCGCTGCTCCGGCGTGACCTGCTCCTGGCCTGCTGCGGCCTTCTCCTCGGCCCGGCGCAGGGCCAGATCCCAGTTGATGCCGTCTCCGGCATTGCTCATGGCGCCGCGCAGCTGGTTCATCAGCGCGGCGATGCTGGCGGGGTCGTTCGGCAGCCCGGCCGCGCCCGCCAACTGTGCAGGGTCGAAGGAGGCGCCGTCGGCAGGGAAATTGCCGGAGAGGATGTCGCGCAGCATCCGCTGCAGGTCATCGTCAGGCGTGTTGTCGTCGGGGTCCAGATTGTCACCGGGCTGGGCGTTGTCGGCCACTTCAGCCACCTCTCAGTCGCGTGCTTCTACGCTAGTGCGAGATCCTGCGGCTTCGTTGGGAAATACCCTAGGCTGGGGTGCTCCGCTGTCCGCCTGTCGCGAACACCGGGGAGTGAGAAGGGACGCCCGTGGCATTGTTCAGCGAAGGCCAACCGGGCAGCGATGCCGACGGTTCCCTGTCACGCCAACCGCGCAGCCGCGAGGAGCGCCGCGTGCGCAAGGGCTGGTACTTCCTCGGGGTCGCCGTGGTGAGCGGCCTCGTGCTCGGCCTGGTTCCGGCTCCCTATGTGATCGAGCAGCCAGGGCCCGTCTTCGACACCCTCGGCACTGCCGAGCACGACGGCGTCGAGCGCCCGCTCATCTCGATCCCGGATGAGCCGACCTACCCGACCGAGGGCGAGCTGAACCTCCTCACCGTCTCCGTCGTCGGCAACCCGGAGTCCCGGCCGAACTGGTTCGAGGTGCTGGGGGCCTGGGCAAGCCCGCAGAAGGCCGTGCTGCCGATCGACCTCGTCTTCCCGCCGAACGTCACCACCACCGAACGCGACCAGGCCAACCAGGCCGCCATGGTCAATTCGCAGCAGGATGCCATCGCCGCGGCGCTGCTGAACCTCGGCTATGACGTCGGGCGCACGCTGGAGGTCAATGCGTTGACGACGAACTCGCCCGCCGAGGGCGTGCTCGAACCCGGCGACGTGATCGTCTCCGTCAACGGTGACACGTCCAGCGACCTCACCGATCTGCGTGCCGCGGTCAAGGCCAACGGCACGGAGAAGCCCGCAACCCTCGAGATCATCCGGGCGGGGCAGACGCAGACCGTCGAGGTCACCCCGACCATGAGCGGCGACGCCGTCGTGCTCGGCGTCGCCATCGCCACCAACTACACGTTCCCGATCGACGTGCAGATCCAGCTCGACAACGTCGGCGGCCCGAGCGCTGGCATGATGTTCGCGTTGGGCATCATCGACAAGCTCACGCCGGGACCGCTGACCGCCGGCACCGACTGGGCCGGCACCGGCACCATCGACGACACCGGAACCGTCGGGCCCATCGGCGGCATCCGTCAGAAGATGTTCGGCGCGTTGGATGCCGGCTCGAAGTGGTTCCTGGCGCCGGAGTCGAACTGCGGCGAGGTTGTCGGGCACATCCCGGACGGCCTCACCGTGTTCTCCGTCGAAACCCTCGATCAGGCGCTGACTGCGATCGAAACCGTCAGTGACGGTGGGGACACCTCGAAGCTGCCCTCCTGCACACTCCCAGCTTCGGCTCCATAGGATGGACCCAGCACCACCAGAGGCTCTAAGTACCCGGGTCTCGGCACATCGAAACACGCACACCGAGCATTGAGGCCCCGTGACTTCCCCTGCAGCTGACGCACCCGCCCGCCCGAATAGAGCGCCGCTAGCCATCACCATCGCCGTCGTGGCGGGGCTCGTGATGGCCTTCTTCGCCTTCGCCAGCCTGTACGCCGACGTTCTCTGGTACGACCAGCTCGGCTACCTGAACGTTCTGACCACCCAGTGGGTGGCCAGCGGTGTCTTGTTCGTGATCGGCTTCCTGGCCATGGCGCTGCCCGTCTGGGGCGCCATCCAGATCGCCTACCGCTCTCGCCCGGTCTACGCGAAGCTCAATGCGCAGCTGGACCGTTATCAGCAGGTGATCGAGCCGCTGCGCCGCCTCGCCATGTACGGCGTGCCCGCGCTTCTCGGTCTGTTCGCCGGTGTCTCGGCGGCCTCCCGCTGGGAGACCACCCTGATGTGGCTGAACCGCACCCCGAGCGGCACGAAGGACCCGCAGTTCGGTCTGGACGTCTCGTTCTACATGTTCGATCTTCCCTTCCTGCACTCGGTGCTCGGCTTCGCTTCCGCCGTGCTGCTGATCGCCCTCATCCTCTCCGCCGCCACCGCGTACCTCTACGGTGCGATCCGGGTGAGCGGCCGCGAGGTCATCATCTCCAAGGCCGCCCGCGTGCAGATCGCCGTGATGGCCTCGCTGTACCTGCTGTTGCAGGCCGCCAGCCTGTGGCTCGACCAGTACACGACCCTTACCGGCAGCAGCACGTACCTCATGGCCGGCGCCGGGTACACCGACGTCAACGCGACCATCCCCGGCCGAGCGATCCTCGCCGGCATCGCGGCCGTCGTCGCGATCCTGTTCCTCGTCACCGCCATCATGGGCCGCTGGCGCCTGCCGATCATCGGCACCGTGCTGCTCATCATCACCAGCCTGCTGATCGGCTCGCTCTACCCGTGGGTCGTGCAGCGCTTCCAGGTTGCACCGAGCGCGAAGACCCTCGAGGCCCCGTTCATCCAGCACAACATCGACATGACGCGAGATGCCTATGGTGTCGCCGGTGTCGAGGAGATCCCGTACAACGCGACGACCGAGGCCGAGCCCGGCGCTCTGCGCGCGGATGCCGAGACCACCGCGAACATCCGCATCCTCGACCCTGCGATCGTCAGCGACTCGTTCGAGCAGCTCGAGCAGTTCCGCCAGTACTACCAGTTCCCCGACCACCTTGACGTCGACCGCTACAACATCGACGGCAAGTCCCAGGACGCCGTGGTTGCTGTGCGCGACCTGCGCCTCAGCGGTCTGAGCGACGCCCCCGACTGGGTCAACCGCACCCTCGTCTACACCCACGGCTACGGCATGGTTGCCGCCTACGGCAACCAGCGTTCCGCCGACGGCCAGCCCGTGTTCCTCGAGTCGGGCATCCCCAGCACCGGAGCGCTCGGCGCCTTCGAGCCGCGCGTGTACTTCGGTGAGGATTCGCCCGCCTACTCAATCGTCGGCGCGCCCAAGGGCGCCAAGCCGGTCGAGCTGGACTACCCGGCCGGCGGCGATGGCGGCGAGCAGACCTACACCAGCTTCTCCGGTGACGGCGGGCCCAAGCTCGACAACATCTTCAAGAAGCTCGTCTTCGCGCTGAAGTTCCAGAGCGAGCAGATCTTCCTCTCCGACTCGGTCACGAACTCTTCGCAGATCCTCTACGACCGCAGCCCGCTGGAGCGCGTGCAGAAGGTTGCGCCGTATCTCACGCTCGACTCCGACCCGTACCCGTCGGTCATCGATGGCAAGATCGTCTGGATCGTCGACGGCTACACGACGAGCGCGGACTACCCGTACTCGACGAAGACCAGCTGGAGCAAGGCCATCAACGACGCGCAGACGTCGGCGCAGAGCTTCGCGCTCGACGACGTGAACTACGTGCGCAACTCGGTGAAGGCCACTGTCGACGCCTACGACGGCAAGGTCACGCTCTACGCGTGGGACACCCAGGACCCGCTGCTGGCCACCTGGCAGAAGATCTTCCCGAGCACGGTCAAGCCGCTCAGCGACGTCTCCGGCGAGCTGATGAGCCACGTGCGGTACCCGGCTGACATGTTCAAGCTGCAGCGCGCCATCCTGGGCCAGTACCACGTGACGGATGCCGGCTCGTTCTACTCGAGCGATGACGCCTGGACCACGCCGAAGGAGCCGACGCTCCCCGCGGACAACAAGACGCTCCAGCCGCCGTACTACCTGACCATGCAGATGCCGGGTCAGAGCTCGCCGGCGTTCTCGCTGTACTCCACCTTCATCCCTGACCAGAAGGGCGACAGCACCCGCGACGTGCTGACCGGCTACCTGGCGGTCGACGCGGATGCCGGGGCGAAGAACGGCGTCAGGGCCGACAGTTATGGCAAGCTCCGCCTGCTGACGCTGCCGAATGACCGCATCCCCGGCCCCGGCCAGGTGCAGAACTCCTTCGACTCCGACCCGGCCGTTTCGCAGGTGCTCAACCTGCTCAAACAGGGCCAGTCCAAGGTGCGCAACGGCAATCTCTTGACGTTGCCCGTCGGTGGCGGCCTGCTCTACGTGCAGCCGGTCTACGTGCAGTCGACCGGTGGCACGAGCTTCCCGCTGCTGCAGAAGGTGCTGGTCGGCTTCGGCAACCAGATCGCTTTCGAGAACACGCTCGACGAGGCGCTGAACGTGCTGTTCGGCGGCGACTCCGGCGCCCAGGCCGGCGACGGCGGAACGCCGGGCGGGGGAGTCACCGTGACCCCGACGCCGACGCCGACTCCCACCGACGGTGGCACCACGCCGCCCACGACGGAGCCGACCACGCCGCCGACCACCACCCCGCCGAACAGCGGAACGGCCGACGAGCAGGCCAAGGCGCTGCTCGAGGTCGCCAAGCAGGCGCTGCAGGACAAGCAGAAGGCGATGGCCGACGGCGACTGGGCCGCCTACGGCGCAGCCGACAAGAAGCTGGCTGACACGCTCTCCGCGCTGATGCTGGTGCTCGGCCAGTAGTACCCCGCACGACAGGCGCATCCCTCCCGGAGTTCACGCTCCGGGAGGTATGCGCTTTTTCGTGCCCGCTTTTCGCCGGCATCCGCCCGCCGCCCGCGCCGGGGGAGCAGCCGCGCGGCGCGCCCGAGAACGCACGAGAACGGCCCTCGATTCGACGCCTACTGAGGCGTCTGGTAATCTAATTCTTGTGACGCGGGGTGGAGCAGCTCGGTAGCTCGCTGGGCTCATAACCCAGAGGTCGCAGGTTCAAATCCTGTCCCCGCAACAGAAGCAGAAGGCCCGGAACCAAAAGGTTCCGGGCCTTCTGTGTTTCCGGGCCTTCTGTGTTTCCGGGCCTTCTGTGTTTCCGGGCCTTTTGCGTCGACGAGCCCGCCCGTGCTTCAGAGTCCCCAGTAATACGCGGTTGCCGACCCGTTCGCGTTGCTCGCAACAAGCTTGATGGTTAGGTACTGGAGAGTTCCTGACCCTACGGGGCACGTTCGCGGGATCCCCACCGACCCCGAGGATCCCTGGCTCGACGCAGCCGTCGAGAAGCCGCCGGTCGCTTGGGCGTCGGTGTCTGTCAGCGCATAGAAGATGTCGACGGTGTTACCCTCGCGGGCTCCCCAGTGAAAGTCGAGCACGATGACCTGGCCCTCCGGGTTCTCACCGCAGTATTCGAACGGCTCCGCTGGCCACATCGAGATGATTGCGGGGTCGTACCCACCCGAAGCACCGCCGTTGGACGGAACTTCCGGGCTGGAGCCGCCACTGGGCGAGTCTTCGCCGCCCGTCGAGCCGCTTGCGTCCTGTTCGGCGGCAGCCGCAGCCGCAGCCGCAGCCGCAGCCGCAGCCGCAGCCGCAGCCGCAGCGTCAGCCGCAGCCTGGCCGGCAGCCTGAGATGCGATGACAGCGTCCGAGGCGGCCTTCAATTGAGTGAATGCAGCCTTGACGTCGTCGGCACCCTTGAGGTTGGCGACCGCTTTGAGGAGAGCGTCCGTGGAAGCCACGTCAGCGATCGGGCTGGCCTCGATGAGCGCGTCAGCCTGCTCCTTGGCGTTGCTGACAAGCGCATCGAGGGCGTCGGCGACGGCATCCATTGCAGCGGACACCTCGTCGACCCCGCCGTTCGTGATCGCATCGGCGAGCTTGACTCGGGCGTCTTCGAACGCTGCCGCTGCATCCGCGCTCACCGCTGTGGCGAGCGAGATCGTGAATCCGTCGAAGCCGGCATTGAACCCGGCGGCGACGTCCTTCGCGTCCTTGAGAACCTCCGCGGCTTCAGCGGCTGCTTTCTTCTCGGCGGCCGCATTCTTTTCGGCGAGTTCGTGGGCGAGCTGCCGGTTGTGCTGGTCGACGGCGGTCGCGGCAACCGGGATGGTGACAGCGCCGAACACGATGACCGCGACGGCGGCGATGGCACCGACTTTGGCCCGCTTCGGAAGTCGGTCGAACAGGCCATTCCTCACTGCAGATGATCTTGCGGATGAATCCTGACCCATGGGATCGATCCTGACACTCGCGGATTCAGGCGGCTAGACGTCAACCACCCCCAGAAAGGACCACGTGTCAAGCGCGGCAGGCCCGAGGATCAGATCGGGAGGGATGGGTCGGAACAACTGCGTTGAGGACGCAACGACGGCAGTCTCCGACCGATTGGACCCGAGTCGGATACGGAGACCGTCTTTCTCAAGTCGTGCGAGACTGGAGACCACACGACGAAGCACAAGCCGCCGCTCGGAGCCGTGAGACGTCGACCGCTGAAGAGAGTGGTGTTTCGATCAGCATCACTGCATATTCAGACTCGGCACAGAGTATCCATTTGCTTGATTGCGACCAGCTTCATGACTGATGGATCCGTCGCATTCTTCGCCGATCCGCGATATTGCTGTTGCCGTATGTCCATAGTCGATCCGCTGCCCAACCGTCCCGCTCCGGACAACCTGACCGGGAAGCTGATCCTCGTGCGCCACGGCGAGACGGAGTGGTCGAAGGACGGAAAGCACACCGGGCGGACGGACGTCCCGCGCATGCCCAGGGGAGAGGCCCTTGCTCGCGGCGACCGGCTCCGACGTCAGTGGCATGCTGGCGGCCGGTGCCCTGCTTGTGCTTCTCGGCGGAGTGGCCTCTGTTGTGCGCCGACGCGTCACACGCGCCTGAGAAGGATAGCGACGGCGTCAGAGGGCACCTTGCCCTAGACGTCAGAGCTCAACGGCGGCTTCACTGTGTTGGAACTGCCCTCCCACGATGCGGCGCTCGAGTTGGCCGCGAGGTTCGCTGCAGGCGCCAGACAAAGCGGGCGGGCGGCGCGGATCAACAGCCAGTGGACTTGTGCGCCCAAAACGTCAGGTAGTATTGATCTTGTAGCGCGGGGTGGAGCAGCTCGGTAGCTCGCTGGGCTCATAACCCAGAGGTCGCAGGTTCAAATCCTGTCCCCGCAACGAAAGGCAGTTCTCGGAACTGCAGCACAGAATCGCCCTCGAGGAAACTCGAGGGCGATTCTGTGTTTCTGGGTCCTTTTCGTCGCCGGTGCCGGCCTCGGCGCAGTTCTGGGCCGCTGGGCACCGACTCTGCATCCCCGTTAGCGACTTTCGGGCTCGCCGAAGAGATCGGTGAGCCTGGGTGTGTGCCCTCGCGGGCGGTGTCGGGTGCCGACTATGCGGTTAGCTGCGCGGGGGAGGTCCGCCGGTCTCGTCCGACGGCGCGAGGCCGGGACTCCCACACGATGACGACCGGCTGGTCACCCCGGATATCCAGGCTGGAGACGCGCAGTTCGAGGATCTCCCGGGTGGCGGGGCCGGCGCCGAGTCCGAGGGCGAGCAGGGTGAGCGCGTCGTAGCGGCGGCGGGATGTGTTCTGGCCGAGCGCCCAGCTGTGGAGGGCCGCGATCTCAGCGGCACTGTAGGGCTGGGTGGGTACCGACCGGGGGATCGGGCGTTGTTTCGTCAGGCTGTCGGCCGGGTTCAGTGCCCGGACCATCAGTGTGAGGGTGGCACGGTGTGTGGCTCTGCTGCCGCGCAGGTAGCGGCCCACGCCGAGGTGCACGAACTCTTCAACCACGCTGGCGCGGAAGATGCGGGTGCGCTCCAGCGGTGTGCCGCGGGCCTGCCACGCCCACAACACGAACGCGGTCGTCGCCGGGAACAAGATGTGCGGCTCCCTCCCGGTGATGGCGGAGGCGTCCGTGACGGCGTCCTCGATGAACCCGCCGATCTCATCCCAGTACGGCAAGGCAAGCGTCGGCCGGTACCGGTACGGCTCCGCGGCTGCAGCGTTCACTGCAACACCGCTCGCGGGGACAGGGCGATGATGCTGACCACCGGGGTGCTCTCCCGGGTGGTGCACCACACGTTCTCCACGTGCAGATCGACCAGCACGACCATCGGCTGCGCAACCTCGCACCGTTCGACGTCGATCAGGTCGACCTTTTCGCCGTCGCGGAGCAGCGTCAACGTCTCGTCATCGTCGGTGCGGGCGATCCGGCACAGGCTGCGCTCGTCCAGGTCCAGCCAGTACCGGCTGCCCGACGTCGTGGTGACGAGGTAGCGGCCGGCCATGTCATCGGTCAACTCGCGCAGCGGATCCCCGGCGGCGGGCATGCTCACACCTCGTGCTCGGGTGGGTCGCCGGCGGGTGCCCGGTCGATGCTGCGGACCACAGTCGACCGCTGCCAGAAATAGTCCAGCATGGCAGCTTCGGAGCCGGCAGGCTGCATCTGCCAATGTCCGGGTTCGCCCACCGCACAGGACAGGATCTGCAGCAGTGGTCGTGTCACATCGTTGACCGAGCGCGACGCGAACTCACCCGGGATGCGAGTGACGACCATCGCGTCGAGGTCGAGCCGGTACGTCGAGCTGCTCGTCGTCACGATCCAGCAGCCGCCCTCATCGCCGTACAGGGCATCGGTGTCCGTCATAGGCCTGCGCCCTCCGCCGCACCCCGGTTGCGCGTTCGGCGCAACCGGTCGCAAACAACGCTAGAGAGTCCCCGGCCGCCAAACCGCCGACGTTAAGACAAAGATCCCCTTTTCCTGCTGCCACCTCGCTTTTCCGCGCATAGATGCATGCGACGGCGCACCCGCGCCGAGAACAGGCAGAACACATGCAGCGGAAGACCCCGCACAGCTCCACGCCCACGCCGCCGCGCTCTGGCAGGTGGCAGATTCAGATGAATCGTCCCGGCACTACGAACAGGCCGACGGCATCGTCGCCGGCGTCTATGCCGAGCCCGGCAACGACTTCCCGCGGCGCCGCTGAATTGGGCGCGCAGTCTGCACCGCTACGAACACCACGGGCGCGAAGGCGGCAGAGCGCCGCGCGAGAACACCCGCGATCGCAGCCACCTCCCGCCAGACGAACGCCGCATGGCCGAGTGGGCCCGCTACCAACGCCGCTTCAGTGACTCCCTCTGCCGGTACCAACAGATCCGCCTCGACCTCTCACCGGTATTCCGGTGGGACCCACATGAGGCTGCCTGGCAGATGCGCCTCCACGAGTGCAAGCTTCACCGAGTTCGAACAGGAAAACTGCCGCGCCTCAACCAGGATGACCCGCACGAGTTCGCCCTGGCCCGCTGGTTCGGGCGCCAACTCCGGCAAATGCAGAACGGCACCCTCCATAGATCTCGGGCAATCGCGCTCACCCGGCTCCTCGGCGCAAACGTCGAGGAGGACTTTCCCCTCTAGCCGAGACCGCGTCGACTGTTCGAGGAACCGTCGACCGTATCAACGACTATCCGGTCTAATTCCTCAGATCGGTGGCTGCTCGCGCTGAAGCGTCGCCACATCGCTGCCCGATCGTCCACCATTTCAGCGGGAGCCGGCCCCACGAAACTTGGAGCACATTCTGGGCGAGACAACGCAGCAGTCTGCCGACGAACGCCTCATGTGCGCCCCGACCGACGGCAACTACGCCGGGGGTGAGGTCGTCGCCGTCAGCCCCGACGAGCCCGGGATCTGGATTCACTCGACGAAGTCCGGTGCCTCGTTCTCACAGCTGTAGTACTCGACCCTGCCACCGCGGCACCCATCGACACAGTCACACGATTCGTAGCTGCCGGCAACGGTTCGCACTTGAACGGTTCCCCGATGACCGTGCAAGCCAGCACGCCCACAACCATTGGGACACGGTTGACTGCAGCCATCCTGCAAACGCCTCTGCGCGACGCGGATGGTGCGACTCAAGTGTGGAAGCGGGATCAGCCGGAATGAGTCTCGACCAAGGTCAGTCGATCCGTCCGGTTGCGGCTCGCGAAGTTTCGCTGAGCGGCCACAATTTGCCTTTTGCCGAGCACCTTTGGGGGTCATGGACACACTTAGGCATGCGTGACACTCGCACGGGAAGCGGGCCTAGGTCGCTTTCGTCGCAGGTAGGAGCTAGCGAAACCGAGAGCAACGCCGCCAATTCAATTTTGAGACGCTAGCCATGCCGGCCAAATTGCCGGCGCCCACTACGATCACGACCATGTCTCCATCTGAATCCGTTGCTCTCCTGACAGCCGCAGTTGCCGCTGTCATTGCCATTGGCGTCTTCATCGCGGGCCAGGTGTTGACCTTTCTCGCTTCGCGGAGAGAACGACGGAGACTCCTTGTCGTCCGCATGATCGACATAATCGATGATCTGGTTCGTCGACAGAGTATCCCGGCGATGATCCGGAATTGGAAGAACGCAGACATTGAACTCGCGCTAGTGCAATCGCGCTTAGCAATGGATCTCACAAAGAGGGAGCTGGTGATTGCCGATTGGGTGTGGGGCCAAACGCAGCGGGTGTTCCTCTCCACGACAAAGTCGGAGTATGTCGAGTTGACGATGGCTGTCAGCAGCCGACTTGTGCAGTGGCATCGTGGCGCGATCGGTCTCGATTGGTTTGTTGAGGATCTCAGGCGCAACCCTGTGCAGCCTGATTTCCGGATTCCGAATTCGGTCGGCTGGAAACGAAATTTCGGTGCGATTGGAGAGACCATCACGTTGCTTGGGCTCGTGGCACTCGTTCTGAACGGGGTCACGCGGGTCATCTTCTGACGCTGTGCACGTCCACGGCGCTAGCGAGAGAGCATCGGCCAGAACGCGAGGCCACCAAAGATCGTGGCTGAGATCAGAAATGGTTCTCCTCGGCGCCGTTATCAACCAACCTCGGGACTGGTGGGACTACGCAAAACCGGACACAGCGCAACCGGAGTAGGTCGGGGCCGGCTGCCTTGTCGGGTGACCCGGACCCAGACATGCACCGCCATTCAAACGACGGACATGCTTTTTGTTCGCAAAAGCAGCGCCACCGTACGAACGGGCCTGCTTGCTTTCGGTCGTTTCCAGCGCCGCACCACGACTAGTCATCCGAGTGTGCTCGATTCGAGCGTTTCAGTTCCCCGGTTGTCTTCAACCGTATGAGTTAGGCAGATCAACAGCAGTCCCGGGCGTGGGTGGAGCCCCGCAAAGAAATCCAAATCCGCACACCCACTTGGGCACGCAGACTGTGGGGAAGGTCAGGGTGGGATTTGCTGTTAGATCAGCCTGAGGTGTCCGCAGAAAGGGCTAACTGAATCGCTGCACAATGGTGACAATCTCCTCTGGGGTGGCTTCGACCGTTTGATCACCTTTGCGCCAGTAGGCTTTGCCCGCGACGAACGAAGGGCCCTGCTGCGGTGGCACGGAAATCACGATAATGCCGAGGCCGAAGTAGTCATGGTAGTCAATGGCCGAGAGCACATCCGCTTTCAACGACGCAGTCAGCTCTGAGCGTTCAATCCCATGCTTGATGCGGGCGAAATATGCTTCCGCGGATTCGCCGAGGAATACGGCTTCGCGCTGCACGCCAACCACATATCGGTAGCCGACTCTCCGTGGGGAGATTCCGTCTAACGATCCGACCTTTTCGGCGTCTTCATCTTTATCTGTAACTCCGATTAGAAGCGACCCGCTCCACTTTCCGTTGTTCGCAATCCCACAGATGGTCCTGACTAGCTTCGGGATCATTCCTTCGTCGATTGCGCGCCCACTGGGAGCCAGCGTGAGGATTCCCTGCTTCAGCTCATAGTGAGCTGCTTCCACTTTCGAGCGCTGGATTAGGCCATCAATGTCTGCGATCGCCTGGCTCCCGTATATATTTGGCGCTTCACCAGGGACTACATGTGGCGTTATCAGCCCCTTGACCAGGTTGATATGGCGACGACGCTTTTCGAAGCTCGTCGCTTTCGCCGAGATGTGCACTGACAATCCCTCAAGCGCCGCCTTCATGCCTGCATAGTCGGCAATCCTGTTCTGTTCTTGTACGAGCACCTCGTGCAATGCAAAGAACACGACGGCAAAGACGGAAGGAAATCCATTTGTGTTGGGGGACGAAAAGAGTATTTCGCGGAGCTTCTTGGGGCTGCCTGTCAGACACAAAGTACGGATTTCGTCTATGCAGAAGTTGAACTCGTCGGAGAATCGCTCGCTTCCATAAACTTTAAGGGCCGCTTCGATGCGGGCACTTTCGTCGCTCGTGGAGTCATATATTGCGTCTAACGCAGATTTGGAGCGCTCAATCACGGCACCGCCAACGATCGATGCGGCAAGGTCGGCAATGTACTGCTCATCGAGGCTGTCGCGAAGGTCTGTCGCCCGGAGAATTCCATGGCTGACCCAGAAGACGTCTTCGGCCTGCACGTGGTATCCGTGCTTACTCATTGGGAGATCAATACTGATTGTGGGCATCTCTTCGAGCAAGAGCGTGTCGCTCGAAACGTCGCCTCTGAGCGTGGTGGCCAGCTCGCGAACCAACGCCGAGAAATCATCCTGCACGCCGGACTGTCGACGTTCTTGGTCACTCAGGCGGTGCCCGTAGGTGTTGATCCGAGCGAAGACATCATCGATCTCCGCCTCAGACGCTTCGCGCATGATGGTAATCGCCATCACGTAGTCCAGAAACATGCTGACCTCACGCTGCGAAAACTTGTTCGGCTCGGAGGTCTGCTCGAACTTATCTTCATCGGCCCGCAGCTGCGCGGTTGAAAAATGTGAAACGTCGAAGTGTCGTCCGTCCAGGGCTGGGTAGGCGTTCTCGATAAACGAAATAATTGCGAAGAGCCTCTGCACGCCATCGATGATTTCGAAGCCGCCGCCCTCCCGCTCCGCGAGAAGAATCGCGGGGACCGGATACTGGCTCGAGATCGATTCGATCAGCTTCTGTTTCTCATGCAGCGTCCAGACCAGTTTTCGCTGGTAGCGACGATTCACGAACAGCTTCCCCTCGCTGTGCCACGCGTAGATGGACTGAATGACCTTTGGTGAAGCGTCGAGAGCAGGCATGGTGAGCAGCTTGCCATAGCGGGCCATCAGAATGCGGTAGACATTGCAGCCAACTCAGGAATCACCCTCTGACGAGGGGCCCGCATTCTGCCTTAGAAAGCCGGGACCGCCAGGCTCCACATGCTCTTGCCGTTTCGCCGAACGCAAAATGTGGTCGTTCTGAATGCCGTGACGGGCCAGAACTAGGGCCGGTAGCCCCGCCTCGAATGACATTCGAGACAAACTTCTCAGCCATAGTTGACCACCTGACCTATGGTCGGCGCGACCGGACCTTGAGCATTCATGCCACGGGCCGTCCTATGGATGGCCGTCGACGACTGCACTGGCGACGCATAGGGGATCGCGAATGCACACTGTCTAACGGCCTGCGATCCAAATGCTGCGCTCCACTACGTGCACGAATCTTGGCAGTCTCGTCCCGCCGATTAGTGCAGGCTCGGTAGCTAGGCTGTCAGGCGTCGCTACTTGCCGCACTGGAAAGCAGACGTCAGTCTCCCGGCCCGGTCCAAGTTGCGCGTGAAGGAACTGCTGTGAGGCGACGCACGCCGCCTCCACTCGAACTTGGGGGAACGATTTCATCCGTGCCACAACTCAATGAGACCCTCACTCATCGGAGCGTCCCCGAGCCGATTGGCGGCGAGTACGGTGTCAACCACGCGTTATGGGATGTTTTTGATCGTGTTGACACTGAAATCGCGGACGCAGTTATCAGGGCATTGGCATCAATGCTGCCTAGTCGGACGCGCGCCCTGTTGGAGGATTTCGTCGACGACTCTACTCAACGCCATCTGTACGGTTACATGAAAGGGGGATTCCGGCCAGACTTGATGCTGTTCGACGACGATGACCAGATACGTGTCGTAATCGAGATCAAATGCGGTGCCCCAGGGAATTCGACGAGCCTGCAACACAGCAGAATTGGCGGCCGCTTCGCAGGGGAAGCCGGAAGCCAGTTCAACGACCAAACTGCGCGTCAGATACTGGAAGCAGGGGGCATCGATGGGGGCTCCAATATTGACCGCCATGATCCCACCAGTTGCACGCTGCCTTGCATCGGTCATTCGAAGAAAGACCGAACAGGTCGAGTACTCGCTGGGCTTGCCCAGATCGATGCATACAGGGTTTCACGTCGATGGATTCCCGACGATGTAAAGCTTGACGACGCCGATCGGGTTGCATGGGTGTTCCTCGATAGCCAGGGACGATCTGCTGCCCAAGCATTTAGCTATTCGGCGGTGTACGAGGAGACTTGGGCTTTGTCCGGGGAGGTCTGGGATTCAGTTGGTTTTAGTGGCTTGGCGGACGCGATCGATGCAGAGATGAGCCTCTTAGCGCCGGGGGTGGGTCGCGCGAAGATAGACCGTCTCGTTTACGCGCTTCGGTCTCGAGCCGTTGATTGAGGAGCCAGTTTGCGTCAAGCTCGGCGAGGGCTGAGACTTGCACACGTCCCACGAAATCGACCTCAGCTACGAGTCATTGGATTAGGCCGCTTCGCCGCGCGGTCGCGCTGCGGCGCAACTTGTGTCGATTTCTGAACCTAACTTGCGATCTGCGCTGACCACAATTTCCTCTGGAGACTTAGAGGACGCTCCTTGTGTCTGGCAGCGATGTGAAGCCTCCAGACGGGTCTTCGTGGCTGTGTCGGCCAGTTCAACGTGACGACAATTCTTTGCCCTATCAGGAAGCAGCCAAACTATGGTGCGAGCAAGAGGGACATCTCCAACCTGGGACCAATTCAAGTCTGCCATCCGAAAGGTCGACCGCGACAGCCTTCTAATCCTCTGCGCCTCAACGAGCGCCTCCATCGCGCGTGTCGATGAGATACCCGACCGTTCCAGGCTTGGGCTCAACCCTTGGAACATCGCGGACTTAGCACGTACAGCGCTTGCTTGGGGTGCTTTTCAAAGGCCTGCGGCTGATGAAGACATGCTGCTACGTCTTTGCAATATGAACGCTCGACTGGTAGACGAGGAAGTCCGAACTTCTGCCCCTTCTGAGATGCTTGGACGAGTTCTCGCCTGATTGTTCTTCGAGCAGTTCCCCGGCCAGCGATCTGTGCGCGCCGAGGTCGCTAGAACCATCCTGCTCTTTGGCTCTGCCTGCGAACATCCGCCGACGTTCGCGCCGGAGGCTATGAAACCGGGATGGTTTGAGGCGATCAGCGACGGACTCTCGCTTGACGAGTACGTCGAGTCCATATTTCTCATCTCGGTCGGAGCCCAGAACAGCAGCGGAGCATTCACTCCGAGCTGGCTGGATGGACCTGGATTTAAAGGACTTGATGAGGTGATCTCGTTCGAAGCTGTGCGGAGGACGTTCTCCGAGCACCTCGTGGTCTCCGCCTCGTCGTTTAAAGTGGTGAATCTCAGATTCCGGGGATCGGTTCCTTCAACGCAGAAGAAGTTCGCGTTCAATCCCCTCACCGACACGCCTTTCATCGAAGGAATTGCAGCGCTACCGATTGCGCCGTGGTGCCAGGCGGCCATCGCCAAGGCGACCCCTCCTGCCATCTATCACCTTGGAGTCCGTGCACTCGACGCGGGTTTCACCAATGACCTTGGCCACGTATTCCAGCACTACGTCGGAAGGCAGCTTGAACTCATCAACGGCGAACGCTCGATTCTGCCCGAGGTGCGTTACGGCCCCAAGAAGTCGTCCGTCGATTCATGCGACTGGTTTCTCGACCTTCCCGGGCTGCTTGTCATGATCGAATGCAAAGCCAGGCAGCCAATCGAATCTCTGAGGACCGGAGGGACTGACTGGCTTCGGTCAGTTGAGGACTCCATCGGAAAGGGCATCGCCCAGCTCAACCGGTCGAATAGTGCGATTGAGCGAATTGGTAGCACCGATCCTCGAATCGACACAACAAAGCGGCGAGTCGGAATCGTTGTGACCCTGGAACCGTTCTACGTCGACCAGAACTGGTTGATACGCGACCAACTAGCTGTTTCTGAGTTTCCGGTGGGGGCGGCCTCGATTATGGAAATGGAAATGCTTGCGATGTTGAGCGCTGACGAACTCGCAAACGCCCTCTCGGACGCGGCCGCGAGCTCGGAGGGTGGCGTAATGCTGCTTTCCCTAGCTCTCGACGCTGCAGCGGGACGCGAGAACCCACTCCTCGTTTCCACGTGGGAATCTATACCTTTGTTTGCACGGGTGGAAGCCGCGGCCACCCGCCTTAGAGCGGAGGTGAGTGATAGAGGCTGAGCCGGGCCGCGGGGCGGTTGGGTAGCCGCTACACTCAATGCGGGCCTTCACCCTTGCAGGCCCTTCCCCTCGTCCTATCGGCTCGCGCCCGTTCTGGACTTCGGCGGGCAAGGTTCGCGGAATCGCTGGGGCTGTATATTGACGACCCGTTCTCACCTAGGGTGACGGCGCGAGGGGAACCCGGGAATCACATCGATGACGAAAAACCGCAAGGCAAAGCTAGCCACCCGCGATTTGGCGGCCGCCACGGGCCAGAACTACACGGCGGCACTTCGCGCCGGCGAACCCGCTGAACTGTCAGATGTCCGCGGGTTTGACGAATGGTGCGCCATTGTCTCGCTCGATCAACCGAGGAAGCCTGAGCACGCCCTCTTCTTTGAATGGCTCACTGTCCACATGGACGATTACCGCGAGTCAGGTGACGGCTTTGACTACTTTCACAATCGCCCGGCGACACCCGCGGCGCTCTCCACTTCGCACAACTTGTGCCAAAACGACTACTTTGAGTGGATCGCGAAGGACGGAACTTTCCTCGGCTGGGCGTCCGGCAGTGACGACTTCGCGTGGAATGACGACACACAGGCGTTGAGCAACGTGATCTTCGCCGATGACTCCGAGTTCCCGCATACGGCAAACTACGATCGAGCGCTCGCGTACCTGCATTCACGGGGTGTGAAGGGGCACATCATCGACAGTCTCGAAGAGCAGTGGATGAATTGGCAGATGTTTCTCTGCATTGAAACGAACGGTTACCGCAGCGGCAAGTGTAAAAGCGACCTCGGGTGGGACAAGGCCCTTTTTGTCATCGATGTACCTCTGCCTTCGCTCATCAATGAAGCCGGCTGGCTGTGGGCGGCAGGCTTCGTGACGGCGGGAGCGATGTCAACGGATGGGTTCACAAACGTCCGCGAGCAGAATTGGCGCTTCGCGCTTACACGTGAGGCGCTGGCAGCTGAGGGGACTCAGATGGTCTTCCCCGCCCTTCAACTGGGCAACTCGTCTCGCGAGCGCAACACGAATTGGGGTGGGTCCGGTTACGTACTCGCGACGACTTGGGCGCCATCGCAAGGCAAGCCGTGGAAACATCTCTCGGCGGGATGAGCGTATGGACCCGTCTCCAACGGCGGGACTGCTATAGATTTGCCTGACTCCTGAACCAATGTGCGCAAGTGCACCTTCTGTCCGCCAGCATTGCCAGTCGAATGATTTTAGGAAGGCCGCTCTGAGTGCAGTGTGTTTGCCCGGGGGAATTGGTTCATCGTGAACTCGCAGTGAGCATATTGGATCGCGGTCGCGATATCTGGGTCCTTCGAACTTGCAGCTTGCGCGCTTCGCAGTGCTTTAGTGTCGGCGAAATGAGCGGTCCTCCACGGAACGATCCAAGCCCGGCAAGTGTGGAGGAAAATCACGAGGGACACGGAGGAAAATGCGTTTCGCGGCGGCCTGCGATCCGCATGCTGACGGGTTTCGCGAACAGCCCACAGGAGGTAGTTCTCGGAACGGCCACACAGAATCGCCCTCGAGGAAACTCGAGGGCGATTCTGTGTTTCCGGGGCCTTTTCGTCGCCAGTGCCGGCCTCGGCCACAGCAATGGGCCGCTGGTCACCGAATCTGTGCGCCCGTTAACGACTTTCAGGCTCGCCGAAAAGTTCAGTGAGCCTGGGTGTGTACCCTCTCGGGCGGTATCGGGGCCGGCTGTGCTGCTAGGTGCGCAGGGGCGGACCGCCGGTCTCGTCCGACGGCGCGAGTCTCGCCAGAGCCTCTACCGGTCTAGCTGGGGGAACGTTCCCCTGCCCAAATTCAGCGCCTGAAGGTCGGCCCACAGCCAGTTCGCTGCCTTCTGACTTGCTGGCCGAGAATGACTGCTGGCGTCGGCCACGGAGGTTGAGTACGAGGAGCCGCGGGCGAAAGGATTCGAGGAAGCAAATTTGCCAGGTTGGTGTTCATGCCGCATGTGGCGCGAGACCCAGTTCTCAGTGGATTCCGTTACGCCGGACAGAGTGACCACTGCTCTGTGATTCGACGACCAGTAGGCGGGGAGGTCTGAGTGGCGCAGCGCTGGACCTAATGCGTCAAGCGGAACGACTGCGGAGGTTATCCCGGGGCTCCGAGCCCCTAACAAGCCCGTACCTCGAAAATCAAGATGTGCAATGACGCCGAACTCACCTTGGGCTCCGGTTCCCATCGCCCAGGCGAACTTCAAGAACACGGTCGAGACGGCCTCGTCGTACGCGACACATGCGAGTCCAAATGTCTCAGCGTAGAAGCGCTGCAACTGTTCATCTGAGTAGATGTCCCATACCCAGGTGCTCTCGGCTTTCTTGGCTGGAAAATCGGGTCGAGGGACCAGCCGTCCGAACTCTTTGCGCGTGCTTGCGTTCAGTACGGCGACAAGATTCAAGAGATCAAGGCCCGGGATCCTTCGATTGCCGGTCACGAAGAGGGTGGTCTCTGGCTCCGGGGTGTGCTGCAGCAGCGCTGATGCTCTGTCCAACAGCAACTCCCGCGACATGGGCGCATGGAGAATACTCTGCTGGCCAATTAGGCTCCGGGCAGTGCGGTAGGCGCTTTCGGTCCGCCATACGCCGTTTTCCGGCCCAAATAGAGAGGTTCGGTTCAGGAGATCCAGCGATGAGCTCGCAATTCGATCAACGGGCAGCAGCCACGGCCATTCAGCACCCTCTGGTATGGCTCCCGACCGCCAGAAACGCCAACCCTCTCTTTCCTGCCGGAAGGGACCCACATCTACCGGGAGGTCAATTACTCTGTCACCCCCAGAAGAATCACTGAGCCATCCCGAACTAACTTGGCTTCCATCCGTACGAACGCCCAAGACGATGGGATCATCTGGCGCGTTGATTGGGAACATCGTTGGGGCAAGAGGCCCAATTGACGAGACGACAGCACGCGTCGCACGCAGAAGGCGCGCCTTGGCATTCTCAGACTCGATCGGCGCACTTGCAGAAGGGCGAAACCAACTGTGACCTTCCGCGATCTGAGTGAGCAGCCACGCACCGGCTCCCGGATTCCACAAGAAGACCTGTTCTAGCAGGGAGTCGAGCTGTTCCTCGCTGCTGGCGATGCCAGCGATCGCAAGCACCCACCGCCATCGGTCGAATGACTCCAAAGACTCGATTGCAGACAGTGTGGTCGCGGGGTCGGCAAGAACGCCTTGAGCGGCGAACCACTGCTGGAAAATGGGCAGGGTGAATTCAAGACTTTGGTCCGCGACCCGCTCATGAACGAGCGTGCTGGCGCGAACCTGTTGCCTCTCCTGAAAGGTGAGTCCATCCCTCACGTTTCCAGTTCGAGTCGCTTCGATGGCCATACGGATGAGTAGCGCGTAGATCTCACTCGAACGCACAGCGGCGGAGGCTGCACTCTCGGAGCTCAACGCACGCTGCACTAGTCGCGCGATGAGATCTGCCTGGCCCGTGGGGCGTTCTCCCTCGCGGATGGCGATCGCGGCTGCGAGAGCGAAGAACGGCCGGCGGACGGCGTCAGCTAAAAGCGGGTTCCACGACCACGTGACGCGGGCGCTTCCTGCGACACGCTCGATGAGAAGTGTCGCCTCCTCCTGACTGAGGCCCTCCAGATGGGAGTGGTCACGAGTCGACTCCAAAACGCCGGGCCTACAGGTGAGCAACGCTCCGCTCTTTTTGTGAGTCCCGGCGAACACCTTAGCTTCGGCGACGATACGGGCCGCAAGCGCGGCCTCAACCTCGTCTAGCCCGTCGACCACAATCGACGCACCACGAGTGGCTAGCGCGTCGACGGACATTGTCCGGGCAACATTGGTTTCCAGCGAGTCGTTACGCATCTCCCGCGCGTGGAGCCAAATAGGTCGCGTCGCTGCCGCTTCCACTGCGAACCGATCGACTGTGCTCAGGAACCAGTCTTCTGCAACCTCAGACTTCCCGGAGCCGACCGGACCGATAAGCACCCTAACTTCGCCTGGCGCAACGACCGGCACGCGTGTTCGAAGCGAATCGAACGCTGCCGAAATCACCTCTTCGTCTATTCCGAAGGGCTCGAGCCTCACCCTCCGACGGGCGGCCGACGCCCGGCGAAGAAGCTGAGCTTCGTCGCTCGGGGTGAGCCTCATCGGCGCACCAAACTCTTGCGAGAAGGCGTGCAGCAGTTGTTCGTGCCGAGCTCGCGCCCAATGATCACGCAGAATGTCAGCATCCGCTTGATCTGCCAAGGCAATCATCGCGTCGTACGTGGCTTCCACGAGAAGTATTGCTGAGGAATGATGGCTAATACCATCACGCCACGTCGATTCGACACTGAAGTACTGATCGAGATCGAGTGCCAGGCGTGGTCCGCCCACCTCGACGGGTTCAGTCAGAGCCTTGAGGTTGAGCTGCTTCAGCCAGCGACGATACAGCCTGCCCGGATACTGGATGTCTGAAGACGCGCGAACCTTGCGCGCGACTCTCCATCGAAGGGTGGCCGACTTGACAAGCTTTGCTGCTAACTGGCCTGCGATCGGTGCGGCCGCCTTGCCAACGAGGGGAACGACGACCTCTATACCGCTCACTTCACCTTTCCCTTCAGGAGCGACTGTAACGTAGTTGGCCATTCGCCACTCAAGGCGGAGCTCGTCTCGTCACAATCTGACTGTGTTCTTGGTTGTAATGCCAACGATGCCCACGAGCTGCGGACGTAGTCGCAGTGGAGGCATCTTTGACAGCGCGAGAAGTAATCTGGCCTCACTGCGCGGCAGCACGGTGATCGAGCGGGGTCTAGCCGACCCTTCAATTGGCCCGGGGCTTGACACAGCGCTTCGCTTGCTTGGCCCGCGTCCGGAAGGTCCTGCGCGACGTAGTGCATCTCAACAGGAACGGCCGGCACCGCCGGCGCAAGCGGTAACGCGACGACGTTGCAGCCTGCGACGTCCAATTCGACTGAACCCCCTGCCAAGGTCCTTGAACGGGAAGCTGGACGCGCGGCAAGTTCTTGAGCCAGAAGGACGAGCTTGCAAGCTGACCGGCAGCGGCGCCGGCAGGTAGCTCTAAGGAATCACTCGCCGTCAAGTGTGGAGGAAAATCACGCGAACCGTGGAGGAAAACGCATTTCGTGAGAGGCTGCGATCCGCGTCCTGACGGGTTTCGCGAACAGCCCACGAAATGCAGTTCTCCGAACTGCAACACAGAATCGCCCTCGAGGAAACTCGAGGGCGATTCTGTGTTTCTGGGTGACTTCGCGGGTGGAGCGCGCCAGCTGTCACCTGTCCTGCTCGGGCGGCGGGTCCGTCGCCTCCAGCTGGGCCTGCACGGCCGTGGCGATGTTGCCGTGGACGTTACCGACTCCGATGCGCTCCAGCACACCGTCCCGCTTGAGCGTCGCGCTGACGTTCGCTTTCAGGCGGGCGAGGCGCAGGGTGATTCCCGAATCCTCGGCGAGAGTGACGACGTCGCCCATCTTGGCGCAGCCCTGGGAGTCGATGAAGTTGATGCCCGCACAGTCGAGGACGATTCCGCTCAGGCCGTCGTGTGAGTGGATGAGTTCGCGGACGCGATCCTCCAGCGCGTCCGAGGTGGCGAAGAAGAGACCGCCGTCCATCCGGATCACGACGACGCCGGGAGTCAGTTCGTCGTCCGGGTGCTCGCTCAGCTCACGGAACACGTCGGTCCGCGCCTTGCGCGCGAGCACGGGAATGTGTGGGTGGGTGGCCACGCCGATCAGCCAGAGCAGCGAGAGCCCGATGCCGATCAGGACGCCGGCCAGCACGCCGAACGCCAGGGTGCCGACGATCGCGGCGATCGCAATCCAGAAGTCGAACGGCTGCACGCGGGCGAGACGCCGCATCTCGGGGATGTTGATCATGCCCATGACCACCGCCTCGATGATCAGCGCGGCCAAAACCGGCTTCGGCAGCGCCGAGAACAACGGGGCCAGCACGAGCAGCGTCAGCAGCACCATGACACCCGACGTGAGTGAGGCCAGGCCGGTGCGGGCGCCGGAGTGGTCGTTGAGCGAACTGGCCGACAGGCTGGTCGAGACCGGCATGCCCTGGAACAGCCCAGCGCCGGTGTTCGCCAGCCCTTGGGCCACCGACTCCTGGTCGATGTCGACCTGGTAGCGGTGCTTGGCGGCGAACGCCCGGGCGTCGCCGGCGGTCTGGGAGAACCCGATCAGCACCAGCGCGATTGCCGCGATGGCGACGGTGCCGGCGTGGTCCCACATGATCCCGAGGTTCGGCACCGCGAAGGACGGCAGGCCGCGCGGCACGTCACCGACGAGGGCGACGCCGAGGTCTCCGAGCTGGAAGATCCAGGATGCCAGCAGCCCGCCGACCACGAGCACGAGCGCGCCGGGTACCTGTGGTGCGATCCGTCGGAGCCCGAAGACCACGATCAGCGAGATCACGCCGACGATCGCCGTGACCGTGTTCCACTCGCCGAAAGTGCCGAACCACGACCACAGCTCCTGGAACGAGTTCGTGCCGGTGGTGGAGGTGCCGGTGAGCTTCGGGAGCTCGCCTATGACGACGTCGATGGCCGCCCCGAACAGGAATCCGGTCACCACTGCGCGCGAGAGGAACTGCGCGATCCAGCCTGCTTTGAGCACGGCAAGGAGCAGGAACAGCACGCCCGATGCCAGGGTGATGCCGGCCACGAACGATGCGATGTCGCCCTCGTCGGTGAGGCCGACGACGAGCACCGCGCTGGCCGCCACGGCGGCCAGCCCTGAGCTCGGGCCCATCGAGATCTGCCGGCTGGTGCCGAAGATCCCATAAATGATGGCGGCGGCGGCCGCGGCGTAGAGGCCGTTCTGCAGCGGGATTCCGGCAATCCCGGCATAGCCGAGGTTCTTCGGAACGATCAGCGCCGCGACCGTCACACCGGCGATCAGATCGCCGCGCAGCCAACTGCGATCGTACGTGCGGATCCACCCCAGCATCGGAACCAGCCGGGCAACGCGCTGCCCGGCGTTCATGACGTGCAGTCGAAAATCGGCATCTGGTCCCGCTTTCGGTGAAGGACTCCGCGGATGCAACTTCCGAGACTGGGCGGTGACCGGCCCGCATGGCTGCTCCGACGGTTTCCATGGTGACACCAAACGGCGGGGCGTGCCAGAACTTTCGACGTCGGGCCGGCCTAGGGTCGGGGCCGCGCCCGGTCAGCCGTCAGGAGCGGCCGGCCGGCCCGGATGCCGGGGTGACGTTGTCATCGCCCGTGTCGAGGTGCGTGCCGGCATCCGCTGACCTGGCGCGGAACGGCAGCCCGCGCGACCCCGACACGTCGGGGCTGTCCTCGCCGTGTTCGCGGGTGTATGCCCGGTGGGCGATGCGTTCGTCATCCATCCGCTGGGAGAGCGCCGCGTACCGATTCTCCAGGTGCGGCACGCGGTGGATGACGTCCATGACCAGTCGGAACCGGTCCAGATCGTTCATCATCAGCATGTCGAACGGTGTGGTGGTCGTGCCGCGTTCCTTGAAGCCGCGCACGTGGATGTTCTGGTGGTTCGTGCGGCGATAGGTGAGCTGGTGCACGAGCGACGGGTAGCCGTGGAAGGCGAACACGACCGGCTTGTCGCGGGTGAACAGCGCATCGAAGGCGTCATCCGTCAGCCCGTGCGGGTGCTCGCGGCTGTCTTGCAGGCGCATCAGGTCGACCACGTTGATGAAGCGCACCCGCAGCCCGGGGACCTCGGCCTTCAGGATCTGCACAGCGGCCATGGCCTCAACGGTCGGCACGTCGCCGGCGCAGGCGACAACGACGTCCGGCTCCTCGCCGGCCACCTCCGTGCCCGCCCAGTCCCAGATGCCGGCGCCCCGCGCACCGTGGGCGCGCGCCTCGTCGAGGCTCAGCAGGGTGGCCGTCGGTTGCTTGCCGGCAACGATCACGTTGACGTAGTTGCGCGAGCGGAGGCAGTGCTCTGCCGTCACCAGGAGCGTGTTCGCGTCCGGCGGCAAGTAGACGCGCACGACGCTCGCCTGCTTGTTGACGACGAGGTTGAGGAAGCCGGGATCCTGGTGGGAGAAGCCGTTGTGGTCCTGCCGCCACACGTGCGAGGAGAGCAGGTACGTGAAGGAGGCCACCGGGCGGCGCCACTCGACGTGCGCGCTGGACTCCAGCCACTTCGCGTACTGGTTGAACATCGAGTCGACGACGTGGATGAATGCCTCATAGGAGGTGAAGAGCCCGTGCCGCCCGGTGAGCAGGTAGCCCTCGAGCAGGCCCTGCATCAGGTTCTCGCTGAGCGCCTCGATCACGCGGCCCTCGCGCCCGAGGTGCTCGTCGGTGGGCAGCATCTCGCCCTGCCAGGCCTTCTGCGTCACCCGGTAGACGTCGTCGAGGCGGTTGGATGCCGTCTCGTCCGGCCCGAAGATGCGGAACGTGTGCGGGTTCGCGGCGATCAGCTCGCGCAGCCAGCCGCCAAGAACCCTGGTGGGTTCCGCGATCGCGCCGCGCCCGCCATCCAATCCGATCGCGTTCGGCTCCAGCGCGGGCACGGTGAGTGGCTCCAGGAGTTCGCCACCGTTGGAGTGCGGGTTCGCGCTCATCCGATGGGTGAGGGTGGGGCGGATGCCGTCGATGCCCGGCGCGGGGCGGCCGGAGCCGTCGAAGAGCTCCGCGGGGCGGTAACTCTGCATCCACTCCTGGAGTTGTGCGCGGTGCTCCGGGTTATCACGCACGCCGGCTAGCGGGACCTGGTGGGCGCGCCACGTGTTCTCGACGGGCAGGCCGTCGACGACCTTCGGCCCGGTCCAGCCCTTGGGGGTGCGGAGGATCAGCATCGGCCAGGCCGGGCGGGCCGGCTCGCCGCCGCCCCGGGCGGAGGCCTGAATGGCGGCGATGTCATCGAACGCCTGCCCCATGGCATCCGCGAGGCGCTCGTGCACGAGCCGCGGATCCTCGTTGTCGAACCCGCCGGAGACGATGCGCGGCGCGTAGCCGTAGCCGCGGAAGAGGGCGAGCAGCTCCTCCTCTGGGATGCGCGCCAGGATGGTGGGGTTCGCGATCTTGTAGCCGTTCAGGTTCAGGATCGGCAGCACGGCCCCGTCGCTCTCGGCGTTCAGGAACTTGTTGAGGTGCCAGCTGGCGGCCAGCGTGGCGGTCTCGGCCTCACCATCACCGACGACGCAGGCCCCGATCAGGCCGGGATTGTCGAGCACTGCGCCGTAGGCGTGCACGAGGCTGTAGCCGAGCTCGCCGCCCTCGTGCAGCGAGCCGGGGGTCTCGGGAGAGGCGTGCGAGGGGATGCCGCCCGGGAAGGAGAACTGGCGGAACAGCTTTCGGATGCCGTCGCGGTCGAACGAGACGTCCGGGAACAGCTCGGAGTAGGTGCCGTCGATCCAGGCGTTGGCGACGACGCCCGGGCCGCCGTGCCCTGGCCCGGCGATGTAGAGCACGTCGAGGTCGCGCTCGACGATGAGCCGGTTGAGGTGCGCGTAGACCAGGTTGAGGGCCGGGGTCGTGCCCCAGTGGCCGAGCAGACGAGGCTTGATGTCCGCCGGGGTCAGTGCACGCTCCAGAAGCGGGTTGTCGAGCAGGTAGATCTGCCCGACCGAGAGATAGTTCGCGGTGCGCCACCACACGTCGACGGCGTCCAAGCCGCTTCGTGTGGTGTTGGCGCCGGTCCTGGTCGTGCCCTCGTCGTAAGCCATGCGTGCAGGCTAGCCGCGGCGGCATCCGTCTGAATAGGGGATGCGCTAGTGTGGCGCGGTGCGTCCCTGCGGTGCGGTGCGTTCCGAGTGCAGCTCAGGAGCGCTCCGGCTCCGGCGCTCGCTCGAAACGGATGCCGCTGATGTGGGTGGGCGTGATGCGCACGTAGACGGGTTTGAGGGTCGGGATCCACGGGTGCAGCGGGAGGTCGTCGGCCGCGTCGATCTCGGCCTGATGCTCGAGCGCCCTGGCCGTGCCCTTGATGATGACGCTCCACCCCGCCCACTCGTCGTAGCCGTCGGTCTCGAAGGCGATCTGGTCGTTGATCGTGAGCTCGACGAGTTTGCTGCCGGGCGCCGTGCGGAACAGGATCGATGCCCCGTCCGCATAGTAGTTGACCGGGAAGATGTCGATGACGTCGTGCACGTGCGTCGCGATGCGTCCGAGTGGGCTCGCGGCCAGGAGTTGCCAACACTCTGGCTCCGTCAGCCTCTGTACCGGCCCTTCGTCGTGTTCCACGGTGCGGCTCCTTCCGGTGGATCGTCAGCCGAATGCTGCGCTACCGGCAGTCAATACTCCCAGCGGCGTGCGCACCAGTGCCGGGCGTCCATTTTCTGTGCCGGAGGCGCCGTCGACGACAGTGTTGAGCCCGCCCGACGCCAGATAGAGCGACACCGCCGCCGCCACGCTCGCCCAGCCGGCGATCAGCAGGGCGTCCGCCCGGCCGAAGCGGCACCGGGCCTGGCTGGAGAGGTTGGGCGCGGCGACGAGAGCGGTCAGAGTGTTCGCGGTGCGCAGTTCCAGCTCGGCCTCGATTCCTGGCGGGGTTGCCTGCGCTGAACGATTCCCTTCATTTCTTCCAGGATTCTGAGTCGGCGCTACGGTTGGTCCGTCGCGCGGGCAGGCTCAACAGGCCCCTACCCGTCGAAATGAAGAGGAGTGGTACCCATGATCAGCACTGTCGTACCGGCCATCGGGCTGGTGCTGGCCGGGATCCTGGCCGGTGAGGAGTTCATCGTGCGCTGGGGCGTGCAGCCCGCGCTGTCACGGCTGAGTGACCACTCACACGTCGAGGCCCGCATCGCCCTGGTGAAGCGGCTGAAGATTGTCGTGCCGGCGATCATGGTGCCGACGGCGCTGCTCGCGGTGGCCACCCTGCTGGTCGCCGGTGGCGGGGCCGGGCTGGCCTGGCGCTGGGCCGGCATGATCGCGCTCGTCGCGTTCCTGCTGTTCTCCTTCCTCGGCACCGTTCCGATCAACATCAAGGTCAACGACTGGGATGCCGACGCACCACCGGCCGAGTGGAAGGCCGTCGTCGCCCGCTGGCAGGCCATCGACGTCTACCGCTCCACGGCGGCCGTCGTGGCCTTCGTTTGCTTCACGATCGCCTTCGCGCTGCAGCTGAGCTGAAGCGGGACCTGAGCGAACCGAACGGGGCTGAGCGCCCGCGCAGTACCCTCAAGCCATGAGCCTGCCGAACGAACTGGTGTGGGGGAGTGTGCTCCCGACGCTGCTCGGCGTGGCCGTGCTCGTGGCCGTCACCCTCGCCGTGCTCTGGTTCGCCCGGGTGCCGCACCGCTGGGCTCCGGCGGCCGCCGTCGCCCGCGGGGCGCTGCAACTCGCCCTCATCAGCGTGGTGCTCAGCGGCATCATCTCGAACCTGCTCTGGGTGGGCTGCGCCCTGCTCGTCATGTACGGGGTCGCTGCTGCCACGGCCACACGCAGGATCGGTTGGTCGGCCCGCCACGCCGCCGTGGTGTTCGGGGCGATGGCGGTCGGCATCCTGGTGACGCTCGCCGTCATCTTCTCGACCGGCGCCATCGAGTTCTCGGCCCGTTACCTGCTGGCCATCGGCGGCATCGTCATCGGCAACACGATGAGCATCGCCACCCTCACCGGGCGTCGCTTCGTTGAGGGTGTGATCGCCCGCTGGGACGAGGTGGAGGGCTGGCTGGCGCTGGGCGCTACGCCCCGCCAGGCGACCCGCGACCTCACCCGGCAGTCGGTGTACGGCGCGTTGATCCCGTCGATCGACCAGACCCGCACGACCGGTCTCGTCACCCTGCCCGGCGCCTTCGTCGGCGCCATCTTCGGCGGGGTGTCGCCCGTGCAGGCCGGCCTGTTCCAGATCGTGGTGCTCGCGGCGGTCATGGCCGCAGGGTCGATTACCGCGGTGCTGCTCTCGCAGGCGCTCGCCCCCGTCAGCACCAAGCCGGTGGCCTTGGCCTGAGAGGCCCGGCGCTAGGCTGTGCCCATGACTGATCAGATCGCGGTGGCCGTCGCCCAGTTCGCGCCGGGAGCCGACACCGCGGCGAATCTGGCCGAGATCGAGCGGATGACGCGGCTTGCCGCCTCCCGCGGGGCCACGCTCGTCGTCTTCCCCGAGTACTCCAGCTACTTCACGCCGACCATGGGCCCCGACTGGCTGGCCGCGGCGGAGACGCTGGACGGGCCGTTCGTGCGCGCGCTCGCCGCACTGGCCAGCGACACCGGTTGTCACATCGTCGCCGGCCTGGTGGAGCGCGCCGAGCGCGTCGACCGGGTGCGCAACACGGTGGTCGCGCTGGCGCCGGGCACCGGCCTCGCCGCCCTGTACCGCAAGATGCACCTTTACGACGCCTTCGGCATGCGCGAATCCGACTGGGTGGAGGCGGGCGAGATAGCCGAGCCGCAGCTGTTCGAGCTGGGCGGGGTGCGCGTCGGCCTGCAGACCTGTTACGACATCCGTTTTCCCGAGGTCACCCGTCGGCTGGTCGACGCCGGTGCCGAGCTGGTGCTGGTGCCGGCCGAGTGGGTGCGCGGCCCGCTCAAGGAGGCGCACTGGCGCACCCTGTGCACGGCGCGCGCGCTCGAGAACACCGTCTACCTGGCCGCGGCCGACCACGCGCCGCCCGTCGGCGTTGGCAACAGCTTCATCATCGACCCGATGGGGGTCGAGCTGGCGACGATCGGCGAGAGCACGGATGTCGCCGTCGCCTGGATCTCGCGGGAACGCCTGGCCGCCGTGCGCCAACTGAACCCGGCGCTCGCGCTGCGCCGGTTCACGGTCAGCGCGAAGTGAGCCGGCGGCTCAGCGCGCGCTGAGCCCGGCCAGCTGCGCCGCAGCGCGCTCCAGCAACTCGAACTTCTTGCAGTAGGCGAAGCGCAGCACCGAGGAGTACTGTGGGCGGCGCTCTGGGTGCACGAACGCCGTGATCGGCACGGCGACGACCCCGGCGAGCTCGGGCAGCCGTCGGGCGAGCTCGGCGCCGTCGTCGAAACCGAGCGGGGCGGCATCCGCCACCACGAAATAGCCGCCAGCCGGGCGCGAGACGGCGAACCCGGCCGCGAGCAACCCGGCAGAGAGCACGTCGCGCTTGGCGGAGAGCGTCTCTGCAATGCCGGTGAAGAAGGAGTCGGGCAGGCCGAGCCCGACCGCGACCGCCGGCTGGAACGGTGCGCCATTCACATAGGTCAGGAACTGCTTGACGGCCAGGATCGCCGTGATATGGGCAGCGCCCGCCGTGACCCAGCCAATCTTCCACCCGGTGGTGTTGAACGTCTTGCCGGCCGAGCTGATGCTGATCGTGCGCTCCCGTGCGCCGGGCAACGCCGCGATCGGCAGGTGCTGTCCCTCGAAGGTGAGGTGCTCGTAGACCTCGTCGGTCACGATTAGTACGTCGTGTTTGTGGGCCAGTTCGACGATCAGCTCAAGGGTGGCGCGCGGCAGCACGGCGCCGGTCGGGTTGTGCGGCGTGTTCACCAGGATGATCCGGGTGCGGTCGTTCACGGCGGCGCGCAGTTGGTCGAGGTCGGGTTGGAAATCAGGGGAGAGCAGCGGCACCGTGGTGTGCACACCGCCGGCCAGTGCGATCGTCGCGCCGTAGGAGTCGTAGAACGGCTCGAAGGTGAGCACCTCGTCGCCGGGCTGCACGAAGGCCAGGATGGTGGCCGCGATGGCCTCCGTGGCGCCCGCCGTGACGAGCACCTCGCG
Source organism: Microterricola viridarii (assembly GCF_001542775.1). Lineage (GTDB taxonomy): Bacteria > Actinomycetota > Actinomycetes > Actinomycetales > Microbacteriaceae > Microterricola > Microterricola viridarii_A. The sequence continues at coordinate 710,101 of NZ_CP014145.1, forward strand.
CTCCGGGTCGAGCTGGATGCCGTAGAAGCGGGCCTGGTGGGCTGCGATCGCCTCGAGCAGCACGACCTGCCCGCGCCCCGGCGGGTACTGGTTCACGCCGTCGCTGATCGCCTGCCGCGCGGCCTCGAGCACCTCGGCCGGGCCGTCCTCGTCCGGGAACCCCTGGCCCAGGTTGATCGCACCCGTGCGCTGGGCGAGAGCACTCATCTCGGCGAAGATCGTGGCGGCAACGGTGCCGTCGGCGGCCAGGAGGCCCGCACCTGCTGCGGTGCGCTGCCAGGGGGCGAGTGCTCTCATCGAAATCCCGTCTGCTTGGTGCTGCTGTCTACTCGGTGCGTGCTACCCGCTGGCGCCTACTGCGCTGACTGGTATCCCATCAGAGTACGCTGGCGGGAGGCACGATCAGGCGGGTCCAGCGATCGCAGGCCGCTCGGACAAGGCTCAACTGATCCCAAGGTAGCTCTCAGCTTTCCCATAAACATTGCACAGCCACCGGGTAGATGCTTGAGCTTGCTTGGAAGGAGCAACCAATGACCGACAACACCAACCCGGACTCTGCCCTGCCGGTGCCCGAGGAGAACACTCCCGCTGCGGCGCCTGTGGAGCCGGCCGTCCCCGCCGCAGCCGAGGCTGCCGCGGCACCCGCCACCGACCCGACCCCGGCCGTGCCCGAGGTTGCGCCGGCCGTGCCACAGGTTGCTCCCGCAGCCGCCGAGGCCGCTCCTGCAGCTCCCGCCACGCCGGTGGTCGCCCCGGCAGCCGCAGAGAGTGCCCCGCCGCCCGCCGCAGCGCCCGCAGCCCCGGCTCCCGCCGCAGCCCCGGCTCCCGCCGCAGCCCCGGCTGCTGCCGCTGCTCCCGCGTACGGCGCGGCACAGCCGAACGCCACCGTCTACGCGCCGGACACGCCGCCGCAGCCCTACGCTGGCCAGCACACTGGCCAGCCTGCCTACGCGCAGCACCCCGGCCAGCCGGCCAGCTACCCCCAGCAGGGTGGCTACCCCCAGCAGAACGGCCAGCAGCAGAACGGCCAGCAGCAGACGCAGCCGACCGTTCCACTGCCCGGCGCCGCCTTCGGCATCGGTGGACCGGCCGGCCCCGGCGGCCCCACTGGCCCCGGTCAGCAGGGCGCAGCAGCGCCCGCCCCGAAGCGCACCGGAGTCGGCATGCTCGCCGCCGCCCTCGTGATCGGCGCCCTCGTCGGCGGTGGATCCGCCGCCGGTGTGATGGCGATCGCCAACAGCCAGGACCAGGGCCGCGCGAGCTCGACAGCCGCAGCCCCGCAGAACGTGGTCGTCAACAACACCAAGTCGGTCACCGAGATCACCGCCGTCGCCGCCAAGGCGACACCGAGCGTTGTCACGATCTCCGTCACCGGCCAGAACGGTGCGGGAACCGGTTCGGGCGTCGTGCTCAGCGCCGACGGCTACGTGCTCACCAACACGCACGTGGTCACACTGGACGGCGAGACCTCCGACCCGAAGATCCAGGTCACCATGAGCGACGGATCGCTCTACGAGGCGAGCATCGTCGGCACCGACCCGATCTCCGACCTCGCCGTCATCCAGCTGAAGGGCGCCAGCGGCCTCACCCCGCTGACGTTCGCCGACTCGAGCAAGCTCAACGTTGGTGACACCGCCATCGCGATCGGCGCCCCGCTCGGGCTCTCCGGCACCGTCACCAACGGCATCGTGAGCGCGCTGAACCGCAGCATCACGGTGGCATCCTCTGCTGTGCCGTCCACGCCCCAGCAGGACAACACGACCCCCACCCCGAACGACCAGTTCCCGTTCAACTTCGACATCCCCGGCCAGGGCGGCCAGTCGCAGCAGGCGCCGTCGACCTCCACCGGAACGATCTCACTCGCTGTCGTCCAGACGGATGCCGCCATCAACCCCGGCAACTCGGGCGGCGCACTGCTGAACGACAAGGGCGAGCTGATCGGTATCAACGTGGCGATCGCCACGGCGGGCAGCTCGAGCGGCGGATCCGGCAGCATCGGCGTCGGTTTCGCCATCCCGGCGAACCTGGCCGAGCGCATCTCCAGTGAGCTGATCAAGGACGGCCAGGCCACCCACGGCCTGCTCGGCGCGACGGTCTCAGCGGCCGCCGGCGTGCAGGGCAGCACCACGGTCGGTGCGTACGTCGCCGACGTCACCGCCGGCGGCCCGGCCGCCACGGCCGGTCTGCAGAAGGGCGATGTGATCACCCGCTTCAACGGTGTGCCGATCACCGACGCCAACGACTTGACCGCGCAGGTGCGCACCGTGGCGGGCGGCGGCGACGCCACCCTCACCTACGTGCGCGACGGAAAGAGCTACGACGTCGACGTCACGCTCGGCACGCTGGGGAGCTGACCCGGCGGCTGACCCGGGGAGTTCACCCGGGCAGCCACCCTCGCTCCTTTCACGCAGCGCCGCCCGGCCACATGGCCGGGCGGCGCTGTTCGCGTTGCGGGTGCCTGATAAGCTCGCAAGTCCAGTTTCAACGAGTGGGTGAGATGAACGACACGGTGTCGGGTGACGCAGTCGCAGAGCTTCCAGGTGTTTCCTATGTGATGCCGGTGCTCAATGAAGTGACCCACGTGCGGGCCGCAGTCGACAGCCTGCTGAACCAGGATTATGCCGGCCCCTTCGAGGTCGCCCTCGCCCTGGGGCCGAGTATCGACGGCACGACAGAGCTGGTCGAGGACATGGCGCGGGTCGACCCGCGCATCCGCGTTGTGCCGAACGAGGTCGGCTCGACCCCCTCGGGCCTGAACGTCGCCATCCGCGCCTCCAAGTACCCGATCATCATCCGCGTCGACGCGCACTCCGTGCTGCCGCCGGACTATGCCCGCATCGCCGTCGAGACGCTGCTGCGCACCGGGGCCGCCAACGTCGGCGGCATCATGGACGCCCAGGGCAGAGCCCGTTCCAGCGCGCCGTCGCCCGGGCCTACGGCTCCCGCGTCGGCCTCGGCGGTTCCTCCTTCCACGTCGGCGGCGAGGAGGGCCCGGCAGAGACCGTCTACCTCGGCTGCTTCCGGCGCGAGGCGATCGAGGCCGTCGGGCTCTTCGACGAGGGCATCAAGCGCGGCCAGGACTGGGAGCTCAACCGGCGCCTGCGCAAGGCCGGCGGCGTCGTCTGGTTCACGCCGAAGCTCACCGTGACCTACCGGCCGAGGCCGAGCGTCAAGCGCCTGGTCAAGCAGATGCTCTCGACCGGGATGTGGCGCGGCGAGCTGGCCCGCCGGTTCCCCGACAGCAACGGCATCCGCTATTTCATCCCCCGGTGATGGTGCTCGGCGTCACGATCGGGATCCTGCTCGGCGTCGGCGGCCTCATCCAGGCCCTCGCGGGCGCCTGGCCGTGGCTGTTGTTCGGCCTCGCCGCCCCGCTGTCTACGCGCTGTTCGTGCTTCTGGCGGCGATCGGCAACCTGCATGTGCTCGGATTACGCAGCACGCTCTGGTTTCTCCTAGTGTTGCCGTGCATCCACTTTTCGTGGGGCATTGGATTCGTGCTGGGCTATCTCAAGCTCACGAGCAACATCACGGCACACAACGGAAGGTGACCATGGCGCAGGCAACACCCAATCAGGGGCGCCCCTCATCGATCGCAGAGCTGCGGGCCGTGGCTCAGCCGCCCGAGGTGCGCTCGCGTCGTAACGCCGAGCACTGGACGGCATCCCTCTACCTGCGCGACCTCTCGCCGTACCTGACCTGGATGCTGCTGAAGACGCGCATCTCGGCGAACGGTGTCACCGGTCTGATGATCCTGGTCGGCTGGTCGACGGCCGCCGCGCTGCTGATCCCCGGCATCTGGGGCGCGGCCCTCGCACTGCTGCTCGGCCAGCTGCAGATGCTCGTCGACTGCTCCGACGGTGAGGTCGCCCGCTGGCGCCGCACCTCCTCGCCGGCAGGCGTGTTCCTGGACAAGGTGGGCCATTACTCGACCGAGGCGCTGATCCCGCTCGCCCTCGGCATCCGTGCCGCCGCCTACCCGTTCGAGACCCCGGAGGACTTCCTCTGGACCACTCTTGCCGGCCTGCTCGCGCTGTTCATCGTTCTGAACAAGGCGCTCAACGACATGGTGCACGTCGCCCGTGCCAACGCCGGCCTGGCCAAGCTCGCCGACACACACGGCGAATCGGCGCCCACCGGCGGTCTCGTCGCCACGCTGCGCAAGGTCGCCCGCTTCGTGCCGTTCCACCGGCTCTACCACTCGGTGGAACTCACCATGCTGATCTTCGCGGCGGCGCTCATCGGGCTCTTCACCGGCCAGCCGATCACCGACCGGGTGCTGCTGATCGCCCTCGTGCCGCTCTCGCTGCTCGCTCTGTTCGGGCACTTCCTCGCGATCATGGCCTCCAAGCGTGTCCGTTCCTAACCGTTCGCTGGGGGAGCCCGTCGAAACCCCGCGGGTCGGCGTGGTCGTGCTCACCCAGGGCACACGGCCGGACGACCTCGACCGGGGCCTCCGTAGCATCCTGAACCAGCAGGGCGTCGTGCTCGACGTCGTCTGCGTCGGCAACGGCTGGCAACCGGTCGGCCTGCCCGAAGGCGTCAAGACGCTCGGCCTGCCAGAGAACCTCGGCATCCCCGCCGGCCGCAACCGTGGCGTCGCGCAGGTGAGCGGCGAGTACATCTTCTTCCTCGACGACGACGCCAGCATCCCGGATGCCGGCTTCCTCCGTGCGGCGATCGGCCAGTTGCAGGCTGACCCCGGAATCGGCCTGCTGCAGCCGCAGGTCGTCGACCCGAGCGGCACCACCTCACCCCGGCGCTGGATCCCGCGCATCCGCAAAGGCGAACCAGATCACTCCAGCAACGTGTTCTCGGTCTGGGAGGGCGCGGTGCTGCTGCCGCGCGCCGTCTTCGACGCGACCGGCGGCTGGGCCGAGCCGTTCTTCTATGCGCACGAGGGCATCGAACTGGCGTGGCGGGTCTGGAACACGGGCAAGCGCGCCTGGTACGCCGGCGACCTCATCGCCAACCACCCCGTCATCCAGCCCACCCGGCATAGCTACTACTACCGGCTGAACGCGCGCAACCGGGTCTGGCTGGCCAGGCGCAACCTGCCCGCCGTGCTGGTGCCGCTCTACGTCGGAAGCTGGACGGCCATTCAGCTGCTGCGTTGGTGGCGGCATCCGAAGGCCCTGAAGGCCTGGTTCGGCGGCTGGCGCGAGGGTTGGCGGGCCGATCCGGGGGAGCGCACACCGATGTCGTGGCGCACCGTGTGGCGCATGACACTGGCCGGGCGGCCACCGATCGTCTAACGATTCGGTGTATGACGCCCGTTCTGGGGTATTGAGTCCGCGGCGCTCTGTACGCTTGAGCACGTGGGTATTCGGAAAGACATGCGCAACGCCATCAAGCTCGTCAGGGGCGTTATGGCGTCCCGCAAAGCACAGGGCCAGCTGCTCGAGAAGCTAGCGGCGCAGGCCCCGCTGAAGCCGGGCAAGTACAAGGTGGGTGTGTACTTCGCCGACGGCAAGGTCAACATGTACCAGATGCGGCAGTGGTACAAGCCGCTCGCGAAACTCGCCGAGACCTGGCCGGTTCTGGTGCTCAGCCGGGCGTCCGGCGCCGCCATCACCATGCTCGACGAGGCCCCGGTGCCCGTCGCCTATGTGCGCAAGGTCGTCGACCTGGAGCGGGTGATTCACGAGCAGGACCTGCGCGTGATCTTCTACGTCAACCAGAACGCCAAGAACTTCCAGATGATGCGCTACGGGCGCCGCTGGCACGTTTTCATCAACCACGGTGAGAGCGACAAGATGTACATGACCACGAACCAGTTCAAGGCCTACGACTACTCGCTGATCGCGGGGGATGCCGCCAGGGCCCGCCTCGGCAAGGTGCTCTGGGACTACGACTTCGACAAGCGCGCCCTGCCGATCGGCCGCCCGCAGGCCGACCATTACGTCGACGACGCTGCGCTGCCCGCTGTGTTCGCCCAGAAGGAGGGGCCGGATGCCCGCGAGGTCGTGCTCTACGCGCCCACTTGGGAGGGGACCGGGGAGCCGCCGCCTACGGCTCCATCGCCACCCACGGCGTCGCCCTGATCGCCGGCCTGTTGGCCAGCCCCCGGCACCGCGTGATCTACCGGCCGCACCCGCGCTCTGGCGTGCTCGAGCCGTCATACGCGGCAGCGAACCGCGAGATCGTGCGCATGATCGCTGCGGCGAACGCGGCCGACCCGAGTGCGCAGCACGTCTACGACACCGGGCCCCAGCTGGGGTGGCAGTTGGTCGTGGCCGATGTGGCCATCGTCGACATCTCGGCGATGGTCTACGACCGGCTCGCCGCGGGTAAGCCGCTGCTGATCACCCGCCCGGTGAACCCGGCCGCCGAGATCGACACGAGCGGCTACCTCTCCGACTGCGAGTGGCTGAGCGCCGCGGATGCCGGCAACATCGTCTCCATCGTCGACGAGCTCACTCACGGAGATGCAGCCCAGGCGCGGCTGCGCCGCTGGGTCAGCTACTACTTCGGCGACACCAGCCCCGGTGCCGCGACCAAGCGCTTCCACGACAGCATCGGCCACCTGATGGGGGAGTGGGACAAGCACGCGGCCCTGCACGCCAGCGATGCAGTGTTCGACGACCACGACGTGCGCGGCGAGCTCGAGGACTCCGACGAGATCGAGGCGTAAGCCGTCGAGCGGGGGCTCTGCACGGTCGCAGGCCGTCGGACTGTGCGCGCGGCCCCGGTCGATCCGCCGCCGACGCGGTGGCTGGCAGGCCGGCGGGCCGTAGCCGGTCAGCGGATGCGGGCCCGGAATCTGCCCGATTCGGCCACTTTCTGCGGCGTGTCGCGGCTCGTCTCCGCGGACCGGCTACGCGCCGGGGGCCTCGGGCGCGGCATCCGCGCCGCCACGGGGCAGGGCCTTGCGGATGACGCCGCCCACCGCCCCGCTGACCCCGCCGAACGCGCCACCGACGGCGCCGCTCACAGCGCCACCGACGCGGGCGCCGCCGCGCACGACGGACGTGCCGAGACCGGCGACCCGGTTCGCGCCCGCACGCAGCGTCACGGTGCGCTCCACCGGCTCCAGCTCGAACGGCAGCGTCGGGGGCGCCGCGCCGAAGCCGAGCCGGGCGTTGTGCAGCACGCGCTTGCCGAGCATGTTGTTGCCGATGCCGCCGATGGCGGCACCGATGCCGAAGGGCAGTGCCTTGCCCACCACGCTGGCGCCGCCGCGCACCGCGAACTGGCGGATGAACGCCGTCTTCATGCGGTCCAGCAGCGGACCCATCAGGGTGGCGGGAATGGCGCTGGTCACCATCTCGCCCCAGTACATGTTGCGGGTGAACGTGCCGCCCGTGAACTGCCCGGCGAGGTTGCGCACCAGGTCGCTGCCCTCGCGACCGAGCATGAGCGTCATGACGAGCGCGCGGGCGCGGTCCGGGTCGTTGACGGCGATGCCGTGCACCTCGGCCACCGACTGGGCGAACAACGCGGTCGCCTCCAGGAACCCGGCCGTCTCCACGCCGGAGAGCGCCAGCGTGACGCCGGTGCCGATCGCAGGGATCACCGCCGTCGCGCCGACGGCTGCACCGCCGGTGGTGACGGCGGCCAGGTAGCGCAACTCCAGGATGCGCACGAGCTGGTCGGGGGTGGCATCCGGATACCTGCGCCGGATGGAGCGGATGTGCGCCACCACGATGGGCCGCTGCACGGCCAGCGCCCGGTCGATTCCGCGCACCAGGCCGTGCGGCAGCTCGCCACCGCGGGGCGTGCCCCCGGTGGGCGAGATGATCGGTTTCACTTTTCTGGCCACGAGCCGATCCTAGATGCTGCCACCCCCGCCGGCCTGAGCCAATGCCGAGAGCGCCGGGCGCAGCACCGGGTCGGCGGTAGCCTGAGGGCATGGCCACTCTCATCACCGAAGACGACATCGACAACTTGGAACTCCGCGACTTCGACGAGGTGGCGGGCAGCGTCACCGGTGGGGTGGCCGAGCACCTCGAGAAGGCCGCCATCTTCGAGGAGTGGGCGACGGATGCCGACGCCTACACGCTCGACGAGGGGCTGACCCCGGCGCAGCTGCTGGTCGTAGCCGCTGAGCACCTGCAGATGGGCCGCGACTACGAGGAGGGGTTCCGGGTTGCCCGTGCTGCTGCCGCGCACCCGTCCGCGCAGCCGTTCGAGGCGCACCCGACGTTGATCTCGCTACACCTGGAGCTGGACCAGCGCGATGAGGCGCTGGCGTTGGCCGACGAGGTGCGCACCGGCGGGGCATCCGAGCTCGGCATCTACGAGATGATCGCCTCCAGCTTCGAGCTGGCCGACGAACTGGCGCTGGCCGAGCGCTGGTACGCGATCGCTCTGCGTGCGCTCGACAAGGTGAACCTGGAGAGCCCGGCCGACCGGCTCTCGCTGCTCTCCGGCCGCTACCGGGTGCGCAGGGACGCAGGCAAGCCGCAGGACGTGCTGGACGCCGAGACCGAGCAGCTGCGCGCCGCGCAGGGCATGGACCCGCTCGACTCCTGAGCAGGCGCGGCTCACCGCGGGTAGGTCAGGCTGCGCCGTAGTCGGCGTTGTAGCGGGCCAGCACCTCGGCGATCGGGGCGTCGAGCACGAGAGCCCCCTTGTCGAGGTAGAGGCCGCGCGTGCAGAAGCGGCGCAGGTCGCGCTCGTTGTGCGAGACGAAGAAGAGAGTGCGGCCGCCGGCCAGCAGCTCCTCGATGCGCTTGTAGCATTTCTCGCGGAACGCCTTGTCGCCGACGGCGAGCACCTCGTCGACGAGGATGATCGGCTCCTCAAGCCGGGAGATCACGGCGAAGGCGATGCGCACCTTCATGCCGCTGGACAGGTGCTTGTATGGCGTGTCGAGGAAGTCGCCGATCTCGGCGAAGTCGATGATCTCGTCGAAGCGGGCGTCGATCATGGCCTTAGTCATGCCGTGCAGGCCGGCCGTCAGGTAGACGTTGTCGCGCACCGAGAGATCGTCGACGAAGCCGCCGGTGATCTCGATCAGCGGGGCGACGCCCTTCTTCACGTCGACGGTGCCCTCGTCCGGCAGGATCACGCCGGCGACGAGCTTCAGCAGCGTCGACTTGCCCTGGCCGTTGCGCCCGACGACGCCGATCGATTCGCCGGCGTGCACGTCGATGCTCACATTGCGCAGCGCCCAGAACTCACCGGGCCGGCTGCGCCTCTTTGCGCCAGCGAAGAGGTCTTTGAAGTTGCGCCGTCCGCGACGATTGCGACGAAAGCGGATGCCGGCATCCTGCACCGTCATCACCACCTCGGTTGTGGTGGGCATCAGATCTCCTTCAGCACGGCGCGCTCGAGGCGCCGGAAGACGAGCACGCCGAGCCCGAGCAGCGCGAGCGACACAGCCGCAGACACGGCGACGGCGAACCAGTCGAGCTCGTCGGGGAAGAACCCGGACCGGTAGATCCCGAAGATTCCGGTGAGCGGGTTGAACGCGGCCCAGAAGTGCAGGTTCTCTGGCAGGTCGGAGGTGCCGTAGATGATCGGCGAGGCATAGAACAGGAAGCGCAGCACCAGCTTGGTGGCCCGCTCCAGGTCGCGGAAGAACACGACGAGCGGCGCGACGATCAGGCCGATACCGACGGTCAGAACCGTCTGGATGATGATCGCCAGCGGGAAGAGCAGGATGTTGATGTTGACGGTGGCGCCGGCGACGATGGCGAACAGCGCGAGCACCGGAATGGACGCCAGAAACTCGATGCCCTTGGAGAGCACGAGCCGGTTGACCCAGATGGTGCGCGGGATCTTCGTCGAACGGATCAGCTTCGCCTCGCGCAGGAACGCGCGGGTCGAGTCGGAGACCGTGCCGTTGAACCACATCCACGGCAGCAATGCCGTGAGCAGGAACACGATGTACGGATCGCTGCCGACGGGGCGCTGGAACACCTGGGTGAAGACGAACCAGTAGATCCCCGACATGATGAGCGGGTCGAGGATCGACCAGACGTAGCCGAGCGCCGACGTCGAGTAGCGCACCCGCAGATCGCGGCGCGTGAGCAGCCAGAGCGCATGACGGTACCGTGCAAACGGCGACCAGACCGGGCGCTCCTCAGCGATTGAACTCACAGGCACTATCGTATGGGCGCGCGACGCACTGGTCGTGCACTACGACCCCGCGAACTGCTGACGAAGCTAATGGGACTAGACGAAGAGGTTCGCCCGGGCGAGGTCTTCGGCGAAGTCCACCTCGACCGCGTACAGGTCGGAGATATCGACCGGCTCGACCAGCAGGCCGAACTTCTCGATGGCGACCTCGAGTCCACGCTCGAAGTAGTCCTGGTCGCCGACCTTGGCCAGCTCGCGCTGGAACACGGCCTTGTCGGCGGCAGAGATGTAGTTGATGCCGACGGCCTCGCCGAGACCGCCCTTGACCGTCTTGGAGAGCTCCTTGATGTAGCCCTCGGCGCTGGTCGTGTACTTGACCTCTTCGTCGGAGACCTTCGAGGTGTTGACGGTGACGAAGCTCTGGTCGCGGGCGATCATGGCCGCGGCGCGGTCGAGGATGCGCGGGTCGAAGACGACGTCGCCGTTCATCCAGAGCACGCCGCCGGGCTGCGACGCCTGCAGGGCGCGCAGAAGGCTCTTGGAGGTGTTCGTCTGGTCGTACTCTTCGTTGTAGACGAAGGACGCCTGCGGGAACGCCTCGATGATGTGCTCGAGCTTGTAGCCGACGACGATGGTGACCTTGGCGGTGTCGCCGAAGGCGTGCTCGATGTTGTCGAACTGCTGGCCCATGATGGTGCGGCCATCGCTCAGCTCGGTGAGCGGCTTCGGCAGCGAGCGTCCGAGACGGCTTCCCATGCCAGCGGCAAGAATTACGACCTGGGTGGTCACGATGAGGCTCCTCAAGGAAAGATCGGGAGAACCGCTGCTGGTGCAGCGTCGCGAGCTTCTCTCGTGCACTGTTCACCGCGGGTTCACCCGTACGTTTACGTTAAGACACGCCATTATGCCTCCCGGAATTCTACCGTGGCACCTACTTGGGGGCTGCCGTGAGCGGCGGAACGTATCCACTTCGTTATGTGCTGCTCGGGACTTTCACAGATTCGGATTCCGGGTTCGGGCCGTGCACACGGCGATTGCGGGCGGGGTCTTTGGTAGCTTTGCTGAGTGACTTCCTTGCCGTACGACGCCACTGACACCGCTCCCCAAGAACTGACTTCGGGGGCGGCCGCACCGAAGGGGCGTACCCAGCGAACCCCGGCGAAGACCACCACGGCGCGCACGACCGCTGCCACGAAGGCCCCCGCAGCGACCGCGGATGCCGCGACGACCGCGGCACCGAAGCAGACGGCCGCCAAGACGCCCGCTGCGAAGACGGCTGCCGCGAAGACAACCGCCGCCAAGAAGGCAGCCGCGAAGACGACGGCAGCCAAGACGAGCTCCGCGAAGACGACGACAGCCAAGACGACCGCCGCCACGAAGAAGACGGGCGCCGCAACGACGGCGACCGCGGCGAAGAAGGCAACGGCCGCCAAGTCCAGCGCCGCCAGCTCCACGGCCGCGAAGACCTCGGCCGTCAAGAGCAGCGCAGCCAAATCCGCCGCTGTGAAGTCGACCACGGCCAAGACGACGGCTGCCAAGGCCGCTGCAACGAAGGCTGCGGCTACGAAGGCAGCCGCGGCGAAGATCGCCGCGACAGCGGCCGCCGTCTCCGTGGCCGCCGAGGTCGTGGATGACGGCCACCTCACGGTCGCCGCTGCCGCCTCCAAGCCGGTCCAGCCCGCTCCCGCTCCCGCTCCCGCTCCCGAGCCGGTAGCTGAGCCTGAACCCGAGCTCGCACCTGAAATTGAGCCCGAGCCCGTAGCGGACGCCCCCGCAGTCAGCGCTGCAGCCGCCACCGCGGTGGAGGTCGTCGCCGCTGCGGAGGCCGCTGCTCCGACGCCGGACGCCGCCGAGACGCCCGCCGCCGAGACGCCCGCCGACGAGACGCCAGCCGACGAGACGTCCGCTGCCGAGGCGCCAGCCGATGAGACGCCCGCTGTCCGTCCGCCGTCCGCCGCGGCCCGCGCGAAGAAGAAGAACGCGCGTCGGGTCGCAGCGGTCGCCCCGGCATCCGACGCCCCCGTCGTGCTGCAGATCAGCACGCTCAGCAAGCAATTCGGCGAGATGCGGGCCGTCGACAACATCGACCTGGCCGTGCGCACCGGATCCTTCTACGGCATCGTCGGGCCCAACGGCGCCGGCAAGACGACGACGCTCTCCATGGTCACCGGCCTGCTGCGACCGGATTCCGGCAGCGTGCAGGTGCACGGCATCGACGTCTGGGGCGACCCCGGCGCCGCCAAGCGCGCGATCGGCGTTCTGCCAGACAGGCTACGGCTATTCGACCGGCTCACGGGCGCCCAATTGCTGTACTACTCGGGGATCCTGCGTGGCCTCGACAACGCCTCGGTGCGCGAGCGCTCGGCCGATCTGGCCGCTGCCTTCGGTCTGGAAGACGCTCTCAACCGCCTGGTCGCCGACTACTCCGCCGGCATGACGAAGAAGATCGCCCTCGCCTGCGCGATGATCCACTCGCCGCGCCTGCTGGTGCTCGACGAGCCGTTCGAGGCCGTCGACCCCGTCTCGGCTGCGAACCTGATCGAGATCCTGCAGCGCTACGTGGCCGCCGGCGGAACGGTGGTGCTCTCCAGCCACGGCATGGACCTGATCGAGCGCGTCTGCGACAGCGTCGCCATCATCGTGCAGGGCCAGGTCTTGGCATCCGGAACACTCGACGAGGTACGGGGGAAGGCGTCGCTCGAAGAGCGCTTCGTCGAGCTCGCCGGTGGACGCAAGGCTGCGGAGGGGATGGAATGGTTGCACAGTTTCTCGGACTAAAGCTCCGACTGCTGGGCAATCTGTTCCGGCGTAGTCCCTGGCAGCTCGTTGGCATGATTCTCGGGCTGGCCTACGGCCTCGGCCTGGCTGTCCTCCTGACGACTGCCCTCATCGCTCTGCGCTTCGTGCCGGAGACCGAGCCGATCCGCGACATCATCGTGATCGGTGGCTCTCTGGTGGTGCTCGGATTCCTGATCATCCCGCTGATCTTCGGCCTGGACGACACCATGGATCCGCGCGCCTTCGCGCTGTTCGGGATGCCCAACCGGTCCCTCTCGTTCGGCCTCGCGCTCAGCGCCCTCATCGGGGTCCCGGCCGTCGCGCTCTCCATCGTGCTCGTCGGCTACATCTTCACCTGGACTCGCGGCATCGGCGAGACGCTATTGGCGATCATGGCGGCAGCGCTCGCACTGGCCACCTGCCTCCTGTTGGCGCGGGTCACCACCTCTGTTGCCTCCTTCCTGCTCTCCACCCGGCGCTCCCGCGAGTTCTCCGGCGTCATCGGCCTGTTCGCGATCGTCATGATCTCGCCGGTCGTGATCCTGCTCAGCAACGTGGATTGGGCCGAGAACGGCGCCACCGTGTTCTCTGCACTCGCGGACGCACTCAGCTGGACGCCGTTCGGCGCCGTCTGGGCGATCCCCGGCGACGCCTCCAACGGCGAGTGGGGCCAGGCACTGCTGAAGCTGCTCATCGCCGGCGCCTCCCTCTGGCTGCTCTGGCTGGCCTGGCAGGCGCTCGTGGCGCGGATGCTGGTGACGCCCAGCCGGGAGGCACCGAGCAAGGCGTACCACGGCATCGGCTGGTTCGACCGGCTGCCGCACAACCCGAGCGGGGCCATCGCCGCCCGCAGCATCACCTACTGGACGCGGGATGCCCGCTACTGGGTGTCGCTGATCATGATCCCCGTGCTCCCCGTCATCCTGATCCTCTCGCTCAGCGTCGGCGGTGTCGGCAGCGGCTACCTGGCCTTGCTGCCGGTGCCCGTGATGAGCCTGTTCCTCGGCTGGACCATCCACAACGACGTGGCCTACGACAGCACCGCGATCTGGCTGCACGTGACCTCAGGCACGCGCGGTCTCGCCGACCGGATAGGCCGGCTGGTTCCGGCGCTCGTCCTGGGCGTGATCGTGATCGGCCTCGGCACCGGCGTGAGCATGCTGCTGCACCAGGACTGGTCGGCGATGCCGTCGCTGCTCGGCGTGAGCACGTGCCTGTTCCTCGGCGGCCTCGGCTTCGGCAGCTACACCTCCGCCCGCTTCCCCTACCCGGTCACGAAGCCGGGGGACAGCCCGTTCGCACAGCCGCAGTCCTCGGGAACGGCTGCAGCACTCGTGCAGTCGCTCACCCTGTTCGGCACGGTCCTGCTCGCCGCCCCGGCCGTCGGCTTCGCCGTGCTCGGCTTCACGCAGAACCCGGAGTGGCACCTGGCGTCGCTGCTCGCCGGCTGCGGTGTGGGCGTCGTGGCGCTGATCATCGGCGTCGCGGCGGGCGCGCGCACCTTCGAGCGGCGCGGGCCGGAACTGCTCGCAGCCGCCTTGCGGGCGTAGGCGCGGTATTCTTGAGGCATGTCTGAACTCTTCCGCGCGAGCATCGCCGACCCGGGTATGCCCGGCGGCGGAACGTCCACCCTCGACCGTGAGCTCGAAGAACTGCTCAACCAGGAGTCGATCGAGCCCGGCGACCACGAGCGCTTCTCGCACTATGTGAAGAAGGAGAAGATCCTGCAGTCGGCCCTGACCGGCAAGCCCGTGCGGGCACTCTGCGGCAAGAAGTGGACCCCGGGCCGCGACCCGGAGAAGTTCCCCGTCTGCCCGAGCTGCAAAGAGATCTACGAAAAGATGAAGAGCGAGTAACTCGCCTCACGCATCGACAAGCAAGAAAAGGCTCCAAAACTCAGGTTTTGGAGCCTTTTCTTGCTTCTCGATTGCGGATGCCCGTGGCCGGCGGTGCGGTCCTCGGGCTATCGGTACGTGGTCGGGATGACGGGATCGCCCAGCCCGAGACGGAACGCCTGCACCGGCAGTTCCTGCATCGCCTTAGCGCGGTGCTCGCGGGCCAACAGAGTGCCGGCGTGGCCGAGGTAGCGTTCGTCGGGCACGCCCTTGTGCGCGAGATGCACCAACAGCTCGCGCTCCGACTCGTTCGAGGTGCCGGCGGGGGTATCGGCCCCGACGCCCTGCACGTCCACGATCTCTTCCCGCGCCGTGCGCGTGGCATCCAGGCGACGGAAGGCGCTCTTGCGGCCGCCGACGCTGATCTTCTGGGCGCTGGCCTTGGCCACGGGGATCCAGTCCTCGCCGCGGTCGCCCTTGTGCGCGACCAGCTTGTAGACCATGCCGGCTGCCGGGGCGCCGGAGCCGGTGACGACGGAGGTGCCCACTCCGTAGCCGTCGACGGGGGAGCCGGAGAGGCCGGCGATGGTGTGCTCGTCCAGGTCGCTCGTGACGGTGATGCGCGTGTTGACGGCGCCGAGACTGTCCAGCTGCTCGCGCACCGCGGCCACGACCGTCGGGAGGTCGCCGGAGTCGATGCGCACGGCGCCGAGGCCGGTGCCGGCGACGGCGACGGCCAGCTCGACGCCCGCGCGGATGTCGTAGGTGTCGACCAGCAGGGTGGTGCCGGGGCCGAAGGCCGTCACCTGGGCGCGGAAGGCGTCCTCCTCGCTGTCGTGCAGCAGCGTGAATGCGTGGGCGGCGGTGCCCATCGTGGGCAGCCCCCAGCGGCGCCCGGCCTCCAGGTTGCTGGTGGCGTCGAATCCGGCGATGTAGGCGGCGCGCGCGGCGGCGACGGCGGACTGCTCGCCGGTGCGGCGGGAGCCCATCTCGGCGATCGGGCGGCCGAGCGCGACGGACACCATGCGGGCCGCTGCGCTGGCCACGGAGGTGTCGTAGTTCAGCACGCTGAGGATCAGGGTCTCCAGGATGACGCCCTCGGCGAAGCTCGACTCGACCGTCAGCAGGGGGGAGCCGGGGAAGTAGGCCTCGCCCTCGCGGTAGCCCCAGATCTCGCCGCCGAAGCGGTAGTCGGCGAGCCAGTCCAGGGTGCCCTGGCGCACAACGTTGTTCTCGCGCAGCCAGTCGAGCTCGGCATCCTCGAAGCGGAAGGCCTGGATCAGTTCGAGCAGGCGGCCGGTTCCGGCGACGATCCCGTAGCGGCGGCCGTTCGGCAGGCGCCGGGCGAAGGCCTCGAACAGGCAGGCCCTGTCGGCGGTTCCGCTCTGCATCGCTGCGTCAACCATGGTGAGTTCGTAACGGTCGGTGAGGAGGGCAGAGCTGTTCACGCAGGCCAGCCTAGTAGGGTTGATCGACGTGACGGATGCACCGATTGGGATCTTCGACTCCGGCGTTGGCGGTTTGACCGTGGCCAGGGCCGTGAAGGATCAACTGCCGAATGAGTCGATCCTCTACATCGGTGACCTCGCCCATTCTCCCTACGGGCCGAAGAAGATCGCCGCCGTGCGCGGTTACGCGCTCGAGGTGCTCGACGACCTGGTCGACCAGGGCGTGAAGATGCTCGTGATCGCATGTAACACGGCCTCCGCCGCCATGCTCCGGGATGCCAGGGAGCGCTACAGCGTGCCCGTGATCGAGGTCATCCAGCCGGCCGTGCGCCGCGCCGTCGTCAGCACCCGCAACAACCGGGTCGGCGTGATCGGAACGGCGGGCACCATCGCCTCCCGCGCCTACAACGACGCCTTCGCCGCCGCGCCAACCCTCGAGCTGTTCAGCCAGGCCTGCCCGCGTTTCGTCGAGTTCGTCGAGGCAGGTGTGACGACCGGCGCCGAGGTGCTCGCGACCGCCGAGGAGTACCTGGCCCCGCTGAAGGCGGCGGATGTCGACACCCTCGTGCTCGGCTGCACCCACTACCCGTTCCTCAAGGGCGCCATCAGCTACGTGATGGGCGAAGACGTCACGCTCGTCTCGAGCGACACGGAGACCGCGAAGGACGTCTACCGCACGCTCGTCAGCCAGGGCCTCGAGCGCACGGCGCCCGGTGCCCCCAGCTACCGCTACGAGGCTACCGGCGGCAGCACCGGCGACTTCCTCAACCTGGCCCACCGCCTCATCGGGCCCGACATCTCGACCGTCGAGCTCGTCGAGACCGGCGTCGTCAACATCGCCGGCCTCGCCGGAACCGCACCCGCACACTTCACCAAGCCCTCACTTTAGGAGACCCCGTGACCACCTTGAACAGCTCCGACCTTGTACGCGTCGATGGGCGATCCGTCAGCGACCTGCGCACCGTCACGATCGAGCGCGGCTGGAGTGACCAGGCCGAGGGCAGCGCGCTGATCTCCTTCGGCCGCACCAAGGTGCTCTGCACGGCCTCCTTCACCAACGGCGTGCCGCGCTGGATGGCCGGCAAGGGCAAGGGCTGGGTCACCGCCGAGTACTCGATGCTGCCGCGCAGCACGAACTCGCGCATGGACCGTGAGTCGGTCAAGGGCAAGATCGGCGGCCGCACCCACGAGATCAGCCGGCTCATCGGCCGCAGCCTGCGCGCAGTCGTCGACATGAAGGCGCTCGGCGAGAACACCATCGTCATTGACTGCGACGTGCTGCAGGCCGACGGCGGCACCCGCACCGCTGCCATCACCGGAGCCTACGTGGCCCTGGCCGACGCGCTCGAGTGGGGCAAGAACAAGAAGTTCCTCGCGCAGAAGGCGCAGCCGCTGATCGACAGCGTCGCCGCCGTCTCCGTCGGAATCATCGACGGCGAGCCCATGCTCGATCTGGCATACACCGAGGACGTGCGCGCCGAGACCGACATGAACGTCGTCGTCACGGGCCGCGGGCTCTTCGTCGAGGTGCAGGGAACGGCCGAGGCCGCCCCGTTCGACCGCCGCGAGCTGGACTCGCTGTTGGACCTCGCCGTCGGTGGCGCCGCGACCCTCACCGAGCTGCAGCTGGCCGCCCTGGCGACCCCGCTCGATGGCGCCGGCGCATGAGCATCGAGTTCGTGCTCGCCACCCACAACCAGCACAAGGTGGAGGAGTTCCAGCGGATCCTCGCCGAGGTGCTCCCGGATGCCGTCGTGCACGCCTACGACGGCCCTGAGCCGGTCGAGGACGGCACCACGTTCGCCGCGAATGCGTTGATCAAGGCCAGGACGGCCGCCGCGCACACCGGTCGGATCGCCCTCGCCGACGACTCAGGGATCAGCGTCGACGTGATGGGTGGAGCGCCGGGGATCTTCTCGGCACGCTGGGCCGGTGGGCACGGTGACAGCCTCGCCAACACGCAGCTGCTGCTCGATCAGCTGGCCGACATCCGTGCGCCGCACCGTTCCGCTGCCTTCCACTGCGCAATCGCACTCGTGATGCCCGCGGCGGTCGAGGGGGAGGCGGCGTTCGAGCACGTGGCTGACGGCGTCTGGCCGGGCAGCCTGGCCACAGCCGTCTCCGGCGCCCACGGCTTCGGCTACGACCCGATCTTCATCCCGGAGGGCTCGACGGTCACGGCCGCCGAGCTGGAACCCGAGGTCAAGAACGCCACCAGCCACCGCGCCCGCGCGGTCGCCGCGCTGATTCCGGTGCTGCTCGAGGCTATTGAGAATGGCACTCATTCCTAACTAGGCATATGGGCTGGCGTGGTGTGCGGAACACCGCCTAGCGTTGAGCCCATGGGACACGACCACAGCCACGCCGATCGCACGACCAACCGCACGCGGTTGCTCGTCGCGATTGGCATCATCGGCGTGTTCCTGCTGGTCGAGGTCGTCGGCGCCCTCCTCAGCGGTTCGCTGTCGCTGCTGGCTGACGCCGGCCACATGTTCTCCGACCTCACCGGTCTGATCATCGCGCTGGTCGCGACGGTCATCGCCGCCAGGCCGGCCAACGAACGGCAGACCTACGGCTACCAGCGCGCCGAGGTTTTCGCAGCGCTGTTCAACGGGGTCGTGCTCACCGTCGTCGCCGTCAGCGTGAGCATCGAGGGCATCCGTCGGCTCACCGAGTCCGGCGGCCCCGAGGTGCAGGGCGGCACCATGCTGCTGGTGGCGGTGCTCGGCTTGGCCGCGAACGTGGCCGCCATGTTCGTGCTGCGCGGGGGAGCGAAAGACTCCATCAACATGCGCGGCGCCTACCTCGAGGTGTTCGGCGACATGCTCGGATCGGTGGCGGTCATCATCGCAGCCGTCGTGATCATGACGACCGGCTTCGAGAAGGCCGACGCCATCGCCTCGCTTGCGATCGCCGTGATGATCGCGCCGCGCGCCTACTCGCTGCTGCGGGACGTGCTGCGGGTGCTCAGCCAGGCGGTGCCGGCCGACACCAATGTCGCCGACATCCGTGCGCACCTGCTGCGCACCCCCGGCGTCGTCGATGTGCACGATGTGCACGTCTGGGCGATCACGACCGGCAGCCACGTCTTCAGCGCGCACGTCGTGGTGGAGCCTGAGGTGCTGAGCGGGGATTCCGGTGGTTGCCTGCTCGACGAGCTCAGCGCGTGCCTCGAGGATCACTTCGATGTGGCCCACTCCACGTTCCAGCTGGAGCCGGCCACCCACGCGGCCCACGAGGACCATTCACACGCTTAGCGGCGCGCCTGTTGGGGCTACTCGTGGTCCTTGGTGCCGTTGAGCACCTCGGGGTCCAGCGCCAGTGCGGCGGCCTCTGCGGCATCCGTCACACCGTCGGGGCCGGCAGCACTCGACCGCTTGGCCTTGACCATCGAGCTGATGTAGTGCCAGATCGTCGGGATCAGCGTGATCGTGACCGCGCCGAGCAGGATCAGGTCGATGTACGACTGCACGAAGTGCGCCACCGGCGGGATGTATCCGAGCAGGAAGCCGAAGTAGGTGAGGCCGGCGCCCCAGAGCAGCGCGCCGATCGCGTTGTACAGCGAGTACTTCTTGTAGTTCATGTGCCCGACGCCGGCGGCGACGGGGGCGAAGGTGCGCACGATGGGCACGAAGCGGGCCAGCACGATCGCCAGCGCGCCGAAACGCTCGAAGAAGGCGTTGGTGCGGCGCACGTTCGAGACGCTGAACAGCCCGGATTCCTTGCGTTCGAAGACCGTCGGGCCGAGCTTGTGGCCGATCAGGTAGCCGACCTCGCCGCCGAGGAAGGCGGCGACGCTGATCGCGAGGCAGACCCACCAGATGTCGACGCCGAACACCAGAGAGGTGTGTGTTAGCAGGCCGGAGATGACCAGAAGCGTGTCGCCGGGCAGCAGGAAGCCGACCAGGAGTCCCGTCTCAGAGAAGACGATGGCGCACACCACCACAAGCGCCCAGGGGCCGGCCGAAGCAATGATGACTTCCGGGTCGAGCCAGGGGATGAGAGCGGTATGGATCACGTCTGGAAGTCTAGCTTTCCAGCGGGCGCCTGAGCCGGGGGCTGGCCCAAGATCATCCCTCGGATGTAGGCGCGCCTGGCGTCACTGGGTGCGCCGCGAGCTCGGCGCGCTCGGCCTTGTCAGAGCGCCATGCGCGGATGCCCGCGATGATCGATGCCGTGATCACGATTCCGGCGATGACATAGGAGCCGGCCTTCACCGCGGGAATGGATGCGGCAAAGTAGCCGATCAGCGTGATGCCGACGCCCCACGCCAGCGCTCCGACGAGATTGGCGGTGACGAAACGCAGGTATGCCATCCGGCCGACACCGGCGATCACGGGGATGAACACGCGTCCCCATGGAACGAAGCGGGCGATCACGACAGACCACCAGCCGAAGGTGGTGTAGAACCACTCGGTCTTCGCAATGGCCTTCTGTGTGCGCGGTCCGCCGCGTTTGTCGAGGTACGGCCTGCCGAATCGGCGCCCGAGCAGGAAGCCCACCTGGTCGCCGAGGAACGCCGCGATACCGACGCCGATGGTGAGCACCCAGATGTCGACGCCGGATGCGCTGGCCGCGATGAGACCGGCGGCAAAGAGAAGCGAGTCGCCGGTGACGAAGGGAACGAAAATGCCGAAGAACAGGGCGGTGCCTGCGAAGACCAAACCCCAGACGATGAGGTAGAAGATGATCGTGCCGACGTCACCCAGCAGGCCGACGAGGTCGTCGCTGACGCTGGCGGTGATGCGCACGACTACGCTGCGACTGCTGGGGTGTGCAGCTCGTCGAACAGCGCGCCGTTGAACTCGAAGGCGGCCAGCGCCTCGTCGACAACAGCTGCGGACTCCTCGTCGCTGAGAGGGAGGGCGTCAAGCTGCTCGCGGTACTCGCGCTTGAAGTGCACGTGGTTCTCGATGCCGTCGAAACGGTAGAAGGCGAGCTGCTCATCGGTGGCGGCGTAGTGGCGAGCCACCAGGCGCGAGATGGCCTGGCCACCGGAGAGGTCGCCGAGGTAGCGGGTGTAGTGGTGCGCCACGTAGCGGGGGAGTCGGTCGCGACAAGCTCGCGCAGGCGCTCGGCGTAGCGCTGGGTGGAGGGCAGCGCGGGGTGGCTGCTGCGCCAGTCTGCTGCACCGAGGGCGACGAGGTCGCTCTCAATCTCGGGGAGGCGGTTCAGGCGCACGTCGTAGATTGCGAAGTCGTCGGCGCGGGGGGTGCGTGACTCGAGCGCCTCGTAGACCCACGCCAGCTGCGCGAGGTAACGGGTGTAGTCGGCCAGCGTCAGCTCGCCCTTCATCAGCTCGACGATGAATGTGCGCGTCTCGGTGGAGCGGTGCTGATCATGCGTCTCGGTGCGCAGGCGCGCGCCGAGCGCGAGCGCGTCCTCGGAAGAGACGGTTTCGGCAGCGTGCGACTCAGGCGAGATTAGCTTAGGCATACCTACATGATAGCGAAACGGATTGGAGAGTGCTGACACCAATTCAGGGCCGGAATCGGGCACCCGAGTGACACTGTGACGGGCGGATCTCGTGGAATGCGGCATGCGCTGTGCACCAACTCAATGGAGTGCGCGCAGGCCGCACGGTGCAACGCCCGGAGCACCTCGCCTTCTGAAGCGCAGCGCGGTCGGCAGCACCTTCGGCGACCACCGTTGCGCTGCGTTCGCGGCGGCGTAACGTGACGACTGTGACGTTCACGCTGCTCGCACTGGTTGTGCTCGTCGGACTGCTCGGGCCGTTGCTCGCTGCGCGGGCACGCTGGCGCATCCCGGCGGTCGTCGGGGAGCTGGCCGGCGGGCTGCTGATCGGGTCGTCGGGGCTCGGCCTGCTCGATTCCACGGACGGCACGGTCACCCTGTTGGCGAACATCGGATTCGGTCTCACGATGGTCGTGGTCGGCTCGCATGTTCCCGTGCGCGACCCCGCCGTGCGAGCCGCCATCGGGCCGGGCGCGCTCGGCGCGGCGCTCGTCGGGCTCGGGGCCGTCGTGCTCGCGATTCTGATGGCGGGCGTGTTCGGAACCGGCCACGCGGCGCTGTACGGGGTGCTGATCGCGTCGTCATCCGCCGCGCTGGTGCTGCCCATGTTGCAATCGTCGGGCCTGGGCGGGCGCTCAACCGCCCAACTGGTCGCCCAGATCGCGATCGCGGACGTCGCGTGCATCGTCGCGCTGCCGATGGTGCTTGCTCCAGCTCGCGTGCTGCAGGTGGCGCTCACCGGTCTGGGTATCGCCGTGGCGGCGGCACTGCTGGCGCTGCTGCTGATCCGGTTCGGACGCACCGACCTGCGTGAGCGGCTTCACCACTTCTCCGAGGAGCGCGGCTTCGCGCTGGAGCTGCGGTTCAGTCTGCTCGTCTTGTTCGCCTTTGCATCGGTGGCGCAGCTCGGCTCCGTCTCGATCATGGTGGCCGGGTTCGCGCTGGGGCTGGTGCTGGCCGCCGCGGGGGAGCCCCGGCGGTTGGCCAGGCAGCTGTTCGGCATCACGGAGGGCTTCTTCGGCCCGTTCTTCTTCGTCTGGCTGGGCGCATCGATCAACCTGCACGGGCTCATCAGCCACCCTCAGATGCTCCTGCTCGGGGTCAGCCTGGGCGCCGCGGCGGTGCTGGCACACCTCGCCGCACGGCTGGCCCGGCTGCCGCTGCTGCAGGCCGCGGCATCCGCGGGGCAGCTCGGCGTTCCCGTGGCCGCGGTCACCCTCGGCCTCCAGAGCGGAGTGCTGGTCAGCGGGGAGGATGCCGGGATCCTGCTCGGCGCCCTCGTCACCGTGGTCGCCTCGGCCGTGGCCACCGGCATGCTCGCGCGGGCCAATCACGGTGCGGGAGAAGGGACTTGAACCCTCACGCTCGAAAGCACAGGAACCTAAATCCTGCGTGTCTGCCAATTTCACCACTCCCGCGAGTGCCTCCCCAGTTTAGGTGGAAGCGGAGCCTGTGGATAACTTCTGCGCCGTTCCGGCAAAAGGAGCATCATGGTCGGCATGAGCGAGGCCGTGCGCATGATCACCGAGCAGGTGCGTGCGCGGGTGCGTCGGGAGAGCGTCGATCTGGCCGCCGATTCCGCCCTCGCCGAGAGCTTTGTGCGCGACGAGGTGCGGCGCTACAGCGAGCGGGCGCTGGGCACGGCGCTGCCGCTGATCCACGACGAGGAGCAGGCCGCGCGCGAGGCCGTCGCCTCGCTCACCGGCTTCGGCCGGCTGCAGCCGTACCTCGATGATCCCGAGATCGAAGAGATCTGGGTGAATTCGCCCACTCGGGTGTTCGTGGCCCGGTCCGGCGTGGCGCAGCTCACCACTACGGTGCTGGGTGAACGCGAGGTGCGCGAACTCGTCGAGCGGATGCTCCAGAGCTCCGGCCGGCGGGTGGATCTCAGCTCGCCGTTCGTGGACGCCTCGCTGCCGGACGGCAGCCGTCTGCACGTCGTCATCCCCGACGTGACGGCGCGCTACTGGTCGGTGAACATCCGCAAGTTCAGCCGCCGCATCCGCACCCTCAACCAACTCGTCGCGGCCGGCTCGCTCAACCGACAGGCAGCCGAGTTCTTGCGCATGTGCGTGCTGGCCGGGCAGAACATCCTCGTCTCCGGCGCCACGCAAGCGGGCAAGACGACCATGCTGAACGCGCTGCTCGGGGCCGCGCGCGACCGCGAGCGCATCGTGACGGTCGAGGAGACCTTCGAGCTCGACCTGCGGGCGCGCGACGTCGTGGCGATGCAGTGCAGGCAGCCGAGCCTGGAGGGCACCGGCGAGATCACCCTGCGCCGGCTGATCAAGGAGTCGCTGCGGATGCGGCCGGACCGGCTCGTGGTCGGTGAGGTGCGCGAGGCGGAGAGCCTCGACCTGCTCCTCGCTCTGAACAGCGGGATTCCGGGCGCCTGCTCGATCCACGCCAACTCGGGGCGCGACGCACTCGTGAAGCTGAGCACGCTGCCGCTACTGGCCGGGCGCAACATCGACTCCGCTTTCGTACTGCCGACGGTGGCCGGCTGCGTCGACATCGTGGTGCACTGCGAGATGGACAGGCACGGCACCCGCCGACTGGCCGAGATCCTCGCCGTGACCGGCCGCGTGGTCGACGACCAGGTCGAGGCCGAGCCACTGTTCGAGCGCCGCGACGGCGAACTGCACGCGCTCGGCACGCAGCCGCCCAAGCTGGAGAAGTTCCGCTCGGCGGGGTTCGATCCGGCGGTGGTGCTCGGACAGGGACCGGAATGAGCGGCCTTGTGGCTGTGCTGCTCGGGGCGCTACTCGGGGCAGGGCTGCTGCTGGCGCTCTCGCCGGTGTTCTGGCCGGCCGGGCGGGCACGGCCGGTTGCTGGCGCCGCGGCATCCGGTGTCCGCGCCAGCGCGACCCGACTGCTCGCCCAAGCTGGCTTGCGCGGGGTGCCGCCGCTCGCCTTCGCGGCCCTCTCGATTGTTCTCGGGGTCCTGGCCGCTGGTCTCGCCCAGGCCCTGCTCGGCATCACCGCGCTCGCCGTGCTGACCGGCGCCGCGGCGCTCCTGCTTCCGCTGCTGCTCGTGCGCTGGCGGGCCGCGGCAGGACGCACCGCGCACCGGGAGGTGTGGCCGGATGTCGTCGACCACCTCGTCTCGGCCGTGCGCTCCGGACTCTCGCTGCCGGATGCCGTGAGCAGTGTCGCACGGGCCGGACCGCCCAGCACCCGCGCACCCTTCGCCGACTTCGAGCGCGACTACCGGGCGAGCGCCAACTTCGACCGGAGCGTCGACCGGTTGAAGGACACGCTCGCCGACCCTGTCGCCGACCGGATCTTGGAAGCGCTGCGGATGGCGCGTGAGGTCGGCGGCACGGAGCTGACCGCCGTGCTGCGGAGCCTCGCCGGTTCCCTGCGCGAGGATGCCGCGGTGCGCGCGGAGCTGAAGGCCCGCCAGGGCTGGGTGGTCAATGCGGCCCGGCTGGGCGTCGCCGCACCGTGGATTGTCTTGCTGCTGCTCGCCTCCCGGCCGGAGGCGGCACTGGCCTACGACACCCCGGCAGGGTCGCTGCTGATCCTGGGCGGTCTGCTCGTCTCCGTCGTGGCCTACCGGGTGATGCTGAGGCTCGGCCGATTGCCGGAGGAACCGCGGTGGTTCCGGTGAGCGCCCTCTCCGGCTGGGCGCTCGCGCTGGGTAGCACGCTGGGCCTCGGCCTCTGGTCGCTCGTCGCGCTCACCCCGCGGCTGCGCCGGGCCCGGCTGATCGACCGGATCGCGCCGTACCTCGGAGACATCTCGGAGGCCGCGAGGGAGCGTGCCGAGCGGCACACCGTCGACCCGCTGCCGGTGCTCGGCACCCTGTTCGGCCCCGCCGTGGCTCGCGCGGCTGCCGGGCTGGGCGATGTGCTCGGCGGCTCCGAGCTGCTGGCCCGGCGCCTCCGCCAGTCCGGATCCACCCGCAGCGTCGTGCAGTTCCGCACCGAACAACTGCTCGCCGCGGTGCTCGGGCTCGCCCTCGGCCTGGCGGTCGCCGTCACCGGCTCCAGCCTCAGCACGCTGCCGCCGCTCGCCCAGATCGCGCTGCCCCCGACCGCCTTCCTGGTGGGCGGCGCCGTGCCGGAGCTGCTGTTGCGCCGGCGCGCGCGAGCCAGGCTGCGGCGAATCGAGGGCGAGTTACCGCTGGTCCTCGAGTTCCTGACGTTGAGCCTCTCGGCGGGGGAAGGGCTGCAGGACGCCCTGGCCCGGGTCGCCCGGGCCAGCTCCGGCGAGCTGGCGGCCGAATTCGGTGCCGTCGTCGGCCGGGTGCATGCCGGCATCCCGCTCGCCGTGGCCCTGCACGAGCTGGCCACCGAACTCCGCATCCCAGCGCTCGCCCGCTGCATCGACCAGATGGTCGCGGTGCTGGAGCGCGGCACGCCGCTGGCCGAGGTGCTGCGGGCGCAGGCGAGCGACGCGCGCGGCGTCGCGAAGCGGGAGTTGATGGAGAGCGGCGGCAAGAAGGAAGTGCTCATGTTGGTGCCACTGATCTTCCTGATCCTGCCGCTCACCGTCATCTTTGCGATCTTCCCTGGGGTGTTCGTGCTCCAGGCCGGGTTTTGAACAGGAAGGAAGGGAACCATGTCCCGATTCACTGGAATGACACGACTGAGCTCAGAGGAGCGCGGCGACGTGCCCGGCTGGGTGCTCATCTCGCTCATGACGGCGGGCCTCGTGGTGTTGATCTGGGGGCTGGCCGGCACGGCGCTCGCGCAGGTGTTCGATCAGGCGATCCAGCGCGTCCTCACGTTCTGAGCCGGAGATGGCCGGCGGCTTGAGGCACGACGAACGCGGCAGTGCGCTGGCCGAGTTCACGATGGTTGCTGCGCTGCTCACCCTTCTCTGCCTAGCCGTCATCCAGCTGGCTCTGGCCCTGCACATCCGCAACACGGTGCAGGATGCCGCGGCAGAGGGAGCACGGCTGGCAGCACTTGCCGGGGCGACGCTGGACGACGGTGCCCAGCGCACCCGCGAGCTGATCAGCATCGGCATCGGGCCGGCGTACGCCACCCACGTGACGGCCGGCTACACCGAGGTGGCCGATCTGCGCAGCACGGAGGTGCGCGTCGTCACGCCGCTGCCCGTGATCGGGCTGTTCGGAATCGAGTCGGCTCTGGAGGTGACCGGGCATGCGGCGCTGGAGCTTCCGGACTGAGCGGGGCTCCGCCTCGCTCGAGTTCCTCACCGTGGGCCTGATCTTGATGGTGCCGCTGGTTTACCTCGTGCTCGCCGTCTCTGCGCTGCAGGCGGGCGCGCTCGCCGCGGAGGGCGCGGCGCGGCAAGCCGCCAGGGCCTTCGTGCTCGCCGATGACGAGGAGGCCGGGCAGGCCGCCGCGGCGCGAGCGCTCGCCGTGACGCTCGCGGACTACGGGTTGGGCGCCGAGGCCGGAGCGCTCGCATTCGACTGCACGAATGGGCAACCCGGCTGCCTGGTGCGCGGGGAGACCGTCACGGTCAGCGTGCGCCTCACGGTGGCGCTGCCGTTCGTGCCGGAGGTGCTCGGCCTGCGGCAGAGTACGAGCGTGCCGCTGGCGGCATCCGCTACCCAACGCGTCTCGAAGTTCTGGGGAGCGCAACCGTGACCGGGCGGCTGCGCGGGGAGGACGGCTCGAGCCTGATCCTGACCATCTTCTACGGCGCCTTCGCCCTGGTTCTGATCCTGCTCGTCGTCGCCGCCACTTCGCTGTCATTGGAGCGCAAACGATTGCTCAGTGTCGCGGACGGTGCAGCGCTCGCCGGCGCGGAGGCGTTCGAGCTCAGTGCGGTGCACCTGACGCCTGGCGGCCTCACCGTCGCGGTCAGCGACGTCGATGTGCGCGCCGCGGCGCTCGAACACCTAGCTGCCGTGCCGCACGGATCCTTGGAGGATCTGCGGGTCGAGCACGCGGGCAGCCCGGACGGTGCCTCGGCGCTGGTGACACTGAGCGCCTGGTGGCGACCGCCCGTGCTCACCGTGTTCGTACCGGAGGGCATCCGCCTCGAGGTCAGCTCGACGGCCCGCTCAATGTTCCGGTAGTGGGCCCGCGCCGAGATGACAGTCAAGCGTGTTCCCGGGGCTCGGGAACACGCTCAACTGTCATTTCGATGCAGGGTGAGTGGCTGCGCGCGGCAGGTAGCGGGGGATGTAGCGCAGCAGCATGCCGGCGCCGAGGAGTCCGGCCACACCGGCGACACCGCTGGCCAGGGCGAGCGACGCGATGGCGGTGATGCCGGCGACGGCGAGCGGCGCCGCGGCGGAGCCGAAGTCGCCGGCGAAGCGCCACGCGCCGAGGAACGGCGCGGGATTCCCGCGCGGGGCGAGATCGGCGCCCAAAGTCATCATGATGCCGCTGCCGATGCCATTCGCGACGGAGAGGAACATCGCCACCACGATGAACCACTGCACGGCGGCGGGGAGGTCGTGGGTGAAAGCGAGCACGAGGAAGCCGGAGCCGAGCCCGAGCATCGAGGGGAGCGCGCTCCAGAGCCGCCCGTAGCGGTCCATGATGTGGCCACTGACGTAGAACAGGGCGAAATCAACGGCGCCGGCGATGCCGATGATGAGCGCCGTGTCGGTCTGCCCGATGCCGATGCTGACGGCCCAGAGGGGCAGGATCACGAGGCGGGTGGCGCGCATGGCGCCGATCAGTCCGACCGCGGTGCCGAGCCGCAGCAGCACGGCGCGGTTCTGCCAGATTGTGCGAAACAGGCCGTCGCCTGCCGGCCCATCCGCGCGGCGTTGCGCGGGCCCGAATGTGCTGGCCGGGTCGGGGAGCAGGATCAGCACGGCGGTGGCCGCGAGGCAGCAGACGATGAACACCCAGAACACGGCCTGCGTGCCGCCGCTGAAGTGGATCACGGCGGCGGAGAGGAACGGTCCGACGAAGTAGCCGGCGCGGAACACGCCGCCGAGAGTGGAGAGCGCCCTGGCCCGGTATTGAAGGGGCACGTAGGTGGTCAGGAAGGCATGGCGGGCCAGGCCGAACACGGCGGTTGCAAGCCCGACGATGAACACACCGATGCCGAGCACGAGCACGTTGGGTGCCGCGAGGCAGATCAGCACGGCGATGACGGCCAACAGCGCCGCCCAGATCATGGCGGTGCGCTCGCCGATGTGGCTGACGATCACGCCGCTCGGGATGTCGCCGACGACCGTGCCGACCATGACGAGCCCGCCAAGCAGCCCGGCGACGGCGAGTGATGCGCCGAGGTCGTGCGCGACCAAGGGGATGAGCGGGATGATCGCGCCCTCGCCGATCGAGAACAGCAGCGTCGGCAGGAAGGCGGCGAGTGCGACCGAGCGCATGGAGAAGGGGCGCGCGGGTGCAGACATGGTCCTCCGATGCTATGCCCAGCCACGGCGTCGCGGATGACGCGGGCTGCGGAATGCGGGGGAGCGAGGAGCGGCTTGCTTTCCTGTCGGTCACTGATTTGGAGGTTTCCTTGGAAATGGGCTGCCGCCTTTCGCGACGCCGCGCGTCGCGCCGGTAGGCTGGTGCCGACATGATTGAGCTCGATATTTCGGAACAGATTGCCGCCCTGCGGTCCACCTTCGGCGACATTCGCGCCGTACTCGACGTGGATTCCATCGCCGCCGACATCGCCCGCCTGAGCGAGGCCGCCGGTGCCCCCGACCTGTGGGATGACACCGACAACGCCCAGAAGGTGACCAGCGCGCTGAGCCACCGCCAGGCGGAGCTTGCCAAGATCACCAGCATCGGCAGTCGGCTGGACGACCTCGAGGTGCTCGTCGAGCTGGCCAATGAGGCCGGCGATGAGGACAGCGCCCAGGAGGCACGCTCCGAGCTGGCCAGCCTGCAGAAGCTCATGGGCGAGCTCGAGGTGCAGACGCTGCTCGACGGCGAGTTCGACCCGAGCCCGGCCGTCGTCACGATCCGCGCAGGCGCGGGTGGCGTCGACGCAGCCGACTTCGCCGAGATGCTGATGCGCATGTACCTGCGCTGGGCCGAGAAGCACAAGTACCCGGTGCGCGTGCTCGACACCAGCTACGCCGAGGAGGCGGGCATCAAGTCGACCACCTTCGAGGTCGACGCCCCCTACGCCTTCGGAACCCTGAGTGTCGAGGCCGGCACCCACCGCCTGGTGCGGATGTCGCCGTTCGGCGCGGCGGGCAAGCGCCAGACCAGCTTCGCCGCAGTCGAGGTCGTGCCCCTGATCGAGCAGGCCCAGTCGGTCGACGTGCCTGAGGCCGACATTCGCATCGACGTGTTCCGCTCCAGCGGCCCCGGCGGCCAGTCGGTGAACACGACGGACTCCGCCGTGCGCATCACCCACCTGCCGACCGGAATCGTCGTCAGCTGCCAGAACGAGAAGAGCCAGATCCAGAACCGCGCCGCCGCGCTGCGCGTTCTGCAGTCCCGCCTGCTGCTGCTGCAGCGCGAGCAGGAGGCCGCCACGAAGAAGGAATTCGCGGGCAACATCACGGCCAGTTGGGGCGACCAGATGCGCAGCTACGTGCTCGCGCCGTACCAAATGGTCAAGGACCTGCGCACCGATTTCGAGGTCAACAACCCGAGCAATGTGTTCGACGGCGACCTCGACGGCTTCATCTCTGCCGGCATCCGCTGGCGCAAGGGCGCCCACTAAGCTCACCGCCACGCTGAGACGTGGCGCGTCGCTGCGCCGTTTCTTCGCACCCCTGCCTAAGCTCGGAGTGTCATGATTCGCTTTGACCACGTCACCAAGAAATACCCGGGAACCACACGGCCGGCGCTGAACGCGATCGACCTTGAAATTCTCCGGGGAGAATTCGTCTTCCTCGTAGGCGCCTCAGGCTCGGGCAAATCGAGCTGCCTGCGACTCGTGCTGAAAGAGGAGAAACCGAGCAGCGGCAGCATTCACGTGCTCGGCCAGGACCTCGGCAGCATCTCGAACCGCAAGATCCCGTACTTCCGGCGCAATCTTGGCGTCGTCTTCCAGGACTTCCGCCTGCTGCCGAACAAGACCGTCTACGACAACGTCGCCTTCACCCTGCAGGTGATCGGCAAGTCGCGCGGCTACATCCAGGAAGCCGTTCCGGACACGCTCAAGATGGTCGGCCTCGACGGCAAGGCCCAGCGCTACCCGCACGAACTCTCCGGCGGTGAGCAGCAGCGTGTGGCGATCGCCCGCGCCATCGTGAACAAGCCGCAGGTGCTGTTGGCCGATGAGCCGACCGGAAACCTCGACCCGACCACGAGCGCTGGCATCATGACCCTGCTCGAACGCATCAACGCCGGCGGCACGACCGTCATGATGGCCACCCACGAGGCCGCCATCGTCGACCAGATGCAGCGCCGCGTGCTCGAGCTGAGCGCCGGAACCATCGTGCGTGATGAGCGCCACGGCGGATACGCCACGAGCGCCGTGCCGATCCTGGCCGTTGCATCCGACACGTCATCAACGCCGCAGGCCGCACCGACGACCGGCGCCGTGCACACCGGCGCCGTGCACACCGACGCTGTTCGCACCAGTGCGGTGCCCACCAACGCTGTGCCCACCAGCACCATGTCGCAGCCCCTCTACGTCGAGCCCGAGTTCAGCGATGAGGTGACGGATGCCGCGGCCGCCGTCACGGCAGCGGCCCTGGCCACCCCGCCGGCGCCCCCTGCGCCGCCGCCCGCCCCGGTGACGGGCAGCATGATCCGCCCGCTGCTGCCGGTTTCCCGGCACGAGGCCCCCGAGCAGCTGGGGCTGGCCGAGCGGCTCGGCCTCCGCGCCCCTGGCGAGAAAACCGATCCGAGCAGTGCACAAGAAGTGGGACCGACGAAATGAGAATCGGTCTAGTCCTCGGTGAGGCTGCGAACGGCCTGCGCCGCAACGCGTCGATGGTGGTATCCGTCGTGCTCGTCACCTTCATCTCGCTGACCTTCGTGGGCGTGGCTGTGCTCATGCAGATGCAGATCTCGCAGATGAAGAACGTCTGGTACGACAAGGCGCAGGTCGCCGTTTACCTCTGCACCGACATCTCGCCGGGGGAGTCCTGCGCCGGCGGTGAGGCGACCGACGACCAGATCGCGGCCGTGAAGGCTCAGCTCGAGTCCCCGGTGCTGGCGCCCTTCATCGACAAGTTCTACTTCGAGAGCCACGACGAGGCCTACGCGAACTTCCAGAAGCAGTTCGAGGGCAACCCGGTCACCGAGTATGTGACGGCCGACCAGCTCAACCAGACGTTCTGGGTGAACTTGATCGATCCGTCCAACGCCGCCGTGCTCTCCGAGAGCCTCGGCACCATGCCGGGCGTCGAGACGGTCACCGACCAACGGCGCTATCTCGACCAGATCTTCTCGGTGCTGAACGCCGCCAGTTACACGGCTATCGGCATTGCCGCGCTCATGCTGATCGCCGCCGTGCTGCTGATCGCGACCACCATCCGGCTGTCGGCGTTCTCGCGCCGCAGGGAGATCGGCATCATGCGCCTGGTGGGCGCGTCCAACCGGTTCATCCAGACGCCGTTCGTCTTGGAGGGTGTCTTCGCCGCGTTGCTCGGCTCACTCCTGGCCGGAGGCGCGGTCGTGGGTATCGTGCACTTCTTCGTGCAGGGCTATCTGGGCGGCGCCATGCAGTTCACCAGCTTCGTCGACGTGAAAGACGCCCTCATCGTCGTGCCGATCCTGCTCGTGGTCGGCGCCGTGCTCGCCGCGTTCTCGGCGAACTTCGCCATATCCAGGTATCTGAAGGTCTAGTGCCCGGCCCGGTCCGACGGTTCATGCGCGCGCCGCTGCGCGCCGTGACCGTCGGGCTCGTGGCCGTGTTGCTGTTGGGTTCAGCGCTGCTGCAGAATGCGGCATCAGCTGCTCTCGGCGCCAGCGTCGACCCCGCCTCACGCGGGATCTACGACATTCTGGTGACGGCGGATGACGGTGGCGAAGCGCCGACACTGCTGGCGCCGAACTCGCTGTACGCCGGGGAGAAACTGCTCACCCTGGATGACGTGCAGGCGATACGCCAGCTGCCCGGCGTCGACGTGGCCGCGCCGATCGCGCAGATTGCGCTGCCCGATCGAGGGTATCGGCAGGCCGAGATCCGCATCCCCGTCATGCAGGATCAGCCTGTCTCGGCACCCGAGAGCTTCCGGGCCACGGTGCGGCTGATCGGTGACGACGGGCTGGGGGAGCGCTTGCTCTCGGAGATGGCCTATGCGCTGACGATCGATCGTGCCAATCTGCCCGCCGTGGAGGGACCAGCCACTGCCGCCGAGTGCGGCTTCGCCGACGTGATGATCCCGTGCGCGCTCTTTCCCGGGAACACCCCCGGGTGGAGGAGGTCGCGGTGTGGCTGGAGGCCATTAATGGCAGCTCTTCCTCCTACTCCGGCTGGGGTGATGGCCAGAACATCCAGGTTCCGGTGGGCGGCTCCCTGAGTGTCGACCAGCGGATGACGCTCGTTGACCCGATCGCCGAGAGGCAACTGCTCGGCGCGGCCGGAGAGTTTCTCGAGCCGCTGATTGCGCTCAGTGGCGAACGCCCGACCGATTTCGACACCATCGAGCGGTGGGCAAGCGACCGGGACACGGCTGAGGCGCGGCAGATCACCGCCATGCTGCAGGATCAACGCGATTCAGAGGCGGCGTTCCGTGCCGGGCCCGCGTACGCGGAATACCTGCGTATTAAGGCGGAGCGCAATGAGGAACCGGACGCCAATCTACTCGGCGGGAGGATCGGCCCCATGGTGCCCATCCTGCTTTCAGAGGCGGCGGATCTACGGCCCCTGCGTGCCGAGCTCAGCGTGGAGTCCTTCGGCCCGAGCCCGAACTTCCCTCGGCAGGAGCCGGGCGACACGAGCTACGTCCCGCCGCCGCCCGTGCCCGATGCCATCCGGAACGGTGAGCCGGGCGTCGCGCTCCCTCCTGTTCGTGTGGACGCCTCTGCGCTGCTGGACTCGCGTTTCAACGGCGCAGTGGCACTTCCGTGGCCCGGCAGCACCGTGGATGCGCCGACCACTCCAAGCTTGTACCCCTACTCACTAGACCTGTCCAGCTCGGCCAGCGTGCATGACGCGGCGCCCACCGACATCGTTGTCACGGCCGACGGCCGACACCAGGTCCGACTCGACGGGATCGGCTTCGGTCGGCTGGTCGCGGACGAAACATCGAGTTTCGGGTTCTCCTCGACCCCGGACACAACCGTCCGCCAGGGGGCCACGGATTCCGAGGCCCTCTTCGGAGCCGTTCGGAAACTGGGACGCGGTAACACCGGGCAGGGAGAGTACGCCGGTGCCATTTCGGTCGGCGGCTTCGGCGTGGCCGACGAGGAGGCGATCACCGAGCTGGCTGCCGGGACCCCTCTCGGGGCGTACGAACCGAACCAGGCCACATTGCTCGCCGACGGCGACGGCCAGACTGCCGCTCCCGGAACCATGGTTGGCGGCTTCGGCACACTCGGGCTCGCCGGCAACCGGACCGGCGCGATCGCCGACATCCGCTCCGCTGCCTTCGCCTGGGAGAACAAGGTCGACGCGGTGCGCGTGCGCGTCGCCGGGGTCGACAGCTACGATGCAGCGGGCATCACGGCGGTCGTGCGAACCGCCCGCGACATCGAGCGCCTCGGCTACCGGGCAGTCATCGTGGCCGGCAGCCAGAGCGAGGCCGTCAGCGTCAGCGTGGGCAACTTCGCCTTCGGCACGATGGATGCCGCGGAGCCGCAGCAGGTCGGCGAGCTCGGCGTCATCGAACAACGATGGAGCGTCCTCGGGCCAGCAGCCGGGGCGGGGCTGAGCCTCTCTGCGGGCACTCAACTGCTCCTGGGCACCGCGATCGCGGCCGTGCTCGGCGCCTTCGCCGTCAGCGAGTTGACCGGCGTCGCTGCCCGTCGTCGCGAGGCGGAAGTGCTCAGGAGCCTCGGCTGGCGGCGCGGCCGCATCGTGCGCTGGTTCGCCGCAGACTACGCGATGGCCCTGCCATTGCTGGCCCTGGCCGGGCTCGCCGCGGTGCTGCTGGCCGCAGAGCAGGCGCTGAGCGCGGCCGTCATCGCCGTCGCGCTGCTGGTCGTCGCCACTGTCGTGATCTCCTCGCTGTCCCGCTCGACCCGGGCGCCGATCACGCGCACGGCAAGCGAGGCGGAACTTCTCACCGTGCTCGAGTTCGAGTACCGCCCCGAGGCGCGCGTCCTCGGTGAAGATCCGTCAGCGGGCCCGCTCGATCAGCCGGTGGCGCCCGCGCGACCGAGCAAGCCCCTGCGGATGCCGCGCTCGGCAGTGCTCTGGGGCGTGCAGCGCGCCTGGCGCACGCCCGCGGAGTCGCTGCCGCGCGCCTGTGCCGTGCTCGCCGTGATGGCCCCTCTCGCGGCGCTCAGCGCCGCCGCCGCCGAACCCGGCGGGGGAGGGTTGGCGCAACTGATGCTCGCCGCCTGCGGGGTAGGCGCCGGGTTGGTGTTGCTGGCTTCTGTGCGGCGTGGCTCGCCCGTGGCTGCCCCCGCGAGTGAGACGGTGCTGCTCGCCAGCGGCTGGCCGTCGCGAGACGTGCGACTGGCCGGGATGGCGGCAACGCTCGCCGGGCCGCTGGCCGCGGTGTTCCTCGGCAGTTACGCGCTCTGGTTTGTGCTCAGTTCGGTGGGTGTCGACGGCGTGAACACGGCGGTCAGTGCCGCGCTCGTCGCCGGGCTCGGAGCCACCGCGCTCTTCCTGCTGCCGCGGCGCCCCTCCGCATCCCGGGCGCCCTCTCCTCAACCCATCCCAGCCCGAAAGGCGGCCCTGTCCCGTGGCATCGCTTCTTGAACTCCGCGCCGTGAGTGTGGCTTTCGCCGATCGCGCGGGCGCGGTCACCGTGCTGGCAGACTCCGTTGACGTGGCGCTGCGCCCCTCTCGCCTGCACTGCGTGACCGGGCTGGGCGGCTCGGGTAAGACGAGCGTGCTGAGCGTGGCCGCCGGGCTGCTGCAGCCGACATCCGGAACCGTTGCATGGAACGGCGAGGAACTGGACGGCCTGAGCCAGGATGCGGTCGCCACCCGGCGCTCCGCGCACCTCGGCTATGTCGACCAGGAATCCACGTTGCTCGGCCACCTCAGCGTGGTCGAGAACGTGTTGTTGCCGGCCGTGCCGCGGCGGCGGGCGGGGGAGCTCGCGGGGCGGGCGGCCGCGCTGCTCGCCGAGTACGGCGTCGGCGAGCTTGCCGACGCCCGGCCGGCCGAGCTCACGATTGGTGAGCGCCGACGCGTCGCGCTGGCACGTGCCCTGCTGCTGGAACCGCCGCTGCTGATTCTCGACGAGCCGACGGCCGGCCTCGACCGGCCGGCCGCCGCGCGCATGATTGCCGCGCTCGAGGCGCTGCGGGAGGCCGGAAGCGCGCTGTTCGTCGCCTCCAGTGACCAGGCGCTGATCGATGCCGCCGATGTGCGCACGACGTTGGGCACGCCGCCGGGCGCAACGCTGGAGACGACGCAGGCGACAATACGGCGCAGCGGCATCCGTTAGAGTGAAAGGCTGCTCGGCACACGCCGGGCCACCCCCAAGACAGAAGGAGCCCGTCGTGCCCAGGGAACGTGGCGAGAAGGTTGTGGCCACCAATCGCAAGGCCCGCCACGACTACACGATCGAAGACACCTACGAGGCCGGAATGGTTCTCTCGGGGACGGAGGTCAAGTCGCTGCGCGCCGGTCGCGCCAGCCTGGTCGACGGTTATGCCTTTGTCGAGGGCGGCGAGATTTGGCTCGATGCGGTGCACATCCCCGAGTACAAGGGCGGAACGTGGACGAACCACCCGCCGCGTCGCAAGCGCAAACTGCTGCTGCACAAGCAGGAGATCATCAAGATCAGCCACAAGACCAAAGACGGTGGCTACACGCTGATCCCGCTGCAGATCTACTTCAAGGACGGCCGTGCCAAGGTCGAATTGGCCGTGGCAAAGGGTAAGAAGGAATACGACAAGCGTCAGACGCTGCGTGAGCGCCAGGACAAGCGTGAGTCCGACCGGGCCATCGCTAGCAGGAAGAACCTCGGAGACTGAGCTATGAACCCGCACGATCGCATCCCCGTTGCCGGAACCTTCAACTTCCGTGACGTGGGTGGGTACCCTGCCCCGGGCGGTGTGATTCGTTCCGGCAAGCTGTTCCGCTCCGACGGGCTGAGCAAGCTGGGGGATGCGGGCAAGGGCGATCTGCTGCGGCTCGGCGTGCACCGGGTGATCGACCTGCGCGATGACTTTGAGGCCTCGATGATGCCGGACGACCTGGACGGCACCGGGATTGAAACCGTGCGGCTTCCCGTGTTCGAGGGCTCCGGCGCCTCGCAGGGCGAGGCGAATGTCACTCTGGAAGCCCTCTACGAGAAGATCTTGGAGCAGCATTCGGATGTCGTCGTCACGGCACTGCGGGACATCGCGGACTCCGACGGCGGTGTGCTCGTGCACTGCACGGCCGGCAAGGACCGCACGGGTGTTGTTGTCGCCCTGGCCCTGCTCGTGGCTGGCGTCGAACGCGGCATCGTGTTGGCCGACTACGCCCGCTCCGCGGACAACCTCGACGGCGAGTGGCTCGACGGAATGCTCGCTCTGATGGCCGAGCACGGCGTTCCCGAGACTCCGGCGCTGCGCACCCTGATGGGCGGCAGCCCGCCCGAGGTGCTCGACGCGGCGCTGCAGAACATCGAGCAGAAGCACGGCTCGATCACCCAGTACCTGCTGGACTCGGGCATGACGCAGAACGACCTGGACCGACTCCGCGCGGTGCTGCTGGCGCCCGCCTAGCACGTCGCGCCCGGCTCGCCCTCTCGCCCTCCCGCCCTCCCGCTGGTTGAGCTTGTCGAAACCCGGCTCAGTGTCCCGCCCTGTCGGGGCTTCAGTCGCTGGCGCTCCTTCCAGCCAGCGGGAATCTCCGGTCCGCTGGTTGAGCCTGTCGAAACCCCGTGCCCGTCTCCTCTTCCTCGTCCCTCTTTCCCGTCGGCTGAGGGAGCGAGGAACGAGCGACCGAAGCCCGGTTTCCAACCCGATCGGCCCATCCGTTCCGACGCTACCGCACCCCACTGACACGGCGAAAACTTATCCACATCAGGGATTTAACTCGTTCGACACCCCCATTCTCTCGTAGAATTGTGGTATGCGAACAGCCGCCCCGAACCTCACCGACGAGGTCAGCACAGCCCACGCCGAAATGGCGGCGGCCCTCTCCGGGGTGGACGAGCGGATGCTGCACGACGACCCCTGCTACAGCTGACGGCGGTCATCGAAAGGGTTGGGATGCTCGCCGATTCGTGGCGGGTGCGCCTAGCCGGCGAGGTCGGCGCGCGCTCCCTCCGGGAGCTCGGCGAGGACCGCCTCTCGGCGAAGAAGGGCTGCCGCAATGCCGTGGAACTCCTCGCCCGGATCACGCTGGCATCGGAGCGCACCCTCACCCAACGGATGCGGCTCGGGGCAGCCGTGCGGCCCCGCACCGCACTGACCGGGGACACCCTCCCGGCTGCATTCCCCGCAGCATCTGCCGCACTCCGGGCCGGCGCACTCGGCTACGACAGCGCCGCCGCGATCATCGACACTCTGGACCCGATCCGTTCCCGGGTCGGTGACCTCAACCTGGAACGGGCCGAGACCGCCCTCGTCGCCGCAGCGACCGGCCCCACCGTCGAGTCGCCGCTGCCATTCAGCGCCGACGAGGTCCGCGGGCAGGCGCGTGTTTGGGAGCAAGTGCTGGACCCGGACGGCACCGAGCCCGTCGAGGAGCGTGCCATGCAGGCGCGGGGTATCAGCGCCGGCCTCACCCGCGACGGTCTCGTGCACCGCAAAATGGCGCTGCTGCCCGAGATCGACGCGAAGTTCGAGACATTGTTGAACGCGTACCTGAACCCGCGCAGCAAACCCACCTTCACCGACGCCGACCCCGACGCCCCGAAAGACCCGCGCGCCACCGCGCAGGCCCGGCACGACGTCTTCGCAAGCCTCATCGACGGTGCCGCCCGCAGCGCCGACGCGCCCCGGATCGGTGGGGCTGCCCCGACCGTTCTGGTCTCGGTGCGGCAGGCGGACCTCGACCGGCGCTGCGGTTCCGGGTTCATTGAGGGCTGCGACGCGGCCTTGTCGATGCGGGCGGTGGAGCAGTTCGTCTGCGCCGGCGGCACCCAAACCGTCCTCATCGGCGACGACGGCCGCCTGATCAGCCTGAGCACGTCGGATCGGGTCTTCAACGCCCAGCAACGCCGGGCGATCACCCTCCGCGACGGCGGCTGCATCATCCCGGGGTGCACGATCCCGGCCGCCTGGTCCGAGATCCACCACGTCATCGCCCACCGGGACGGCGGCAAAACCGAGACCTGCAACGGTGTCCTGTTGTGTTGGTTCCACCACCGCACGATCGAGACCAGCGGCTGGCAGATCCTGATGATCGACGGGGTTCCACACGTGAAGCCGCCGCCCTGGCTGCGCGGCGGCCGCTCCGACGCCGAGACGCCATGGCGAAGATCCACGAAATCCCGCACCCAACTCGCCGACCAGCTCGAGGCAGCATCCGCCGCCGAATCCAGAGCAGGATCGTCACCGACTCGCTGCTGAGCGAGTGGTCGAAGGCTAGCCAGCGCTGAAGCGGGCGTGAACGGCCGCGCTCACCCGGATCTCCTCGGGTTTGAGCGTCGTGAAGTCGCCTCCGGCATCCGACGCCGACATCGACGCGCGCATTGCCATCCTCGGCATCGGGGCGTCATCATCGCCGAGCAGGCCCGGATCGCTGATCGCCTCCGGGATCACGCCGGTGAAGCCGAGGCTCTCCGCATAGATCTCGGCCTTCCTGACCGCGGCGGCGACGGCATTCCGTTGCACTGCGCTGTCGAGCTCGTGGCGACTCTCGTCGCTGAGTGACCAGTCGACGCCGTTCACGGTCACCCCGTCGAGCACGGCGACCTCGCCGACCCAATGGGAGAGGGCGGCGAAGTCGGTGAAGGTCGCGGTGACGGATGCCGCGGAGTAGTACACGACGGGCAGCTGCTCGCCGGTCTGGCTCCACGGCCGCTGGCCCCAGACCCGCAGCTGTTCGCTGCTCCACTCCAGCACCGGGCCGGATTCGGGGGAGTGCATGGTGCCCAGCTCGGCGGTCAGCTCGCTGTGCAGGGCACTGCTCTGCCGCAGCACGTCGGCGCGCTCCGGGCCTTCGAAGCCGACCGAGAGCTTGACGGTCGCTCGTTCCGCGGCTTTGCGTAGCTCGGCCTCGCCAGAGACGGTGATGGTGATGGCCATGGGATCTCCTTGGAATGGATTTCTGCGTGCTGCTGTTCTAGACTGTAGGGCTGCATGAGGTTCTCGTCTAGGACGGCCTTGCGCAGTGTTTGGTAACTCAACAGCGTGTGACAATGACCTGCTTCATGGGGATGATCGGTTTCGACATTGCCTGTTCAATTGCGAGAAGCGGGTCGAGGATTCAGGGTTATCTCGTAAACGATCTCTGAAAAACAATAAGTGCCAATTCAAAGCGCACTGACTTCGCCCTCGCTGCCTAAGCGAGCGCACTAAAGAAGTCCGTCAGACCGGGAATGCTCTCTACCCGGACCCTGGCGCCATTTAGAGAGATTGCTTCTACATTGAGCCGCGGGGTGTAGAGGGACTTAAACGAGGGCTGGGCTTGTCGGAGTAGGTGCCAGTGGCAAATTCCGGAGCCGAGTAGAACGACTTAACTGGCTACACCCGTAGAAGGCGCATGACTACAGCAGTGGACCCGGGTTCAATTCCCGGCATCTCCACCACTTCGGTCGTTGTCACACGTTGTTGAGGCTGCTGTCTGGCTTTCTGAATCGCCGGATGTCGTTCGCCCACGCCCGTGCAGGGCGGTCGATCAATCGACGAAGCCTGCTTCGAGCCACAAGCGTGCCACGACACGCCGAAAGCCAGTGATGGTTATATATCGATCACAAGAGTATCTTCGGCGTCATGGCAGACACAGAGATGCGTGAACCAACCTTCTTCATCCTGGCGTCGTTGGTGAGTGGGCGGAAGCATGGCTACGCGATGATCCAAGATGTCGCCGAGCTCTCCGGCGGCCGAGTGCACCTGAAGGTCGCGACGCTCTACACGGCGTTGGACCGGCTCGGCAAACAAGAGCTCGTCGCCACCGCCGGCGAGGAGGTCGTCGACGGGCGGCTTCGGCGCTACTACACGGTCACGGAGTCCGGGTCGGAGGCTCTGGAGCTGGAGCTCCAGAGGATTGAGGCGAACGCGCGCCAGGTCCGCAGTCGTTTGCTGCTTCGTCCGGTCTCCCTGCGCGCCGCGAGCGGAGCCATCGCATGAGGCCGACGCTCGAGGACCGCTACCGGCGCATGCTCCGCACATACCCGCGTGAGTGGCGGGCCGCGAACGAAGATGCCATCGTCGGAACTCTCCTCGATGTCGCCGACGGCGAGAATCGATTCACGCCGAGCACACGCGAAACCCTCGGCCTGATCGGCAATGGGCTCGCCACCCGGTTCGGTGCCTCCCTGCCGCTTCCGGTGCGCGACGGCGTCGCCACCGTCGCAC
The DNA here is from genome assembly GCF_001542775.1 of Microterricola viridarii. Taxonomy (GTDB): domain Bacteria; phylum Actinomycetota; class Actinomycetes; order Actinomycetales; family Microbacteriaceae; genus Microterricola; species Microterricola viridarii_A. The sequence goes on from NZ_CP014145.1 coordinate 751,050, forward strand.
TGGCGACGGGTGCGGCGATCGCCCTGGTGTTCTTTGTCGTACACGGCTGGGCGCCGTGGGCGCCCCGCGACCCCATGGGGGTGGTGCAGACCTTCGGACCGTTCATGAACCCCGGCGTGATCCTCTACGGAACGTGGCTGATCTCCTTCACCCTGGCGCTGCTGGGGTATCGACGCGCAGCCCCCATCGGTTTGGGTGTCTCCGTCCTGGTCATTGTCGGCGTGTTCGCCGCCAGCCAATTCACGGGCGGCTGGGCGGGGCTCACCTCCACGACCCTCGGCTTCTTCGGCCTGCTCGCAGTCTGCGGGCTCATCGGCACGCCGGCATCGCCCGGTCGTTTGTTGATCGGGTTCGCCGTCTCGGTCGGCGTTCTGGTCACCGCGTACACATCGTTGGGGGTGTTCTCTGCCCGGTTCTACGGCGACCACTACTTCTGGATGGTCCCCACTGGCGTCTACAACTTGGGCATCCTCATTGCGATCGCCCTGCTGCTCGCCGGTGCCTTCGCCCTCGCTCGCAACGGCGATGCTGCCGTCGTGACACTCATCTCCACGATGCCGTGGGCCGCGGCATGGGTGGTCAACTTTCTGAACTCGCGCGGAGCAGAATCCATGGGGCTCCTCGTCGGCACGGCCATCGCCGCCGCGGCGCTCATCACGATCGGCACCGTGCGCCGTTCGACCGCACGCACCGCCTGACGCGGACGGGCCATCAACCCGTTCGCGGGCGCGACCGGATGCTGCTCACGCCCGCCCGCGGAACCCCAACGCGCGCTCGAGTTCCAGCTTGCCAACGCGCAGCTCGGCCAGGGCCGGCTCCACCGGCATGCCCCGGCGCAGCACCACCGAGAGCGCGGCCGCCACGGCTCCGGTCTCGTCACGCACCGGAACGGCGAGGCCCGTCGCATCCGCGTCGACGAATCCGGGCGCCAACGCGTGCCCGAGGGCGCGCACCTCGGCGAGCTTGCGTCGGAGCGCCGCCTGGTCGACGAGCGTCTCGCCGGTGAGCGCCGAGAGTGGGCCGGCCAGCACCCGCTCCTGCAGCGCCCTGTCACCGAAGGCGAGCAGTACCAGGCCAGAGGAGGAGGCGTGCAGCGGCAGCCGCCCGGCGACCCTGGTCGCGTTCGAGCCGGAGTCCGGGTCGCTCAGCTGCTCCACGAACAATGCCTCGTCCTGCTCGAGGATCGCCAGCTGGGTGTGCTCGCGCACCCGGCGCTGCACCCGCTCCATCGGGCCGAGCGCCGCCTGGCGCAGCCGGAGAGCCCGCGAGGAGCGGGTGGCGAGCTCCCACAACCGCATGCCGATGCGCACCCGCCGGTCGTCGTCGCGCTCGAGCAGTCCGGTGGCAACGAGTTCGCCGACGATGCGGTGAGCACTGGATGCCGGCAAGCCGGCTCGGCGGCCGATCTCGGCGGCGGTCTGCGCGGTGCGGGTGCTCGTGAACGATTCGAGCACGCGGATCAGCCGGTCGGTGCTGGAATCCCCGGATGGCGAGTTGGGCATGAGCCGATCGTCGCACAGATTCCCATTGAATGAGAGCTGCCTGCCCGCGGAGGGGGCGCGCTGGCACACTCGACTGGAACCCCGTTCGTGTCGCAGAGAGGCGCCCATGACGCTCATTCCCAGCCCCGCGGTGGCGCCAGAGAGCCTGCTCGCCGCTCCCGACCAAGCCACTCAGGGCGAGATCAGCCGTGAGATCGCGCAGTTCCACGCCGAGTTCGAGCGGCGCGAGGCCGCCGGCGAGGCGCTGCCGGCCACCATGTACGACTTCCCGCCGTACCGCTCCAGCATTCTGCGGCATCCGACGAAGAGCCCGAAACTCGTCGACCCGGAGACGATCGAGCTGCTCTCGCCCGCCTTCGGCCAGCGCGACGTTGCGGCGATCGAATCGGACCTGACCCTGCAACACGCGGGGGAACCGCTGGGCGAACGGATGACGGTGCGCGGCCGCCTGCTTGACTCCTGGGGCGGCCGATCGCGAACCAGCTGATTGAGGTGTGGCAGGCCAACTCCGCTGGCCGTTACATCCACCAGCGCGACCAGCACCCGGCACCGCTCGACCCGAACTTCACTGGGGCGGGCCGCGCCGTCACAAATGAGCACGGCGAATACCTGTTCACCACGATCAAGCCGGGCCCATACCCGTGGAAGAACCACGTCAACGCGTGGCGGCCTGCGCACATCCACTTCTCGGTGTTCGGCAGCTCCTTCACCCAGCGCGTCATCACCCAGATGTACTTCCCCGGCGATCCGCTGTTCGCCCTGGACCCGATCTACAACTCGATCCGCAATCAGGCCGACCGCGACCGGCTGATCGGCGTCTACGACCACAATCTCACGGCGCCGGAGATCTCCACCGGCTACCGCTTCGACATTGTCGTCGATGGACCGGATGCCACCTGGTTCGAGCAGGAGGGCGACAACTGATGACGACCGCATCCGTGCCCACCCGCACCCACGTGCCCACCCCCGGCCAGACGGTCGGGCCTTTCTTCGCCTTCGGCACCAACTACCCGCAGATGCACGAGGTCGTGCACCCGCACTCGCCGGGCGCGACCCTGCTCGGCGGCACCGTCTACGACGGCGCGGGCGCCCCCATCCCCGACGCGCTCATCGAGATCTGGGGGCGGATGCCGACGGCACCATCTCGCGGGCCAGGGGGTCCAGACGACGCGATGACCACACCTTCACGGGCTTCGGCCGCGCGGCGACGAACGACGACGGCCGCTACGAGTTCTGGACCCGCAACCCCGGGGCCGCGGCGGGCGCAGCACCCTTTTTCGCCGCGGTCGTGTTTGCCCGGGGCCTGCCCGACAAACTGCACACCCGCATCTACCTGCCGGCCGCCGGCTTGCCGACCGATGAGCAGCTGGAGCGCGCGGCTGCGCTTGACGGCGACGCGTTGCTGTCGTCGCTCGATGCCGCGGAGCGCGCTACGCTCATCGCAACGCGCCTGCCGGGCGGTGAGCTCCACCACGACATCCGGTTGCAGGGCGAGAAGGAGACCGTGTTCCTTGCCTTCTGATGTGACACCACCTGAAAAGGCACCCGCCCCAGCCTTCGACCGGGGGCTGCTCTCGCCCGTGACGGTCGGCCACGACCATTTGGTGGCCGACGAGGCGGTACTCGACGCCCTGGTCACCGTCGAGATCGCGCTCTGGAGCGCCCTCGACAGCGTGCGTGGCGGGGACCCGGCGGCCCGGGAGCAGCGCGCCACCGAGCTCCGCTCCAGCCCCGCGCCCGACCTCGACGCCCTCGCGGCAGCGGCGGTCGCCGGCGGCAACCCGGTGATCCCGCTGGTCCGGGCGCTGCGGGCCGGCGGATTCGCCGAGGCCCACGAGGGCGCCACCAGCCAAGACATCCTGGACAGCGCGCTCATGCTGCTCGCTGCCCGCGCCCGAACCCGGCTGGCTGAAGATCTCACCGCGCTCGACGCGAGCCTCTCCCGCCTCGCCCGCGAGCGGCGCGACCAGACGGCGGCCGCCCGCACTCTCACCCAGCACGCCGTGCCGACGACGGTCGGGCTGCGGGCTGCGAACTGGCTGCGCGGCATCCGCCGGGCCCAGCGCGCCCTCGACGCGGCGACGCTGCCGGCCCAGCTCGGCGGCGCCGGCGGCACCCTCGCCGCCTGGGTCGACGCGCTCGGCGCCGACAAGGCCGCCGCTCTGCCCGCGGCCTTCGCCACCGAACTCGGCCTCGACGTGCCCGATGCGCCCTGGCACACGCAGCGTTGGCCCGTCAGCGAGCTGGGCGACGCGCTCGTGCAGCTGCTGGGCGCGCTCGGCAAACTGGCGACGGATGTCGCGACCCTCAGCCGCACCGAGATCGCTGAGCTGTCAGAGGGGGAGCCGGGCGGTTCCTCCGCGATGCCGCAGAAACGCAACCCGTCCACCTCCGTGCTGATCCGCTCCGCCGCGCTGCGCGCCCCGCAGCTGGGCGCCACTCTGCAACTCGCCGCGGTGCTCGCTGTGGACGAGCGTCCGGACGGCTCCTGGCACGCCGAATGGCCGACGCTGCGCGAGCTGCTGCGGCTTGCCCTCGGCGCGACCGCGCACACCCGCCGGCTCGTCGACGGGCTCGTCGTGCACGACGACGCCGTCGCCCGCAACCTGGCCATGACCGGTGCGTCCATCCTCGCCGAGCGCGGTGCCCGCGCAGCCGGGAGCACGCCAGCCGACTACACCGGTCTGGCCCGTGAGCTGGCCATTCAGAATCGTGGTGGCGACACCGCGCAGCAGGAAGACCAGACATCATGACCGTCCCCACGATCACCCTGACGGCCGCGATCGGCCCCGCCGAGGCGCCGCTCGTGCTGCTCGGCCCCTCCCTCGGCACCTCGAGCATTCTCTGGGAGAAGGTTGCCCCGACACTGGCCACGCGCTACCGCGTGCGCGCCTGGGACCTGCCCGGGCACGGAGGCTCCCCGGCAGCCAGCGCCCCCTTCAGCGTCGGCGAGCTCGCCGACGGCGTCGCCGCCGCGGTGCGAGCCGACGGTGACGACACCGTGTTGTACGCGGGGGTCTCCCTCGGCGGGGCGGCCGGGCTGGAGCTGGCGCTGCGGCATCCGAGCCTCGTCTCCGCGGCCACGATCATCGCCTCGGGGGCACAGCTCGGCTCGCCGGAGTCCTGGCTGGAGCGTGCCGCGCTGGTGCGCCGGCAGTCCACCTCGGCGCTGATCAGTGCCTCGGCCGGCCGGTGGTTCGCGCCCGGCTCGATCGAGCGGGAGCCGGAGCTCACCGGGCGGCTGCTGCACGCTCTGCAGGGCGCGGATGACGAAAGCTACGCCCTCTGCTGCGAGGCGCTCGCCGGCCTCGACGTGAGAAACCGGCTGCGTGAGATCGGGATGCCCGTTCTCGCGCTGTGGGGTGAGCACGACCAGGTCGCGCCTGAGGCCAAAGCCGTCGAGATCGCCGCCGGCGTGCAGCACGGCGCCATCGCCTGCATCCCGGATGCCGCCCACCTGCCGCCGGCGGAACAGCCCGCCGCGACGGCCGACGCGCTCTGGCGCTTCTTCAACACTTTCACGGAGGTACACGCATGACCAGACCGGACGGCTCGGGGCTGAGCGACGGGGAACGCTACGAGCAGGGCATGCAGGTCAGGCGCGCGGTGCTCTCCGACGTCCACGTCGACCGGGCGAACGCGGCGACCACCCCGCTGACCGCCGACTACCAGGACTTCATCACGCGCGTCGCCTGGGGCGACATCTGGTCGCGCCCGGGCCTGGACCGGCGCGCCCGCTCGGTCGCGGTCATCACCGCGCTCATCGCGCTCGGCCACGACGAGGAGCTCGCCATGCACCTGCGTGCTGGCCTGCGCAACGGGCTGAGCGTCGCAGAGATCAGCGAGGTGATCCTGCAGAGCGCCGTCTACTGCGGCGTGCCCGCCGCCAACACGGCATTCCGCATCGCGGCGGAGGTTTTCGCCGAGACGCCCTGAAGTCACTTGCACCGACGGGCGGCCGCGGGTCTATGATCGCGCCAGAAGCCGCTCGCGCCCCTGCGGATCCGACGCAGCGACGCGAACACGGAGTGCGAGGACGCCATGACACGTGTGCCGGGAATGCGAGAGGCGCTTCGACGCGCCAGCATCGCCGGCGCCGCCCTGGCCATGTTGAGTGCGCTCGCGCTCGCCGGCTCCTTTGCGTCAGCAGAGGAAGATAAGGCATCTGACCGGGGATTCGCATCGAGTCCGGTGGGTGTCGAAGGGGTGGAGGGCGACCGAGAGCTGGCCGACGGCGACGACGAGTTGCCCGCCGCCCAGGCCGCGAAACCGCCGGGCGCCTTCGCGCCGCGGGCCCGCCCGCGTGAGGACGCCGGCGTGACCCAGTTCGTGCCGATGGAGCGCAGCCGCGGCCCACCGCCGGACGCCGCTGTCAACGAGATGCCGAGTGAGAGCGGCTTATGGGGCCTCCACCCGTACCCCAAAACGGGTGACATTAACACGGTATTACTTGAGCTCCGCTCACTTTCGGGAGTAGACACGGCGTTGTGGCACGGGAACCCGAACCCCGGCCACTGGAACGGGGCAATGGTGCCCCGCCTTCCATCGGAATCGGGCCTGCCTCAGCGTCTCGACGCTCCGTTGGAGGGATCCGCCGTGTTGACCTTGCCCCAGCCCCACTCGCCGCTACCGCAGAAGCGGCGGCAATCCCGCCGACGTCTCGTCATCGCCGTCATCGCCACCGTCGCCGTCGCACTCGGGGGAAGCATCACCCAGAACGCGCTGCCGGCCCAGGCCGCGGCGACGGACACGAACCCCTCCTTCCGCATCATCGAGGAGGACCTGGCATTCATCCTGCGCCAGATCCAGCTCGCCGAGGCCCACGCGGCCGGCGGGGCGCTGCTCTGCGACGACGTCACCGACGTCAGCGGCAAGTGCGTGCCCTCTCCCGCCCTGCCGATGGGCCTGCGCACCGTCGACGGCTCGTTCAACAACCTGGTCGCCGGCCAACAGGAGTACGGCGCCGCAGACCGCGTCTTCCCGAAGCTGCTGCCGCAGGAGTGGCGCCAGGCCGACCCCGCGCCGGCGGCCGCCCCGCCGCAGACCGGCGACACCAGCGCCTGCGCAGACCCGGCATCCACCTGCTACGCCATGAACGACGGGTTCGTCTACGACTCCGAGCCGCGCACCATCAGCAACCTGATCGTCGACCAGACCCGGGCCAACCCGGCAGCGCTGAACGCCGCGGTGAACACGCCGGGGTCGACAGAAGACCTGGCAACGGGGCGGCTGTTCATTCCGAACACCTCGCCCGACGAGGGGCTGTCGGCCCCGTTCAACACCTGGCTTGGCTTCTTCGGCCAGTTCTTCGACCACGGCCTCGACCTGGTGAACAAGGGCGAGAACGGCACCATCGTGGTGCCGCTGCAACCGGACGACCCGCTCTACGTCGCCGGCAGCCGCACGAACTTCCTGACGCTGACGCGGGCGACCCGCTTCAACGAGGCGGGGGAGAAAGACCCGAACGGCACCTCGCACAACAACCAGACCACGCCGTTCGTCGACCAGAACCAGACATACACCTCGCACCCGTCGCACCAGGTCTTCCTCCGTGAGTACCAGCTGATCGACGGCAAGCCGGTTGACACCGGGCGGCTGCTTGACGGGCTGCAGCCCGACGGCTCGCGGGCCGGCCTGGCCACCTGGAACGACATCAAGAGCCAGGCCCAGACGGTGCTGGGCATCAACCTCACAGACGCCGACGTGCTCGACGTGCCGCTGCTGGCGACCGACCTCTACGGCAACTTCCTGCCCGGCGCGAACGGCCTGCCGGTGCTCGTCACCCTCGCCGGCCCGGTGGAGGGCAGCATCCAGGCGCCCATCTCGACGGCGGATGCCGCAGGCACCGGCCACGCCTTCCTGGACGACATCGCCCACGGTGCCACGCCGAGCGTCGCCTTGGACGCCAACGGCGACCCCGTGCGCGACGCCAGCGGCGAGCTCGTGCTCACCGGATACGACAACGTCATCCTCGGCGAGCACTTCGCCACCGGCGACGGCCGCGGCAACGAGAACATCGGCCTGACCGCGGTGCACCACGTGTTCCACTCCGAGCACAACCGCATGATCGGCGAGATCGAATCGCTGCTGAACAAGCCGGCGAACGCCGAACTGAAGAAGGCCTATCTCGGCGAGGCGAACAGCTGGCCGACCCTGCGCGAGAGCGACCGACTCCCGGGCGCGGAGGCCGACGACTGGAGCTACCAACAGCGCCTCTTCCAGGCCGCGCGTTTCGTCACCGAGATGCAGTACCAGCACCTCGTTTTCGAGGAGTACGCCCGCACGATCCAGCCGTCCATCGACGCCATCGTCTTCAACGAGAACGGCTACGACGGCACCATCGACCCGGCCATCGTGGCCGAGTTCGCCCACGTCGTCTATCGTTTCGGCCACTCCATGATGACCGATGACGTCGCGCGCAGAGACTTCGGCACGAGCAACGTGCCCCTGCTCGACGGCTTCCTGAACCCACGCAGCTTCGACAACGACGGTGCACTCTCGCCCGATGAGGCAGCCGGCTCGATCGTGAACGGCACGACCGACCAGGTCGCCAACCAGATCGACGAGTTCATCGTCGACACGCTGCGCAACAACCTGCTCGGGCTGCCGCTCGACCTGGCCACCATCAACCTGATGCGCGCCAGGGATGCCGGTGTGCCGTCGTTGCAGACAGCGAGGCAGACCTTGTACGCCGCCAGCGGTGACTCGGTGCTCCGTCCCTACGAGAACTGGGTCGACTTCGGCCTGAACCTCAAGACCGGCGACAACTTCGGTCGCACCGGCAGCAACGCCTCACTGGTGAACTTCGTCGCGGCCTACGGCCAGCACCCCAGCGTGCAGAACGCCACGACGACGCTCGCCAAACGGACGGCCGCCGAACTGCTCGTGAACGGCACGCCGGCCCCGGTCGCGCTGTCGGCCCGCTTCGGCGGCACAGACCGCTTCGACACCGCCGCGCTGCTCAGCCGCTCGAACTTTGAGCCAGGCGTGGCGAAAGCCTACGTCGCTGTCGGCATGGACTTCCCCGACGCCCTCGCCGGTGGGCCAGCCGCCGCACTGGCCGGTGCCCCGATCCTGCTCACCCGCAGCGGAGAGCTGCCGCGGGCGACGGCCGCGGAACTGGCCAGGCTCCAACCGCAGAGCATCGTTGTTCTGGGCAGTGACGGTGTGGTGGGCCCCGAGGTTTTCGAGGCACTACGCGCCTTCACCCCCGGGAGCATCAGCCGGATTGCCGGAGCCGACCGCTACGAGACGGCTGCCGCCGTGAGCGCGGCCACCTTCAGCCGCACGGGCGGGGTCGCCTACGTGGCCACCGGCATGAACTTCCCTGATGCCCTGGCGGCATCCGCCGCCGCGGGCTCCAGCGGTTCCGCCGACGGGGCGGGCCCCGTGCTGCTCGTGCGGGGCGACTCGATTCCGCCGTCGACCGCGAAAGAGCTGGCCAGGCTGAAGCCGGCCAAGATCGTCGTACTCGGCAGCGCAGGGGTCGTCTCGGCATCCATCGCCGCCGACCTCAAGAAGTTCGCAAGCGGCTCAGTGGTGCGGGTGTCAGGCGCCGACCGCTACGGCACGGCCATTGAGAACAGCCGCGCGTCGCTGCCGAAGGGCGCGAAGACGGCCTACATCGCGACCGGGGCGAACTTCCCGGATGCGCTGGCGGCCGCCCCCGTCGCCGCGGCCAACAACGCGCCGCTGCTGCTCGTGCCGACCGCGAAGCTGCTGCCGGCGGTGGAGGCGGAACTGCGCCGCCTCGGCGTCACCAAAGTCGTCGTGCTCGGCAGCGACGCGGTCGTGAACGTCTCGGTGCAGGCAGACGTGGAGGCCGCGATCGACCCCAACATCGTCGCCCCGGACGACCGGCTCGAGTTCATGAACGGTGTCGGCACCTGGGCCGCGGATGCCGGGGGCGTCGACCCCACCGGCCTCGGCGACATCGACATGTGGGTCGGCGGGCTCGCCGAGACACTCAACCCCTTCGGCGGAATGCTCGGCTCGACGTTCAACGTCGTCTTCGAGCGGCAACTCGAGAACCTGCAGTTCGGCGATCGCTTCTACTACCTGTTCCGCAACCAGGGCCAGCAGATGTTCGCGGCGCTGGAGGCCAGCTCGTTCTCCGACCTGATCAAGCGCAACACGGCCGCCACCGACCTGCCAGCGAACATCTTCTCGGTGCAGGACCCGATGATCGACCTGGATGCCGTCCCGAACCCGCTGCCGGCCAGCCTGGCCAAGTTCTCGCAGATGCTCGACGGCACCTATCGGTGGGCGGGCGACGAGCACATCGAGATCCACGGCACAGAGGCCGAGGACAGGATGCGCGGCGGCCAGGGCGACGACTCGTTGTTCGGCAACGGCGGCAACGACCGGATCGAGGGCGGCGACGGCAACGACCTGCTGCTCGGCAACAGCGGCGACGACATCCTCACCGACAGCTTCGGCGACGACAACCTCAAGGGCGGCCTCGGCAACGACGCCCTGGACGGCGGACCCGGAGTCAACCTGCTGTTCGGCAGCCACGGCGACGACTACCTGGTCTCCGGCGGCGACACCGACAACACCAGCTTCGCCGGAACCGGCGACGACATCACGGTCGGCGGCGCCGGGCGGATGATCGTCTTCGGCGGCGAGGGCAACGACTGGGTCGAGGGCGGCAAGCACGGCGACCTGCTGCAGGGTGACAACGGCAACCAGTTCCAGAACGACACGACAGGAGGCGCTGACGTCGTCATCGGCGGCAGCGGCAACGACGATGTGGAGGGCGAGGGCGGCGACGATGTGCTTGTCGGCCAGGCCCTCGGCACCGACCGCTACCTCGGCAACCTCGGCTTCGACTGGCTGACCTACTACGGCACCACGATGCCGGTCACGGCCGACATGATGGTCAACCGCCTCACCGCGCCGGGCGCGGTCGCGGTGCGGGCCCGCTTCGACCAGCTGGAGGCGCTCTCCGGCGGCTCCGGCAACGACACCCTGCGGGGCTCCCGCAAGCTGCCCGACGAGTACCGCGACACGGATGCCGTGCTCGAGAAGGCCACGGAGGCCAGCCTCGACCTGGTGGACGGCCTCGAGGCGCTGCTGCGCCCAGGGGGAGCGCACGAGGACTACGCGCTGCGCTTCATGGAGAACCCGCTCGCCCTGGACAGCGACGGCGTCAGCAACATCCTGATCGGTGGCGCGGGTGACGACACCATCGAGGGGCGCGAGGGCGATGACTTCCTCGACGGCGACGCCTACCTGCGCACGCAGCTGGTGCACCTGCCGACCGGCCAGAAGTTCGACAGCGCGCGCCAGCTGCACGCCGCGATATTCGCCGGCCAGATCAACCCGGGCGACATCGACATCGAGCGGGCCATCGAGGTCGACCAGGCGGCGGCAGACTCCGTCGACACGGTGGTGTACCTCGGCAGCATCACCGAGTACTCCATCACCGAGACGGTGCCGGGCTCCGGCTACTACCGGGTGCTGCACAGCGGCGCGGCCGAGCCGGAGGAGAGCGAGGGCTCGGACATCGTGCGCAACTTCGAGCGGGTGCAGTTCAGTGACGGATGCTTCGAGTTCGCCACCGGGGCCGCCTGCGTCGCCGAGGGGGCCGTGGAGCTGACCTACGAGGCGCCGCTGGCCGAGGACAAGCCGGTGACGGCGACGATCCGCGGCCTCGGCGGGGCTCCGTTCGACACCACCGGCGTCAGCAACGTGCGCTACCACTGGTACGCGGGCGAGCCGGGTGACGGCAACGACATCGGCGAGTGGGAGCTCCTGACGAGCACCGGGCCGAACGCTGGCACGATGACCGAGAGCAGCTGGCCGGTCACGGATGCCGCGGCTGGCTCGGTTCTGCGGGTCGTGGTCAACTACACCGGGACGGACGGCCGGGTGCGGGCGATCGTCTCAGAGACCACGCCAGACACGGTGGCCAACGTGAACGATGTGCCGTCGGCGGTCGTGCTGCGCACGGCCGAGGGGCTGCATGTGGGGGCAGGGATCCTCGCCCAGCCCTTCACCGACGGGGACGGCCTGGCGGAGGCGGCCGAGTCCGGCATCGTCTACGAGTGGCAGCGCTCGTTGGATGGCTTCGCCAGCCACGAGGTGATCGCCGGGGCCGGCGGCACCGCCTACCTGCTGCAGACGGCAGACATCGGCGCCGGCATCCGTGTCGTTGTGCGCTACACCGATGACCTCGGCACGGCCGAGGTGAACACGTCGGAGGCGGTCGGCCCGGTCACGGAACTGCCGCCGGTGCCGGCTCCGTAGGGGGAGCCGGCACCGGGGAATAATCACCGGGGAGTGGGCACCGGGGAGCGGGTCCCGGGAAACGGTGAGGGGCGCGGCCGGTGGCCGCGCCCCTCACCCTTCTGCCGCGGAATGCCTAACGGGCCGCGCCCGCGAGGGTGCCCGTCGTCTGCGCTTCCGGATCGTAGATCATGCAGGTGACGAGGCGGTCGCCGCGCCGCTCCCAGCTCTCCTGTGTCGGAGTGATCGGGTAGAAGTCGAGCAGGGAGTCTTGATAGTCAATGCCCGCGAACGTGGAGAACTGCTCGAAACACGCGTCGAATGACTGTTCCGAGATGGCGTCATCGCCGGGGTATTCGTCGCCGGCAAACGTGTGCTCGAAATACGCCTCCTCGTCGTGCGCCTCGCCGCAGGGCACGACGGGGACCTCATAGGCGATCTCGTCGGTGATCTCGTTCATGCAGTCACCCACCATGAGGGTGAAGACGTCGGCCTGGCCGGACTCGACGACCTCCTGTGTTTCCGCATCACGGACGGGGGCCCTCGCCGAGTCGATGACCGCCTGCAGCACGGCACAGCCGCTCAGCGTGAAGGCCAGAATGGCGGCTGCGGCGACGGCGCCGAGACGACGGGCGATGCGGCCTCGGCTGGGTGCACTCACGGCGCGCCTCCTGCTACTTCAGTGCGTCGAGCACGGCGTCGTGCAGCAGCCCGTTGCTGGCCAGAGCGTTGCCGTGCCAGGGGCCGGGCTCACCGGTCACCGAGCTGAAGCGGCCGCCGGCCTCCTCGATGATCGGAACGAGCGCCGCCAGGTCGTAGGGCTTCACGTCGAACTCGCCGGCCACGTCGATCAGGCCCTCTGCGAGCAGCATGTACGACCACATGTCGCCGTAGGCGCGGTCGCGCCAGACGGCACGGGTCAGCTCGATGAGCTTCTCCAGGTAGCCGGCCTCGTCCCACTGGGCGATGCTGTTGAAGCTGATCGAGGCGTCGGCGAGCTCCTGCACTCCGCTCACCCGCAGGCGGCGCGGTTCGCTCTCGCCCTCCTGGATGAATGCCCCGCCGCCGGATGCCGCCCACCAGCGCGAGTTCATCGCGGGGGCGCTGACGACGCCGAGCACGGGGTGGCCGTCGATGCTGAGCGAGATGAGCGTGGCCCAGACCGGCACCCCGCGTAGGAAGTTGGCGGTGCCATCGATCGGGTCGATGATCCACTGGCGGGTGCTCTCACCCTCTGTGCCGTACTCCTCACCGAGGATGCCGTCCTCGGGGCGAGCCTCGGCGATGCGCGCGCGGATGGCCCGCTCGACGGCCTGGTCGGCATCCGTCACGAAGGTGCGGTCCGGCTTCGTCGAGATCTCAAGATCATTCGAGCGGAACCGGTCTAACGAGATCGCGTCGGCGATGTCGGCCAGTTCGTGGGCGAGGCTGAGGTCAAGCGCCAGAGGCGAGTTCGCTGCTGAATTCACGGATTCAGCCTATCGGCGAGGGCAGAACGGCCGTTCCGACACTCCCGGGATAAGTCGATTCGCCATGTCGGAAATCCGATGGTAATGTTTTATCTCGGCCCGGGAAGCGCAAAACGGGCCAAGATACGCACCTCTAGCTCAATCGGCAGAGCAACTGACTCTTAATCAGTGGGTTCTCGGTTCAAGTCCGAGGGGGTGCACCACCAAAACCCCGGTCTCGCACGAGACCGGGGTTTTTTGTTTAAGAAGTTTGCTGTTCGTCGCGCGGCGGAAGCTCCTGCAAAGCCCAACTGTTGCCGTCCGGGTCGGAGAAGTACACGAATCGGCCCCACGGCTGCGGGTCGATGTCGCTGGTGGTCACACCGCGCCCGCGTAGCTCGGCCATCGCGGTGTCGGCGCTCTGCACCACAATCTGCACGCCCTTCTGCGAGCCGGGCGTCATCTCGGTGATGCCGTCACCGAGCACGATGGAGCAGGCGGAGCCCGGCGGCGTCAGCTGCACGAAGCGCAGCCCCTCGCGCACCACGATGTCGTAGTCGTCGTTGAAGCCGACTTGGTCGACGTAGAACGCCTTCGCGCGGTCAACATCGGTGACGGGGATGGCCACCAGTTCGATCTTCCAGTCCATGAGACCGACCTCTCTGCTCTGAAACGTGCATCCGCCTTTCAGGCTAGGCGTCAGAGCGCCCGAACGACAGGGTCAGTCGTCGAAACCGCGGGCGATGAGGGCGTCGCCGAGCGCTTCTGCGCTCTGCAGCGAGCGCACGATCACCGGCACGGCGAGCGAGAGCAACGAGCCCTGGGTACCGCGGGCCTTGCGCGCCTCGAACACCTCGGCGACGATCGCCGCGATGACCGGGATCGAGCGGATCGTGAGCGCCAGCAGCAGCCCGATCCTGTCTGTGTCGACCCATCGCCGGAACGGCCAGAGCAGCTTCTCGCAGGCGTCGAGCACCGCGCTCACGGTCGTCGTGAGCGTGAACAGGGCGGCGAAGAACACGGCGATGAGCAGCCGCCCCGCCATCATCGTGGCGCTCTGCCAGTCGGCGAAGAGCAGTTGCAGCGGCACGGCGATCGCCAGCACCCAGAGAACGGGCGCGACCTGGCCCCACACCGCCCGGAACGGAAGCCGGGCGACCGCCGCGAGCAGGATGCCGAGCGCGAGCACGGCGCCCACCTGCCACGGCTCGTCGAAGGCAACCGCCAGTCCGATGAGCAGCGAGAGCAGCGCCAGCTTGAGCAGGGCGGGGGCCCGGTGCAGCAGCGAGGTGCCGGGATGGTAGAGGCCGATCACGTTTTCCAGAGTAATTGGCGGGGGAGGAGCGCGAATTGGATGCGGCGACAAAATGTCGCCCGAACTCTTGGCCGGTCGGCTCAGCGCCCGGGCATTTCCCGCCCGCGGAACGCTTCTGCCGCCCAGATCAGGGCCAGATGGCTGAGCGCCTGCGGGGTGTTGCCTGCCTGGTGCCCGGCGGCCCTGTCGTATTCCTCCGAGAGCAGTCCGACGTCGTTGCCGAGGGCGACGAGCGCGCTCATCAGTGCATGCGCCTCCTCGTAGCGGCCGGTCTTGGCATACTGCTCGACCAACCAGAACGAGCACGCCACGAAGTGGTTCTCACCGCTCGGCAGGCCGTCGACCGTGCCACGGGTGCGGTAGCGCAGCAGCAGGCTGTCCACCAGAAGGTCCTGCTCGATCGCGGCCACCGTTCCGAGCATCCGCGGGTCATCCGGCTCGCAGAACCCCACCTGTGGCAGCGCCAGCAGGGCGGCGTCGACCTCTTCGCTGCCGAAGAACTGCGTGTAGGAGTTGCGTGCCACGCTGAAGCCGCGCTCCTCGATGTCTTGCCGCACCGTGTCGCGCAGCGCGGTCCAGCGCACCAGCGGGCCCTCCAGGCCGAATTCGGTGATCGCCCGCACGGCGCGGTCGAAGGCGGCCCAGACCATGACCCGGGAGTGGGTGAAGGCCCGGGCCGGGCCGCGCATCTCCCAGATGCCCTGGTCAGGTTTCTGCCAGTTCTGCTCGAGGAACGCCATCAGCGCCCGCTGCAGCGGCCAACTGAAATCCGTCTCGGGCACGCCAGCCTCGCGGGCGGCGTGCAGTGCCACCATGACCTCGCCGATCACGTCGGACTGGAACTGGGATACCGCGGCGTTGCCCACCCGCACCGGGCCGGAGTCACGGTACCCGGGCAGTGAGGTGAGGACGCGCTCCGGCAGCTCGCGCTCACCGGCCATGCCGTACATGATCTGCACGTCACCGGGGTCGCCGGCGATGGCGCGCATTAACCAGCCGCGCCACGCCTCAGCCTCCTGTTCGTAGCCCTGGCCGAGCAGCACCTTGAGGCTGAGCGATGCATCGCGCAGCCAGACATAGCGGTAGTCCCAATTGCGGGAGCCGCCGGCCTGTTCCGGCAGCGACGTCGTGGCCGCCGCCGCGATGCCGCCCGTCTCCTGGTTGGTGAGGGCGCGCAGGATCAGCATCGAGCGCACCACCGCCTCGTGGAACGGCCCCTCATGGCTGCAACTGCTCGCCCAGGAGGCCCACCACTCGGCGGTGCGGGCGAAATTCTCGCTGACGTTCAGCGGCTCGGGGATCGGGCGGTGCGAGGGGTACCAGTTGAGCTGCATCTCCACCTCCTCGCCGGCGGCCACCGTGAAGTCGGCGACGTGCTTGCGGCCGGCAGCGTGCATTCGTGGGCCACGGATGACGCAGGCATCCGGCCCGGCGACCGCGATCAGCCCGTGCGCATGCCCGTTCGACTCCGCACCGTTCCCTGGCTGTGCATCGTGCTGTCGCAGCTCGTGGCCCTGCCCATTCTGGCCGTGCTGGGCGCGTGACCCCTTCATCTGGCGCATCCACGGCACGGAGGACGCGTAGCCGAAACGCACCCGCAGATCCGCGTGCATCTCGACGCTGCCGCTGATGCCGCGCACCCAGCGCACAATGTCGGAACGATCGGTGCCGTGCGGCATGAAATCGCGCACCTCGACCTGCCCGGTCGACGTCGTCCACACCGTCGACAGGATGAACGTGTCGGCCACATACGAACGCACTGCCCTGGCATCCGGATCGCTGGGCGCCAGACGCCAACGGCCGTGCTCCTCGTTGCCGAGGAGCGCCCCGAACATCGACGCGGAGTCGAAGCGTGGCAGACAGAGCCAGTCGATGCTGCCGTCCAGGCCGACGAGGGCACCGGATTGGCAGTCGCTGATCAGCGCATAGTCCTCAATATTGAGTGCCATGGGCTCATCCTGACAGCTACGGTGGGGGAATGGCGACGTCGGCGAAGACTCTCATCATCCTCGGTGCAAGCGGCGATCTCACCGCGCGCTTGCTGCTGCCGGCCCTGGGCCAGCTGCTCACCCGAGATCCGGGCCGCTCGCTGCACCTGCTCGGCGCCGACCGCAGGCAGCTCGGCCGAGCCGACTGGCTGGCCAGGGTGAAAGGCTCCTTCGCCGAGGCGGATGCCGCGGGACCCGCCGTGGACACCCTGCTCGCCGGCACCGAGTACCGCGCCGTCGACGTCACCCGGCCGGAGGAGTTGCACGCGCTGTTGGACGCCTGCACGGGAACGCCGGTGCTCTACTTCGCGCTGCCGCCGGCGGTGACTGCCAGCGTCTGCGCTGCACTGGCCGAGTTGACCCTGCCGGCCGGCACCACCCTCGCGCTGGAGAAACCGTTCGGCGTCGATGAGGCGGCGGCCGTCCGGTTGAACGCGGAGCTGCACGCGCTGGTGCCGGAGGAGCAGATCCACCGCGTCGACCACTTCCTCGGCCGCTCGACGGTGAACAACCTCGTTGGCCTGCGCTTCGCGAACCGCATCTTCGAACCGCTCTGGAACAACAACCACATCGCGGCCATCGACATCATCTACGACGAGCAGCTCGGCCTCGAGGGCCGGGCCGGCTACTACGACAAGGCGGGGGCGCTGGTCGACATGATCCAGAGCCACCTGCTGCAGGTGCTCGCCGTGCTCGCCATGGAACCGCCGTCCACCCTGGGCGCCCAGGATGTGCGCGACGCGAAGGGCCTCGTCCTGCGCGCGACGCGCCTGCGCGGCGGCAGCCCGGTGCGCTCCAGCCGGAGGGCCCGCTACACGGCGGGGACGATCGAGGGCACCCGGCTCCCTGCCTACGTGAACGAGGCCGGCGTCGACCCGGCGCGCGGCACAGAGACGCTCGCAGAGCTCACGCTGGAGGTCGACACCTGGCGCTGGGCGGGAGTGCCGTTCACGCTGCGCTCCGGCAAGGCCGTCGGTGCCCGCCGGCGGGAGATCGTGATCACCTTCAAACCGGCGTCGTGGGTGCCGGCCGGGCTGACGGGGAGCCACGAGCCGACCGTGCTGCGCATCTCCCTGGCACCCGACCTGATGTCGCTGGAGCTGAATGTGAACAGCGAAGACGACCCGGACCTGTTGCGCCGGGCCGCACTCACCGCCTCGTTCGGCGCGGGGCAGTTGTTGGCCTATTCAGAGGTATTGGGCGCCATGTTCGACGGCGACCCCACGCTCTCGGTGCGGGCGGATGCCGCAGAGGAGTGCTGGCGCATCGTGGCGCCGGCGGTGGCGGCGTGGAGGGCCGACCGGGTGCCGCTCGAGGAGTACGCGGCCGGGTCGGAGGGGCCGCCCCGCTGGCCCAGCACGGCCGTGGCGGAGGCGGAGACGGATCAGGCCAACAAGCCGCGGTAGCGCTCGATCGCGGCATCCGGAACGTCATCGCCGACGATGCGGCCGTCGTCGACGACGATCACCCGGTCGAATCCGGCCAGCAGATCCAGCTGGTGGGTCACCACGACCACCTGCTGGTCGAGGTTCGTCAGCATCTCGGTGATCACCCGCGCGTTGCGGGCGTCGAGCAGGGTGGTCGGCTCGTCGGCGACGACGATCGCCGGCTCGGTCACGAGCACGGCGGCGAGGGCCAGCAGCTGCTTCTGCCCGCCGGAGAGCCGGTGGGCTGCATGATCGGCATGCCCGGCCAGCCCGAACCGTTCCAGGGTGGCGGCCACCCGGGAGGCGACCTCCGCCTTGTCGAGGCCGCGCCGGCGCAGGCTGAACGCGACATCCTCTGCGACCGTCGGCATCACGATCTGGTTGTCGGGGTTCGTGAACACGAAGCCGACCTGCCGGCGCACCTCGCGCCCGTTCCGGGCAACGTCCAGCCCCTGAACGCTCACCCGGCCGTGGTCGGGGGTGACCAGGCCGTTGATCATGCGCGCGAGCGTTGACTTGCCCGAGCCGTTCGCCCCGACGATCCCCACCCGTCGCTCGGTGATCTCGAGGTCGATGCCGTGCAGCACAGGGCGCTCGCCGTAGCCGTGCGAGACGCCGTCGAACACGATGCCGCTCATGCCGCACGCTCCACGAGCATGGCGAGCCCTTGGCCGCCGCCGATCGAGCATGCGGCGAGGCCGTAGCGGGCGTTGTCTGAGGCGAACATGCGTGCGGCCAGGCGCACGAGCAGCACGGCCCCGGATGCCCCCCAGGGGTGGCCGAGGGCGATCGCGCCGCCATCGGTGCAGATGCGCTCTTCGTCGAGGCCGAGCAGGTCGCTCACCGCCAGAACCTGGGCCGCGAAGGCCTCGGTGATCTCGATCGCGTCGAGCTCAGACACCCGCACTCCAGTGTCGGCGAGCAGGCGTTCGACGGCGGCGACCGCACCGATGCCGGGCAGGGCCGGGTCGGAGCCGGCCGCGGCTGTCGCGACGATGCGCAGGCCGGGCAGGCCGAGTTCGGCGCGCACCGCCTCGGTGGTGACGGCCATGGCCGCTGCACCGTCAGAGACCCCGCAGGAGTTACCAGCCGTCACGGTGCCGCCAGCGCTGAACGCCGCTGTGAACCGGCCCAGCCGGCCGGTGTCCAGCGTCGCGCGCGGCCGGTCGTCCCTGCGCTCTCCGTCGACGGCGACGATCTCGCCGTCGAAGCCGCCCCGGTCGCGGTGGGCGCTGGCCAGGTGGTGGGAGCGCGCGGCCCAGTCGTCCTGACGCGCTCGGCCGATGCCGAAACGGGCGGCGACGGCATCCGCCGCCTCGCCCATGTCTGGGTCAGGCCAGCCGTCCGGCGCGAACGGGGCCCGGGTGTAGCGGCGGGCAGCTGCCTCGCCCTGCGGCGGCCAGAACCGCCACGGCGCCGTCGACGCCGATTCCGCCCCGCCCGCCAGCACGAGCTCTGCGTCGCCGGAGCGCACCAGGCGGCCGGCCTGCAGCACGGCTTCGAGGCCCGAGCCGCACTGCCGGTCGACGGTGACGGCAGGAACGCCATCGCCCAGGCCCGCGCGCAGGGCGGCCAGCCGGGAGACGTTGCCGCCTGGCCCCATGCAGTTGCCCAGGATCACCTCGCCGACCGACCGGCCGGCCGGGGCCAGCTCGTCGGCGACGGCCCGCAGCACGGAGGCGGCGAGCGCGTCGACGCTGTGTTGCGCCAGGGCGCGGCCGGTGGAGGTGATCGCGGTGCGCCGGGCCGCCACGATCACGGGGCTGCGGTGGTCAAACATCGGTGGCGGCTCCATGATCTGAGGCGAGAAGGTCGGCGAAGGGAATGGCGCCGGAGTCGAGCCCGGCGCGCAGAACACCCTTGGCCAGTTTGCCGGATGCCGTGCGGGGGAGGGCATCCACGAGCAGCCAGCGCCGCGGACGCTCCACCGGGTTCAGCAGTGCGGCGGCGGCCGTGCGCACGACAGCGGTCTGCCCCTGCTCGAGCGCGGGGGTGCGTTCGAGCACGGCGACGACGATCTCGCCGAGAACGGGGTGCGGCTCGGCGAGCACGGCGACGCTTCCGAGCCCGGCGATGCCTTCGAGCGCGCGTTCGATGTCCTCGCTCAGCACGGTGCTGCCGGCGGTCGTCACGGCGGTGTCGGCGCGCCCCCGTACCGCCACGGTGCCGTCCGGGGCGAGCTCGACCAGGTCGCCGACGCTCGCGAAGCCGCGGTCGTCGCGCCGCAGCGCACCGCCGGCGACCCGGCCGTGCGCCGTCGCGGCGTAACCCAGCGAGAGGTAGGGGGAGCGCACCCACGCGACGCCGGCGTCACGTTGCTCGATCTCGACACCGGGGAAGGGCCGCAGCCGGCCGGCCCGGCCGCTGACGGCCACGAACGAGAGTTCGGCGGCCCCGTAGTACTCGGTGACCCTCGAACCGCGGGCCTCGGCGGCGGCACGGCCGGCGCCCTGCAAGGCGGCGCCGGCCACGATGAGGCGGGCGGGCAGCGCCTCGGCAGAGAGCAGCCGGCGCAGCACGGCCGGGGTGCAGTGCGCCGCGGTCGGCCCGGCGTCAGCACCGGCCGCGGCACCCAGGGTGCTGTCGGAGACCGCGCCGCGGAGTTCCGCGCCCAGCCACAGCGTGTGCAGGGCGGCGAAGAGGTGCATCGACACGTGCAGTGGCCCGGTGAGCGCGACGATGTCGGTGCTGCGCAGGCCGGTGGCGGCGGTGAACGGCGCGAAGGAATCGAACCACGACGCGGCCGTGCGGGCGACGGCCCTGGACCGGCCGGAAGACCCGGAGGTCATCAGCAGCAGCCCGGTCGACGGCTGCACCGCACCCGGCAGTGGTGCCGGGTTCAGCGGGTCGCTGACCAGCACCGGACGGCCTTGCGCGAGGGCGGCGAGCACGGTCACCAGCACTGCGGTGTCGTCGACGTAATCCGCCCGCACGATGTCGCCAGGTGCGAGCACATGCCCGGCGACCTGCTCGCGGAGAGCGCCGTAGCTGAGCGGGCTCCCCGACAGGGTCAACGCCGTGTCGGCGTCGGCCCCGCCCAGCCACGGCGTGGTTGTCACGGCTGCATCGCCGCCGTGGGGGCCGAATCCGAGTTCGCTGGCGCCGAGGCGCTGCGCCTGCGGTCGGCGATGAGGCCGGGCCAGGCGCGGTGCACCTGCTTGGCGACGAGCACGGTCACGACCACCTTGAGGATGTCGCCGGGCAGGAAGACCAGGCCGCCGGTGAACGCGACCAGCAGCGGGGTGCCCGTGCTGACTGCCAGCCAGGGCACGCCGATCAGGTAGATGGCGACGATTCCGCCGAGCGCCGTCGCACCGAGGGCAGCCCACAGCGGGTAGCGGGGCAGCAGCCGGGCCGTGAACCAGCCGATGACGAGCGCGCCGAGAAGCCAGCCGACGAGGTAGCCGCCGGTCGGGCCGAGGAACACCCCGATGCCGCCGCGCCCGCCGGAGAGCAGCGGCAACCCGGCGGCGACGAGCACCTCGAGCAGCAGCACGGCGAGAAAGCCGTTGCGTGCGCCGAGGATCGCCCCGGCCAACATCACGCCCAACGTCTGGAACGTGATCGGCACGGCGGCGGCGCCGATGTAGAGGGATCCGGGCAGGCCCAGGGCCGCGATGAGCGCCGCGAAGGTGGCGATGGATGCGAGGTCGCGAGCGCTCAGGGTGCGCCGCGTTGCGGGCGGCGTGGTGTGCTGTGTCATAACTGCAACGCTAGAAGTGGGCGCGGATGCCGCGCTCGATCCGCCGTACAAAAAACGGCGGCAAAATCTGGAACGCCGCGGGTCCGGCTAGGCCGCGGCTGTCGCTGCGTGCGCGGGCGCAGAGACGGGAGCGGACGCGGCATCCGCCCACACGGCGACGGGTGCAGGGCTCCAGGGCAGGGCGCTCGGCTCGGTGCCCGGTGCGTTGCGGAGTGCGGCGTGCCCGGCACTGACGGCCTGGGCGACCTGCACGGCGATCTGGCCGCTGAGCATGTCGTGGAAGATCTCGTCGGTGTCGCCGGGCTCGCGGCGGACGAGGGTCCATTCGCCGTTTGCCCCGACGATGTCGGCCAGCTTGTCGGTGACGATCGCGAGCAGCGATTCCTCGCTCAGCTCGGGCGGTGCGGCCGCAATCAGGACTGGTGCAGTCTGTCGGCGCCTGCGGAACATCGCCACGGTCGCTTCCTCTCGCTCGCTTCGGGTGCTGCCTTCAGTCTGCGCTATACTCCGTCGAATCCCGGGGGACACGCCGCAGAACCCAGAGTGCTTACGGCCTGAAGGTGCGTTCGCCGAGCGCTACTGCTCGAGCGCCCAATGCTCGACTGCCTACTGCTCGAGAGCGCGTTCCTGGGCTTCTTCGCGCACAGCGGCGATGGCCAGCGTCAATGAGATGCCCCAGCTCACCCACATCAGGATCAGCCGCCAGTCGCGCGGGCCGTTGCGTGTCGCCTGAATGATCCCAAAGCTGCTGGTGATGGCGCCGATCATGGCGCCGTTGAACAGATATTTACGCATTGTCTGCACCTTCCGTCCCTCTCACGTTAGCCGGATCTGGGAGTTGCCCCCTAGTCTGACCGATCGTGCAGTTCCTGACCGATTGGTCAAGCATGATGGATGCATGCCAGCACCAGACGCCGAATCGGCGCCAGCCCACCCGCGCTCCAATGCGAGCGACGACCTCCGCCAGATCGCCCTCGAGCAGTTCGCCGCCGTCGGATTCGCCGGCGCCTCGCTTCAGCAGATCGCCGACGAGGCGGGCTATTCGAAGTCCAGCGTGCTCTACCACTACGCGAACAAAGAAGCGCTCCTGGAGGCCGCGATCGGCCCGGCCATCGACCGGCTCGGGGCGCTTCTGCAGCGGTACACCGAGCGCGGCCCCACCGTCGAGGCCCGCACGCTGTTCGTCGAGGAATTCATCGACTTTCTGCTCGAGCACCGCCTCGAGGTCTACACCTTCGTCAATCAGGGGCACTCGCTGAGCGGCATCCCGGTGATCGACAGGGCCAACGAGTTCATCGTCACGCTGTCGCACACCGTCTGCAACGACAACGCCTCGACCGAAGACAAGATGCGCTTCGGCATGGCCCTCGGCGGCGCCGCGTACTCGCTCGTCGCCGGTATGTCCTTCCTCGACGCCGACTCGCTCGGTCCCGTCGACGAGGTGCGGGCGGCGCTGATCCGGCTCATCGGCGAACTGCTGGCGCCCGTCACGATTCCCACCGCGTAGAACACGCGCACCGCACTCACCGCACCGCACTCACCGCTTCGCACAGAGCGTTTCAACCCAAGCGCTTCAACCCAAGCGCTGAGAACCAACCCGCACGACCGCCCTCAACGAGCAGGACAGCACAGTGGCAATATTCCTCTACCGCATCGGACACTTCGCCTACCGCCGCGCGTGGACGGTGATCGGTGCCTGGATCCTGGTTCTCGCCGCGCTCCTCGGCGGCGGGCTCGCGCTCGGCGGCCAGATGGCCGAGTCGTACGCGATCCCCGGCACCGAGTCGCAGGAGACGATCGACATGCTGGGGGCCGTGTTCCCGCAAGTGTCCGGTGCCTCCGTCGAGGCGGTGTTCCACACGACAGACGGCTCCGTCGACGATGCGACGAACAAGGCCGCGATCGAGCAGACCATCACCGCCATCGAGGACATCCCCGGTGTCGCGGCTGCCGTCAGCCCGTTCTCCGAGTATGCGGCGAACGCCGTCTCTGACGACGGGCAGACCGCCATCGCGCGCGTGCAGTTGAACGGCGCGTCAACCGATGTCAGCCAGGCGACGCTCGACGCGCTGACCGGTTCCGGTGAGATCGGCCGTGATGCCGGGATGACCGTCGCCTTCGGCGGGCAGGTGTTCCAGGACACCACCTTCGGCCTCACCATCGTCGAGGTCTTCGGCGTGCTGTTCGCCGGCGTCGTGCTCGTCATCACCTTCGGCTCGCTGCTCGCGGCAGGGATGCCGCTGCTGATGGCACTGATTGGTGTAGGTATCGCCACGGGCGGCATCCTCGCGGCGGCCGCCTTCACCAACGTGTCGAGCACGGCCCCGATGCTGGCCGTCATGCTCGGCCTCGCTGTCGGCATCGACTACTCGCTGTTCATCCTGTCCAGACACCGGCAACAGCTGGCCAGGGGAGTGGAGCCGGAGGAGTCCGCGGCCACCGCCGTCGCCACAGCCGGCGGCGCCGTTGTCTTCGCCGGCATCACCGTGATCATCGCCCTGCTCGGGCTGCTGGTCGTCGGCATCCCGTTCCTCAGCACCATGGGCGTCGCCGCCGCATTCGCCGTGTTCATCGCCGTGCTGATCGCGGTCACCCTGCTGCCCGCCATGCTGGGCCTGATCAAGGGCCGGATGACGCCCAAGGCCGGCAGCCGCGCCCACAGGCGCGCGCTCGCCGACGACGATGCGAAGCCGACGCTCGGCCGCCGCTGGGTGAACACCGTGCTGAAGGCCCCCATCGTCGCCGTCGTGCTCGTCGTCGGTGTGCTCGGCACGCTCGCCGTGCCCGCGCTCAGCCTTGACCTCAACCTGCCGACGGGTGCGGCGGAGCCGGCCGGCTCCACCCAGCGCGCGGCCTACGAGATGGTCGAGGATGGCTTCGGCCCGGGTGCCAACGGCCCGCTCATCGTCGTGGTGGACATCACCCAGACGACCGACATCTTCACCGAACTCGACGCGATCCGCACCGAGCTGGAACACCTCGACGGGGTCTCCTTCGTCAGTCAGGGCCTGCCGAACGAGACCGTCGACACCGCGATCATCCAGGTGATCCCGACGACGGCGCCGGACGACCCGGCCACCAAGACCCTGGTGCAGGACATCCGGGACCTCGCCCCCTCCATCGACGCGGAGTACGGCACCCCGATCCGGGTGACCGGCCAGACCGCCGTGACCATCGACATCTCCAACCGTTTGAGCAACGCGCTCGTGCCGTTCGCGCTGGTCGTGGTCGGCCTCTCCATCGTGCTGCTGATGATGGTGTTCCGCTCGTTGTTCGTGCCGGTCAAGGCCGCGCTCGGATTCCTGCTCTCGGCCTTCGCCGCGATCGGCGTGACCGTGGCCGTGTTCCAGTGGGGCTGGTTCGCAGACCTGCTGCACATCGAGCACACCGGCCCGATCCTCAGCTTCCTGCCGATCTTGCTGATGGCCGTCTTGTTCGGCCTCGCCATGGACTACGAGGTGTTCCTCGTCTCTGGCATGCGCGAGGAGTTCGTCCGGCACGGCAAACCGCGCGAGGCCATCGTGCACGGCTTCCAGCACTCCGCCCGCGTCGTGACGGCGGCGGCCCTGATCATGTTCTTCGTCTTCTTCGGCTTCGTGCCGGAAGGAGCTGGCGTCATCAAGGGCATCGCCTTCGCGCTCGCCATCGGCGTGTTCTTCGACGCCTTCCTCGTGCGCATGACGCTCGTTCCCGCCGCCATGGCCCTCGCGGGCAAGGCGGCCTGGTATCTGCCGAAATGGCTCGGCCGATTGCTGCCCAACGTCGACGTCGAAGGCGAGGGCCTCCGGGCCCACCTCGGCGACCTCGCCTGGGCGAAGGCGCAGAAGGGCGCCCTCACCGCGGAGGCGGCCTACCTCGGACTGCCCGGCCAGACGATGGGCCCGTTGAGCTTCGACATCGAGGCGGGCAGCGTCGTCACCGTGCAGGCGCCCGCCGCCTCGCGCCGGGTCTTCGCGGCCTCGCTCGCCGGCCGGCTCGACCCCGTCGGCGGCCGACTGCAGCTGCACGGCTCCCCGCTGCCCTCCGAGCGGTCGCGCGCCCTGCGCCGGGTCGGACTCGTCGATGTCGGCGCCGGCCAGCGGCACGACCTGCACCGCACCGTCGGCGAACTGCTGGCGGAGCGCCTCGAGCTCTCCGTGCCCTGGTATCGGTCCGCCGCGGCCGGTCAGGCCGAGTGGATCGAGAAGATCAACCTGGCCCTGCGCAGCACCGGCACCAGCCACCGCCCGATCGACGCCGACACCAGCATGGCCTCGCTCAGCGCGCTCGGCCGGGCAACCGTCCTGGCGGCCAGCGTGCTCGCCGAGCGGCCAGAGGTGCTGATCGTCGACCTCGGCGATGCCCTGCCGGTCGATGCCCGCGGGCGCAGCATCGCCCAGGTGCTCGCCGTGCTGGCCCCCGTGAAGACCACGATCGTGCTGGCAGCCGGCGACGCCGTGCAGGCGGCATCCGGGGCCATGATCGGCGCCAGGCCCACCGTGGCGCTCGCGCTGCCGGAACCGGCTGATCACGACATCCCCGACCACCACATCACGGATCGCGACGTCCCCGATCACGACATCACGGATTGCGAGGAGCTGGAACACGACGTGCCGGCCCAGAACACCGTTGCAACGCCTGACGCCTCGGAAGAGCGCGTCCTGGAAGAAGGGGGAGTGCGCTGATGAGTGCCCGACTCGAAAAGCTGTTCCGGCGCACGCCCGGCCAACGCCGCACGGCGTTCGCCCTGATGCTTGCTGGCATCATCGTGGTGCCCCTGGCGATCGCCGGACTCGTCTCCGGTGCCCTGGCCAGCGCCGACCAGCGCATGGACGCGGTGCCGGCCATCGTCGTGAACAACGACAAGATGGTCACCGCCACGCTGCCGGACGGCAGCGAGCAGATGATCCTCGCCGGGCGGCAGCTGGTCACAGAGCTGACCGCGCCGGACACCGCCGGCTTCGCCTGGACGATCTCCAACTCGGAGCAGGCCGCCGAGGCCCTCGCCGCCGGCAAGGCGTACGCCGTGCTGACGATCCCGAGCGACTTCTCCGCCTCGATCAACTCGCTCTCCGGGGCCGAGCCGACGCAGGCAGACCTGCAGATCAAGACGGATGACGCGCACGCCTACCTGGCCGGCTCCGCCGCCCAATCCGTCGGCGAGGCCATGACCAGCACGTTCGGCCGTGCGATCACCACGCAGTACCTGAGCGCCTTCTATGCGGGCATCGCCGAGATGGGCACCTCGCTCGGCACCGCTGCCGACGGCGCGGTGACGCTCTCCAGCGGCGTCGGCACCCTGGCCAGCGGCCTCGACGCCCTCTCCAGCGGCGCCTCCTCCGCGGCATCCGGTGCGGCCGGACTGGCCGACGGCGCGAGCGGTTTGGCCGGCGGCGTGCGCGAGTACTCCACCGGCGTCGACGGCATCGCGGCGGGCCTCGGCACGCTGAACGAGGGCGCTGCCGGGCTGACCCAGCTGAGCGACGGGGTGAAGCAGTACACCGGCGGCATCAACCAGGCCGCTGGGCAGCTAAGCCCGTACCTTGACCAGGGCATCGCCGCACTGAACAGTCTGATGCCGAGCCTGACCCCGAGCAGCAGCAGGCTGCGGGGGGCGCGCTCCAAGCGATGGGCGGCGTCAAGGGCGGGCTCGACAAGCTCGTGGGATCGGGTGATGAGCTCGCCAGCCAGACCGCCATCGCCATCGGCGGCGTGCAGGGCGGCATCTCGCAGCTCGCCGGCGGCGCAGCACAGCTCTCCGCCGGCTCGGACGGTCTGCGCTCCGGCGCCGACAGCCTCGCCGGGGGAGCGTCCGAGCTCGCCGGTGGCGTGCAGCAGCTCGCCGATGGCGCCGGCGCTTCGGCATCCGGAGCCCACCAGCTGCAGGGCGGCGCGGGCGAACTGGCGACCGGCCTCGGCGACGGCGCCAAGCAGGCGAGTGCCCTGGCCGGCAGCGACCCGCAGGCCACGGCCGAGGTCATCGCCGAGCCCGTCGGGGTCAGCCTGGAACGCGACAACAAGATCTCCTCCCTCGGCGAGATCATCGGCATGGTCTTCGTTCCGGTCGGCCTCTGGATCGGCGCGCTCGCCATCTTCCTGCTGATGCGCCCGGTCAGCGCGGTCGCGCTCGGCTCGACCGCGTCCACCGGCCGGATCGTGTCGCGCGGGCTGCTGCGCGGCTTCGCGATCGCGGCGGCACAGGTGCTCGTCGTGGTGGCGCTGCTGCACACGACGCTCGGGGTCAGCTGGGCCAGCCTGCCGGCGACGCTCGGCTTCAGCCTGCTGATGGCCGCCGCGTTCGTCGCGGTGCACCACTTCCTGGTCACGGCCCTCGGCCGCAGCGGCGTGGTCGTCTCGCTCGTGCTGCTGGCCCTGCAGCTGACAAGCGCGGGCGGGCTGTACCCGATCGAGATCCTCGCCGCCCCGTTCCAGCTGGTGAGCCCGCTGCTGCCGCTCACCTGGGCCGTGCAGGGCATGCAGGCGATAGTTGCCGGGGTCGGCGGGTCGGCGGTCGGCGTGCCGGCGGCCGCGCTGGCGGTGTTCGCACTGCTCGGCGCGCTGGGCTCGCTCGCCGTTGTCGCGCGGCGCCGCGGCGCGAGTTCCTTCGCGTTCGCGCTGGCGCAGGGGTAGTTGGCCCAGGGGTAGTTGGCGCAGGGGTAGCTGGCCCTCCCTCCAGCCGCCGGGAGAATTCCCGTTGGCTGGAGGGCGCCGCGCCGCGACGAAGGAGCAGCGCAGCGCCCGAAGCCCCGGAGCTCACCGGATGCGGCTGCCCCGGCATCCGCCCCCCGTCGCTGCATCGAGCCAACGGGGTCGGGAGGCCCCTCTTCTCTGCACCCAGGAGGGAAGGCGCTGCGCAACGCGCCCGCGGTTAGCACAGCCGGTGGCGTTAGTACACCCCCTGAGTTAACTGAACGGTTGAAATGGCACGGTGCTAGCCTCGGAAGCGAGCAAGGTGCGAGCGCCTTTCGCACCGGAACGGATACACCATTACCGCGTCAGAGAGCCCCGAACCCGTGTCCAAAGCCAAGCAGCCTGAACCCATCGGCGACTACGGCCTGGTCGTCGTCTCGAACCGCCTGCCGGTCGACTTCGTTGTGGACGAGGACGGCGTGGAGGGCTGGCGCTCCTCGCCCGGCGGCCTGGTCACCGCGCTGGAGCCGGTCATGCGCGAGTCCGACGGGGCATGGGTCGGCTGGGCTGGCGTCGCCGACCGGGAACTCGACCCCTTCGAGCACGACGGCATCTCGATCATTCCCGTTCCGCTCAGCGAAGAGGACCTCGAGCGCTACTACGAGGGCTTCTCGAACGACACCCTCTGGCCGCTCTACCACGACGTCATCGCACCGCCCAGCTACCACCGCGAGTGGTGGGAGAGCTACGTCACGGTCAACCGCCGCTTCGCAACGGCCGCTGGCCGGGCAGCCGCGCTGGGGGCAACGGTCTGGGTGCACGACTACCAGCTGCAGCTCGTGCCGGCCATGCTGCGCGCGATCCGGCCCGACCTGGTCATCGGCTTCTTCAACCACATTCCCTTCCCGCCCTACGGCATCTACTCGCAACTGCCCTGGCGCAAACAGATCCTCGAGGGTCTGCTCGGCGCCGACGTCATCGGCTTCCAGCGGGTGGCGGATGCCGGAAACTTCACCCGCGCCGTGCGCCGGCTCTTGGGTTACACGACCCGGCACACGGTCGTCGAGGTGCCCGGCGACAACGGCGACCTCCGCCGCGTCGTCGCCACGAACTTTCCCATCTCGATTGATGTCGCCGGCTTCGAGGAACTCGCCGCCCGGCCCGACATCCAGGCCAGGGCGCTCGAGATCCGGGCCGGCCTCGGCAACCCGGAGACCGTGATGCTCGGCGTGGACCGCCTGGACTACACCAAGGGGATCGGGCACCGGCTGAAGGCCTATGGGGAGCTCCTCGCCCAGGGCCGCCTCGACGTCGAGAAGACGGTGCTGGTGCAGGTCGCCAGCCCGAGCCGTGAACGTGTCGCGACCTATATGTCGTTGCGTGACGAAATCGAGCTGCAGGTCGGCCGGTTGAACGGCGACCACTCGACGCTCAGCCACACGGCCATCGCCTACCTGCACCAGGCCTACCCGCGCGAGGAGATGGTTGCCCTCTACCTGGCCGCCGACGTCATGCTCGTCACCGCGCTCAGGGACGGCATGAACCTGGTCGCGAAGGAGTACGTGGCCAGCCGCATCAACAACGACGGAGTGCTCGTCTTGAGCGAGTTCGCCGGGGCATCCGACGAGCTCAAGCAGGCCCTTCTGATCAACCCGCACGACATCGAGGGGCTGAAGAACGCGATCGAGAGCGCGGCACGGATGCCGAGCAAAGAGCGCAAGAAGCGGATGAAGACCCTGCGCAAGCGTTTGCGCGAGAACAACGTTTCTGACTGGGCCAAGGCCTTCCTCGACATGCTCACCGGGCGCGCGGCGATCGAGCCGGGCATTCCGGAGGCCCTTGTCACCAAGCTGCGCGAGGTGGCGGCGACGCCTCGGCTTCTGATCGCCCTCGACTTCGACGGCACTCTGGCCCCGCACGTGGACCGACCGGAGGAGGCCAGGGCGCTGGAGAGCGCCCGCGCCGCCGTGATGCGCCTCATCGCCCTGCCAGAGACCCGCGTCGCGTTCGTCTCCGGGCGAGCCCTGGTCAGCCTGGAGCAGGTCGCCGAACCGCCGGAGTCGGTGCTCTTGACCGGCTCGCACGGCATCGAGATGAAGCTCGACCAGCCGGGCATCTCGCTCGACCTGCTCAGCGAGGAGATCGCCCAGCTGGCGACCCTCGCCGAGATCTTGGACGGCATCGCCGCGCGGGCCGAGGGTGTGTGGGTGGAGCGGAAACCGGCCGGATTCGCCCTGCACACGCGGCTCGTGCCCACGCCGGTCGGGCAGGCGCTGCAACGCACCGCCCGCGGGGCTGTAACCAGCGCGCTGCCCAGCCTCACGGTGTTGGAGGGCAAGAACGTGCTTGAGTTCTCGGTGCGCGACGGAAACAAGGGCGATGCGCTGAAGTACCTGCGCGAGTACACCCATGCGACATCCGTCTTCTACGCCGGCGACGACGTCACCGACGAGAACGCCTTCGCGGTGCAGGGAGCCGACGACCTCTCGCTCAAGATCGGGCAGGGCTTCACCGTGGCCGGCAACCGGGTGCGCGGGCCGGAGGAGCTGGCCGAGGTGCTGGCGCTGCTCGCCGACTTCCGGGCCTCGCAGGCCGGGGCGCTGGATCGCGCCCGCTCCTGAGCGGGCGTAGTGCACCCCGCCGAGGTTCTAGACTCAAGCCATGCCTGAGATTGATATCAAGCCACGAAGCCGTGCAGTCACCGATGGAATCGAAGCCACCACGAGCCGCGGAATGCTCCGCGCCGTCGGCATGGGGGACGAGGACTGGGACAAGCCGCAGATTGGCATCGCGAGCTCGTGGAACGAGATCACCCCCTGCAACCTGAGCCTGGACCGGCTCGCCCAGGGCGCCAAGGAGGGCGTGCACTCCGGCGGCGGATACCCGCTGCAGTTCGGCACCATCTCCGTCTCCGACGGCATCTCGATGGGCCACGAGGGCATGCACTTCTCGCTCGTCTCGCGTGAGGTCATCGCCGACTCCGTCGAGACCGTCATCATGGCCGAGCGCCTCGACGGCACCGTGCTGCTGGCCGGATGCGACAAGTCGCTGCCCGGCATGCTGATGGCCGCCGCCCGCCTCGACCTGGCATCCGTGTTCCTCTACGCGGGCTCCATCGCCCCCGGCTGGGTGAAGCTGACCGACGGCACAGAGAAGGAGGTCACCATCATTGACTCCTTCGAGGCCGTCGGCGCCTGCAAGGCCGGCACCATGAGCGAGGAAGACCTCAAGCGCATCGAGTGCGCCATCGCCCCCGGCGAGGGTGCCTGTGGTGGCATGTACACCGCCAACACCATGGCGTCCGTCGCGGAGGCGCTCGGAATGAGCCTGCCCGGCTCTGCCGCACCGCCCTCGGCCGACCGCCGCCGCGACTACTACGCGCACCGCTCCGGCGAGGCCGTCGTCAACATGCTGCGCCTCGGCATCACCGCCCGCGACATCATGACCAAGAAGGCGTTCGAGAACGCCGTCACGGTCGCCATGGCGCTCGGCGGCTCGACCAACGTCGTGCTGCACCTGCTCGCCATCGCCCATGAGGCAGAGGTCGAGCTCACCCTCGACGACTTCAACCGCATCGGCGACAAGGTTCCGCACCTGGCCGACATGAAGCCGTTCGGCAAGTACGTCATGGCCGACGTCGACCGCCACGGCGGCATCCCGGTTCTCATGCGCGCCCTGCTCGAGGCCGGCCTGCTGCACGGTGACGTCATGACCGTGACTGGCAAGACGCTCGCAGAGAACCTCGAGGCGCTGAACCCGGATCCGCTGGACGGCGAGGTCATCCGCACGCTCGACAACCCGATCCACGCCACCGGCGGCATCACCGTGCTCAAGGGCTCGTTCGCCCCCGAGGGCGCCGTCGTGAAGACCGCCGGCTTCGACGCCGACATCTTCGAGGGCCCCGCCCGCGTGTTCGAACGCGAGCGCGGAGCAATGGATGCCCTGACCGAGGGCAAGATCAGCAAGGGCGATGTCGTCATCATCCGCTACGAGGGCCCCAAGGGCGGCCCGGGTATGCGCGAGATGCTTTCCATCACCGCGGCCATCAAGGGTGCCGGGCTCGGAAAAGATGTACTACTCTTGACGGACGGCCGATTCTCAGGTGGCACAACCGGACTGTGCATCGGCCACATAGCACCCGAAGCAGTGGACGCAGGTCCTATTGCATTCGTGCGCGATGGTGATCTTATACGGGTCGATATCGCGGCCCGCTCCCTTGACCTACTTGTCGATGAGACTGAGCTGGCCGCCCGCCGTGAAGGCTGGGCACCTCTTCCCCCGCGCTATACCCGTGGCGTTCTCGCGAAGTACTCCAAGCTTGTGCACTCTGCAGCCGAAGGCGCAGTCACCGGCTAGTCGCCGCGATTCATCAATCCATCACGTACCCAAGGGAAACCACCGTATGCCTACGGAATCTCAGAACGTGCCGACGCCTCCAGCACCCAAGACGGGTGCTGGGGTTCCGGCCACTCCACATGCCGGCTCAGCGAAACTGGGCCCCGAAAAGATGACGGGCTCCGGCGCGATCCTGCGCAGCCTCGAACTGCTGGGCGTCAAGGACGTCTTCGGTCTGCCGGGCGGCGCCATCATCCCGTTCTACGACGAGCTGATGAGCTCGACCGCGATCCGCCACATCCTCGTTCGCCACGAACAGGGCGCTGGCCACGCGGCTGAGGGCTACGCGTCCTCCAGCAACAAGGTCGGCGTCGCGATCGCGACATCCGGCCCCGGTGCCACGAACCTCGTCACGGCCATCGCCGACGCCTACATGGACTCGGTGCCGCTTCTGGCGATCACCGGTCAGGTCTTCTCCACGCTGATGGGGACGGATGCCTTCCAGGAGGCCGACATCGTGGGAATCACGATGCCGATCACCAAGCACTCCTTCCTGGTCAAGAAGGCAGAGGACATCCCGGCGACGATCGCCGCCGCGCACCTGATCGCCTCGACCGGTCGCCCCGGCCCCGTGCTGGTGGACATCACCAAGGACGCCCAGCAGGGCGAGATGGTGTTCACCTGGCCGCCGAAGATCGACCTGCCCGGCTACCGCCCCGTCACCAAGGCGCACGGCAAGCAGATCCAGGCCGCGGCTCAGCTGCTCGCCGACTCCAAGAAGCCGGTGCTCTACGTCGGCGGCGGTGTGATCCGCGCCCGCGCCTCGGCCGAGCTGAAGGTGCTCGCAGAGGCATCCGGTGCCCCCGTCGTCACCACGCTGATGGCCCGCGGCGCGTTCCCGGACTCGCACCCGCAGCACCTGGGCATGCCCGGAATGCACGGAACCGTGCCCGCCGTGCTCTCGCTGCAGGACGCCGACCTGATCATCTCGCTCGGCGCCCGCTTCGACGACCGCGTCACCGGCAAGGTGTCGCTGTTCGCGCCGAATGCCAAGATCGTGCACGTTGACGTCGACCCGGCCGAGATCTCCAAGATCCGCAATGCGGACGTGCCGATCGTCGGTGACGCCAAAGACGTGATCGTCGACCTCACCGCGGCCCTGGCCGAGGTGACCGGAGGTGTGGCGCCTGACATCTCAGAGTGGTGGGAGAACCTGAACGGGCTGCGCAAGCAGTTCCCGCTCGGTTACAGCAAGCCGACCGACGGCCTGCTCGCCCCGCAGTACGTGATCCAGCGCATCGGTGAGCTCACCGGCCCGGAGGGCATCTATGCGGCCGGCGTCGGCCAGCACCAGATGTGGTCCGCGCAGTTCATCAAGTACGAGCGCCCCAACGCCTGGCTGAACTCGGGTGGTGCGGGAACCATGGGTTACTCGGTCCCCGCCGCCATGGGCGCCAAGGTGGCCGAGCCGGATCGCGTTGTCTGGGCGATCGACGGCGACGGATGCTTCCAGATGACCAACCAAGAGCTTGCCACCTGCGTCATCAACAACATCCCGATCAAGGTCGCGATCATCAACAACTCCTCGCTCGGCATGGTGCGCCAGTGGCAGACCCTGTTCTATGAGGGACGGCACAGCTTCACCGACCTGAACACCGGCCACGAGACGGCCATGGTGCCGGACTTCGTCAAGCTGGCCGACGCCTACGGTGCCCTCGGCATCCGGGTCCGGACAGAGGACGAAGTGGATGCCGCCATCAAGCTCGCACTGGAGACGAACGACCGCCCGGTCGTCATCGACTTCATCGTGAGCCGCGACGCCATGGTCTGGCCGATGGTTCCGCAGGGGCTCTCCAACAGCGCCGTGCAGTACGCCAAAGACAAAGCACCAGCCTGGGAAGAGGAGTAAGCCATGAGCACCCACGTTCTGAGCCTGCTCGTCGAAGACAAGCCCGGCCTGCTCACCCGCGTCGCCGGCCTGTTCGCGCGCCGCGGCTTCAACATCGAGAGCCTCGCCGTTGGTCACAGCGAGATCGAGGGCCTCTCGCGCATCACCGTCGTCGTTGACGTCGAGGAGTTCCCGCTCGAGCAGGTCACCAAGCAGCTGAACAAGCTGGTCAACGTGATCAAGATCGTCGAGCTGGATGCCGCACAGTCCGTGCAGCGTGAGCACCTCCTCATCAAGGTGAAGGTCGACAACACCACGCGCTCGCAGGTGCTCGAGGCCGTCACCCTGTTCCGCGCCAGCGTTGTCGACGTCGCCAGCGACGCCCTCGTGATCGAGGTCACCGGCGATTCGGGCAAGACGACCGCGCTGCTGCGCGTTCTCGAGCCCTACGGCATCAAGGAGATCGCACAGTCGGGCCGTCTGGCCATCGGCCGTGGCTCCAAGTCGATCACCGAGCGCGTGTTCAAGAGCTAGACACCTGCTGCACCGCAACACCCGGCCCAACTTCCACACCACCACAAACAAGTTAGAGAGAAACACGAATGTCTGAGATCCTTTACGACAAAGACGCTGACCTGTCGATCATCCAGGGCAAGAAGGTTGCCATCGTCGGCTACGGCTCGCAGGGCCACGCCCACGCGCTGAACCTCCGTGACTCCGGTGTCGAGGTCGTCATCGGCCTCAAGGAGGGCTCGAAGTCGGCTCCCAAGGCGCAGGACGAGGGCTTCAAGGTTCTCTCCGTCGCCGACGCGGCCGAGTGGGCTGACCTCATCATGATCCTCGCTCCGGACCAGCACCAGCGTTCGATCTACAACGACCAGATCAAGGACAAGCTGACCGCGGGCAAGACCCTCGCCTTCGCGCACGGCTTCAACATCCGCTTCGGCTACATCGACGCCCCTCAGGACGTCGACGTCATCCTCGTCGCCCCGAAGGCCCCCGGCCACACCGTGCGCCGCGAGTTCGTTGCCGGCCGCGGCATCCCGGACATCATCGCCGTCGAGAACGACGCCACCGGCCAGGCCTGGGACATCGCTCTCTCCTACGCGAAGGCGATCGGTGGCACCCGCGCCGGCGTCATCAAGACCACCTTCACCGAAGAGACCGAGACCGACCTGTTCGGTGAGCAGGCCGTTCTCTGTGGTGGCGTCTCGCAGCTCGTCCAGTACGGCTTCGAGACCCTGACCGAGGCTGGCTACCAGCCCCAGATCGCCTACTTCGAGGTTCTGCACGAGCTCAAGCTCATCGTTGACCTGATGTGGGAGGGCGGCATCGCCAAGCAGCGTTGGAGCGTCTCCGACACCGCTGAGTACGGCGACTACGTCTCGGGCCCGCGCGTCATCGACCCGAGCGTCAAGGAGAACATGAAGGCCGTTCTCGCCGACATCCAGAGCGGTGCATTCGCCAAGCGCTTCATCGACGACCAGGACGCCGGAGCTCCCGAGTTCCTCGCGCTCCGCGCCAAGGGCGAGGCTCACCCGATCGAGGTCACCGGCCGCGAACTGCGCAGCCTCTTCGCGTGGAAGCAGCTGGACGAGGACTACACCGACGGCAGCGTCTCGCGCTAGTTTCTACTAGCTCACCGCGGTGGCCCGCCTCCCAGGAGGCGGGCCACCGTGCGTTAACCGCCGGGCCGGGATGCCCGCCGTGGCACCGCCGTTACAGACATCGGATGTCTAGCGCTAGGCTCAGGGGAGTCATTCGCCTCATCACCCCAGGAGTACAACGCCGTGTCTGCAGTTGACTGGTTCACGACCGCCCGTTTTGGCATGTTCATCCACTTCGGCCTGTACAGCGGTGCCGCCAGGCACGAGTGGGTGCAGACGAACGAGAAGCTGACGGATGCCGACTACCGCCAGTATTTCGACAACTTCGACCCCGACCTCTTCGACGCAGGCGAGATCGCCCGCACGGCCAAGCAGGCCGGCATGCGCTACGTGGTGCTCACCACCAAGCACCACGAAGGCTTCGCGCTCTGGAACACGCGGCTCAGCGACTTCAACGCGCAGGCGGCCTGCGGCCGCGACCTGGTGCGGGAGCTCGTCGACGCACTGCGTGCAGAGGGCCTGAAGGTAGGCCTGTACCACTCGCTGATCGACTGGCACCACCCCGACTTCACCGTGGACTGGGTGCACCCCCGACGCGACGACGAGAACGCGCACGCGCTGAACGAGGGCCGCGACATGGCCCGCTACCGCGAGTTCCTGCACGGCCAGATGCGCGAGCTGCTCACCGGCTACGGTGACATCGACTACCTGTTCTTCGACTACACCTACCCGGAGACGAAGCAGGGCTGGGCCGGCAAATCTGCGGAGGACTGGGACGCGGCGGGCCTGCTCGCCCTCTGTCGCGAGCTGCAGCCCGGCATGATCGTCAACGACCGCCTCGGCATCCCCGGCGACTTCGTCACCCCGGAGCAGTACCAGCCGACGTCGCCCCTGTTCACCGACGGGGTGCCCGTGCTGTGGGAAGCCTGCCAGACCACGAACGGCTCGTGGGGCTATGACCGCGACAACGACAACCACAAGTCGGCCGACCTGCTGATCCGGATGCTGGCCGACTCGGTGTCGATGGGCGGCAACATGCTGCTGAACGTCGGCCCGAACGGCAGAGGAGCGCTCGACAAGCGCGACACCGCCTTGCTCGCCGAGATCGGCGAGTGGATGCGGCTGCACGAGCGGGCGATTGTGGGTGCCGGCCACGCCGTGCACACCCCACCGCGCGAGGGCGTCTACACGCAGCGCGGCAACAAGCTCTACCTGCACCTGTTCACCTGGCCGATGGGCTTCGTGCACCTGCCCGGGCTGGCCGGTGCGGTGAGCTATGCGCGGCTGCTGCACGACGGCTCGTGGGTGAAGATGAGCGTCTCCGACCCGGACCAGCAGGCGCTCGTCACGCAGCCGGCCGGCCAGGCCGCCGGAACCCTCACGCTGTCGCTGCCGACCCGCCGCCCCGACGTGGCGGTTCCCGTGATCGAGCTGACGCTCAGCGCGTAGCCGTAGCCCCGCCCTGCGCCACTTCGTGCGTCTGCGCGCCAGGTGAGGTGGCGCGGAGGCGCACGAAGTGGCGCTGGGCGGGCCCGGCCAGCTGATGCAGGGGCGACGGCGGCGTCGCGCGGTATTGGCTTCGGTCGCTGGCGCTCCCTCGAGCCAACGGGGGATAGGCGAGCCGACGGGGGTTAGGCGAGCCGACGGGGTACGTGCGCCAGCTTGGGTGGCGAGGCCGACGGGGATCGGGAGGTCGACCGGGGATCGGGAGGCGGTTCTCGCCGAACGCCGCCTCCCAACCCGCCGAGTGCCTCCCGATCGGGAGCCGGGGCGGGAGGGTCGGCAGCCCCGCCCTGCGCCACTTCGTGGCGCTCCGCGCCAGGTGAGGTGGCGCGAAGGCGCACGAAGTGGCGCTGACTGGCTGGCTGGTGCCGGGCGGATGCCGGGGGAGCGGTGCGGGAGCAGCGTCGGCTAGCCGTCGAGCAGCTCGACCTTCTCGCGCACCAGGTGCGCAGCGCCGAGCAGTCCGGCATCCGGCCCGGTGCTGGCCGCCTCGATGCGCAGGTTGCGCGTCACCAGCGGGTGGCAGCCCTCGTAGACTCGGCTGCGCACCGCGGCGATGAAGGGCTCGCACGAGGCCATGCCACCGGTCAGGAACAGCGCGTCCGGGTTGAAGAAGTTCACGACGCTCGACAGCACCTCGCCGAGGTACGTGCCAGCGGTGCGCACCAACGTGGTGGCGAGGGGGTGCGCGTTGCGGGCGAGCTCGATGACGTCTGAGGTCGTCTCGACGTCGACGCCGCGCTCGCGCAGCTGGCGCACCAGCCCGGCGCCGCTGGCCACGGTCTCGAGACAGCCGATGTTGCCGCAGGAGCAGGGCTCGGATGCAGCCGCCGAGATGCGGGTGTGCGTCACATCGCCCGCCGCCCCCGTCGCACCTCGGTAGAGCGCGCCGCGCACGATGATGCCGCTGCCGATGGCCGTGCCGGCTTTCACCGTGATGCTGTGCTGCTCCGCGGTGAGCTGCGCATAGTGTTCGCCGAGCGCCATCAGGTTGGCGTCGTTGTCGACGGCGATGGGCACGCCGGGGAACTCCTGCGCCAGCCGGTCGCGCACGGAGAAGCCCTGCCAGCCGGGCATGCGGGAGGGCAGCTCGACGCCGCCGAATTCCTCAGACGTCGGACCTGGCAGCGCGATCCCGATGCCGCGCAGCCTGCTCGTTGCGGCATCCGGGGCCGCCGCGATCATCTCGGCGAACGCCGCGCAGACGAGTCTGAGCGTCGCCTCCGGGCCGTCGTTGATGCGCACGGGGAAAGTCGCGGTCTCGTGCAGCACCCCGGCCAGGTCGACCCGGCCGATGCGGGCGTGCTGCCCACCGAGGTCGGCGACGACGGCGAAGTCGGTGCCCTCGCGCAGGCAGAGGATGCGGGGCTTGCGGCCGCCGCTGGAGCTGCCAACCCCGCGCTCGATGATGAGGCCGCGCCGTTCCAACTCGGCCACGCGCAGCGACACCGTCGACGGGGCGATGCCGAGGGCTCTGGAGATCTCGCTGCGCGAGGTGGCGGTGCCGGAGGCGATGAGGTCGATGATCTGCTTCGTGTACTGCTCGTTGCCGTGCACGCCGGTGCGTGGGCCAATGGGCGACATAATTTCCCTCATCCTCGAATTAAGTAGACACTACTGCTTGGGTGGCAGGACCCGTGTATTTGCGGCGTTACAAGACCGTAATGAACAGACATCGGATGAAAGTTGACCTTTTTGCCCGCTGTCTGCGAGGATAACTTCAAGCAAGAACAGGATCAACTTGCTTTGAGGCTCAAATTAAGTTGATCGTTCCCTGAGCACGTAACGAGGCATTCCCTCGCGAGGTGCGCATCCTGCATTACTAAAAGTGGCCGCGCGAGTGGCCCGCACTGAGGAGACATTTTTCGATGAAGAAGATGCACATCGCAGCGGCTCTGACCGCTTCGGCAGCGCTCGTCCTGACCGGCTGCAGCGCCGGCGGCGCAGACGCAGGCAGCGCCGGCGGCGACAAGATCGTCGTTGACATGTGGGCAGGCAGCCAGGACGACACCGCGGCGCTCGAGGCCCAGGTCGCTATCGCCCAGAAGGCGAACCCCGACCT
Organism: Microterricola viridarii; assembly: GCF_001542775.1. Taxonomy (GTDB): domain Bacteria; phylum Actinomycetota; class Actinomycetes; order Actinomycetales; family Microbacteriaceae; genus Microterricola; species Microterricola viridarii_A. Next base: position 790,667 of record NZ_CP014145.1, read on the forward strand.
CAAGATCGAGCTGCGCACCGCACCGTGGGGCGACTTCTTCACGAAGCTCACCACGAACATGGCCTCGGGCAACATGGCCTGCGTCACCGGCATGAACAGCGGAATGCTCTCCAGCTACACCGCCGGCTTCGCCAAGCTCACCGACGAGGACCTGGCCACCGCCGGCATCGTCAAGGACGAGTTCGCCGATGGCGCGATGGAGATCCTGAGCAACAAGGGCGACGCCTACGGCGTGCCGTTCGACATGGCCACCATGCTCACCTACTACAACGCCGACATGCTGGGCGAGACCGGTGCACCGGTGCCCGCCGACGGCTGGACCTTCGACGACTTCGAGGCAACCGCCAAGGCTGCCACCACCGACAAGCACGCCGGATTCGGCATCGGCATGGGCGGCTTCCAGTGGCAGGCCCTGCCCATCGCCAAGGCTGGCGTCCAGCCGGTGAAGCAGGACGGCACGCTCGACCTGACCAACCCCGCCTTCGTTGACGCAGCCACCTGGTACGGCGAGCTCGTCACCAAGGAGAAGGTCGCACAGCCCGTCTCCTCCGCATCCGACACGGGCTGGGGCGAGAACCAGTACTCCAGCGGCATGGCGGCCATGGCTGTTGACGGCACCTGGAACGCTGTCGGCTACCTCGACAACGACCCCGGCTTCACCGCCGGCATGGCACCGCTGCCCGCCGGCCCGAACGGTTCGCTCGGCCTCGTGCTCGGCTCCGGCTTCGGCATCGCCCAGGACTGCGACAACAAGGAAGCGGCCCTCAAGGTTCTCGGCTCGCTGCTGAGCGTCGAGTCGCAGGACTACATCGCGTCCTCCGGCCGCAGCTACCCGGCCCGCGTCTCCTCGCAGCCGCTGTACTTCGAGTCGCTCCCGGCCGAGTACCGCGACCAGGTGCAGTCCGCTTTCGAGTCGGCCTTCAGCAACGTCCAGGGACAGTACGTCACCGACAACTGGTCCAAGATCGACACCTTCATCCAGCCGCAGCTGGTCAGCGTCTACAACGGTCAGGAGAGCATGGCCAACGTGCTCAAGACCGCTCAGTCGCAGTTCGGCAAGTAATCACTAACTAACGAAAGCGAGGAGTCCTCTCGACATGTCGAACGGTACTCAAACACCTCGTCGAGGGGCTCTTGCAAAGAGCGAATCCCGTCAGGCGCTGGGCTTTGTCAGCCCGGCCCTGGCGGGCCTCGCCCTGTTCACCTTCGTCCCCGTAGCACTCTCAATCGTGATGGGCTTCTTCGACTGGCCCACCGTCGGGGAGAAGACCTTCGTCGGCTTCGACAACTACGTCAAGCTCTTCACCGACAGCCCCGACTTCTGGCCGGCGCTGCGCAACACGTTCGTGTTCGCACTGCTCTACGTGCCGATCAGCGTCGCGCTGTCCTACCTGCTCGCGCTCTCGCTGCACTCGCGCATCCGCGGCCGCGGCGCACTGCGCGTGCTCTTCTTCATCCCCGTGGTGACCCCGATGGTCGCCAACGTGCTGGTCTGGAAGATGCTGCTGCAGCCGCAGGGTCTGGTCAACGGCCTCTCGCAGACCTGGTTCGGCATCGAACTGCCCAACTTCCTCGCCGACCCGCAGTGGGCCATGATCATGGTCGTCATGATGAGCGTCTGGCAGGGCCTCGGCTACAACATGCTGATCTTCTCCGCCGCCCTCGAGCAGCTGCCGGAGTCGGTCGTTGAGGCCGCGCGCATCGACGGTGCCACCGGCATCCGGATGCTGTGGAAGATCACCGTGCCGCTCACCTCGCCGTCGATCTTCTTCGCGAGCATCATGACCATGATCAGCGCGATGCAGGTCTTCGTGCAGCCGCAGATGCTCACCGGCGGTGGCCCGGGCAACTCGACCCAGCCGATCGTGCAGTTCATCTACAACCAGGGATTCAAGTTCCAGGACCTCGGCCTCGCCGCAGCGGCCGCCTGGATCCTCTTCGCCATCATCATCGCAATGACCGCCGCGCAGTTCGGCGCTCAGAAGAAGTGGGTGCACTATGAGCACTAGCAACACCTTGACCACAGCCCCGCCCTCCGCGGAGGGCTCGCACGCCACCCGCCTGCTGACCACCGCGAAGCCGCCGCGCAAGCGCCGCCGTGCCGATGACGCAGAGCAGGTCGCCGGCAAGTCGCCGCTCAACCGGGGCGAGAAGGTCCGCTTGGTCTTCGCCCACATCGGCGTCTACCTCGCCGCCGCCATCTTCATGGCGCCGCTTGTCTACGCGTTCTTCTCGGCCATGAAGCCGAACCAGGAAATCTTCTCGATGCCGCCGACGCTGATCGCGTCGGAGGTCCGCTGGACGAACTTCATCGATGTGTTCAGCTACGGCCCGTTCCTGACCTACATCGGCAACTCATTCTTCGTCGCGATCGCCGGAACGCTCGTTGTCTTGGCCGTGTCGACGATGGCCGGCTACGCCTTCGGCCGCCTGCGCTGGAAGGGCCGGGATGCCGTCTTCGTGCTGTTCCTCGCCACGCTCATGGTTCCCGCCGAGGTCATCGTCATTCCGATGTTCATCGTGATGCAGTGGTTCGGCTGGGTCGACACCTACCAGGCGCTGATCTTCCCGTTCGCGTTCACCGCGTTCGGTACCTTCCTGATGCGCCAGTTCTTCCGCGGAATCCCGTTCGAGCTCGAAGAGGCGGCCCGCGTCGACGGCGCAGGCCCGGTGCGCACGTTCCTGCAGATCATCCTGCCGTTGTCGAAGTCCGGCGTCGCCGTGCTCTCCGTGTTCACGTTCCTCGGCTTCTGGAACAGCTACCTCTGGCCGCTGATCGTGACCGTCGACTACTCCGCACACGGCACGCTGCCGATCGGTCTGGCCAGCTTCTCCGGCCTCACCGGAACCCGGTGGGACCTGCAGATGGCCGCCGCGATCATCTCGATGATCCCGACAACCATCCTCGTCATCGCCTTGCAGAAACACCTGGTCAAGGGCATCTCCATGGCCGGTCTGGGCGGTCGCTAAGCATGACGAACGCACAACGCCAGGGCACGACTCTGCCCGTGGCCGTGGCGGGAATCGACATCGGCGGGACCAAGATCTCTGCACTGATCGTTGACCGTGCCGGAACCGTGCTGGCCTCCGGCACGGTCCCGGCCCCGGCCAGGGAGGGCGGAACGGCGATGAGCCGTGCCGCGGCCTTGCTGGTTCAGGGCCTCGAGGAATCGCTGGGCCTGCGCGTCATCGCGGCCGGTGTCGGCGCGGCCGGCGTCATCGACGCCGAGACCGGCGTGATCATCGCCGCCTCGGAGTCCTTCACAGACTGGGCCGGGTTCGCGCTCGGCGACGACCTCGGTGAGCGGCTCGGGGTCGGCGTCGCCGTCGACAACGACGTGAACGCCTTCCTGCTCGGCGAGACCCGCTACGGCGCGATCGCCGGCAGCCAGAACGCGCTCGGCATCATGCTCGGCACAGGGGTCGGCGGAGCGCTCGCGCTCGGCGGCGACGTGTTCCTGGGCGGCCGCGGCGCGGCCGGCGAGATCGGCCACACCCCCGGCTACAGCGACATCGTCTGCACCTGCGGCCAGGTCGGCCACCTGGAGACGCTGGCATCCGGCCGCTCCATCGCGGCCCGCTACAGCGAGCGAGCCGGTGTCGACGTCACCGACGCCGCCGTGCTCGTGGCCGAGCGCGCCCGTGCCGGTGAGGCGGATGCCGTTGCAACCTTCGACGCGGCCGGGCACGCCATCGCCCTCGCGATCGCCACGGCGGTCAACCTGGTCGACGTGCAAGATGTCGTCATCGGCGGGGAGTGCGTGGTGCATGGGACGTGCTGGAACCGGCGCTCCGTGAGACGCTGAGCAAGCACCAGCCCGTCTCCGGCTACCCACTCGTCGTCGTGCCGAGCGCGCTCGGGGGCAACTCCGTTGCCATCGGAGCCGCGGCACTGGCCTGGCGGCTCGCAGACACGAACGGCGCAGCCGCGAACAGCGCCGACATGAATGACGCGGCGGCGAACAACACAGCCGCGAGCAGCGCCGACATGAACAACGCACACAGAGACAGCGCGCTCCTCAGCGCACAAGCATAGGAACTACAGCGTGATTGAAGCATCGGAAATCTGGTCCGGCCCGCTCTCCCCAGTCGCAGAGGGCGGCCTCGTGCGCCCGCGCATCGGCATCGGCGGCATCTCGATCGAGTCGAGCACGTTCTCGCCGCACATCAGCGGCGACGAGGCGTTCACCGAGCGCCGCGGCGACGTGCTGATCGGTTACTACCCGTTCATGGAGCCCGGCTCCGAGCTGCGTGAGGCGGCCGACTGGGTGCCGCTGTTGCAGGCCCGCTCGCTGCCGGGCGGCGCCGTCGCAAGGGAGACCTACGAGCGGCTGAAGGCCGAGATCCTCGACGGCATCCGCGAGCACGGTCCGTTCGACGCCTTCTACTTCGACATCCACGGCGCCATGAGCGTCGTCGGCATGACCGATGCAGAGGGCGACCTCGGCACGGCCGTGCGCGAGGCACTCGGCACCGACACCTTTGTCTCCACCTCGATGGACCTGCACGGCAACGTCTCGCGCACCCTCCTCGACATGAGCGACCTGATCACCTGCTACCGGATGGCCCCGCACGAGGACCACTGGAACACGAAACAGCGAGCCATCTTCAACATGCTCGAGCGCCTGCGCTCCGCCGTCGGCTCCGACGTCGACGCCCGCCGGCCTTACAAGGCGTGGCTGCCCGTGCCGGTGCTGCTGCCCGGGGAGAAGACCAGCACGCGCATCGAGCCCGCGCGCACCATCTACGCCGAGGTGCCTGTCTCCGAGGCCCGCGACGGCGTCATCGACTCCTCGATCTGGGTGGGCTACGCCTGGGCCGACGAGGCACGCTGCCAGGCCGTCGTCGTGACCACCGGTGACGATGTCGAGGCGATCCGCGCCGAGACCGAGCGCCTCGGCAAGCTGTACTGGGACGCCCGCGACGACTTCGCGTTCGTCGCCGACGCCCTGCCGCTGGCCGCGTCGATCGCCGCCGCACTCGCCTCGAACGCGGCATCCGACGCCCGCCCGTACGTGATCAGCGACTCGGGCGACAACCCGACCGCCGGTGGCGCGGGCGACGTCTCCTGGACGCTCGGCCAGCTGCTGGCCCGCCCCGAGTTCGCCGACGGCAGCGTCAACGTGGTGCACGCGTCGATCTTCGACGCCGCAGCCGTCGCCCAGGCCGTCGCGGCCGGCGTCGGCGGCACGGTCTCGCTCGAGGTCGGCGGCCGCGTCGACGGTGGCCCGTCCGGCCCCGTCGCCATCACCGGCGAGGTGTTCTCCATCACCGAGGGCGACTCGGATGCCGGCATCCAGGTCGTCGTCAAGGCCGGCGGCGTGCACGCCATCATCACGGAACGGCGGAAGCCCTTCCACCACATTCACGACTTCACCCAGCTCGGCATCGACCCGAACCAGATGGACATCGTGTTCGTCAAGATCGGCTATCTCGAGCCCGAGCTCTACGCGCTGACCACTGGCGCCATCGAGGGGGAGCGCTGGAAGCTGGCCCTCACCCCCGGCGGCGTGGACCAGGACCTGCTGCGTCTCGGCCACTCGCACCTGGAACCGGGGGTCTTCCCCTTCGACACGACAGGCACGCCCGCGCTGCGCGCCGTCATCACCCGCCGCACGGCAGATGGAATCGAGACCCTCTAATGCTGAACTTCGAGAGCCGCGTCGGACCCGACTTCGGCGCCAACGGCCCCACCTACCCCGACGCTCAGGTGCCGGAGTGGTACCGCGATGCCAAGCTCGGCTTCTTCGTGCACTGGGGCCTCTACTCCGTGCCCGCCTGGGGCACCCCGACCGGCACCCGCAACGTGCCGACGGAGGACGCCTACGCGCACCACCAGTACGCCGAGTGGTACGGCAACACCGTGCGTATCGCCGGCAGCCCCACTTGGGAGCGCCACCAGGAGCAGTACGGCACCGGAACCAGCTACGAAGACCTCGCCGATCTCTGGAACGCCGACGCCTTCGACCCGCAGGCCTTCGTCGGCTCGCTCGTCGACGCGGGCGCCCGCTACGTCATCCCGACCACCAAGCACCACGAGGGCTTCTGCCTGTGGGGCACCGAGACGACGCCGTTCAACGCCGTCAACCGCGGCCCGAAGCGCGACCTGATCAGCGAGATCGCCCGCGAGACCCGTGCCGCCGGCCAGCGCTTCGGCGTGTACTTCTCCGGCGCACTCGACTGGCACGTCAGCGAGTTCCCGCCCATCGAGTCGGACACCGACCTGTTCCGCTACCGCCGCAACGACGAGCAGTTCTCGCGCTACAGCGCGGCCCAGCTCGAAGAGCTGATCGAGCGATTCGAACCCGACATCCTCTGGAACGACATCGACTGGCCCGACGGCGGCAAGGGGCACGACCCCTACGCCGTCGCGGCCCTGCTCGAGCGCTACCTCGACAAGATCCCGCACGGCGTGGTCAACGACCGTTGGGGTGTGCCCTACCACGGCTTCATCACGCGCGAGTATCGGCATGTCGAGAACATCATCGAGCAGCCGTGGGAATCCACCCGTGGTCTCGGCTACTCCTTCGGCTACAACCAGGTCGAGGGCCCTGAGCACACGCTCTCCGGCGACGCCCTGATCCGCCTGCTCGTTGACGTGGTGAGCAAAAACGGCAACCTGCTGATCAACGTCGGCCCGCGCGCCGACGGCTCCATCCCCGAGCTGCAGCAGCAGAGCATGGCCGCCATGGGCAGCTGGCTCCGCGGCAACGGCGAGGCCATCTACGGCACGCGGCCGTGGCAGCGTGCCGGCGAGACCGGCCAGGCCGTCTCGTACACGCAGAATGACGGCACGCTGTTCCTGCAGGCGACGGATGCCAGCACCGGCGAGGTGGCGCTGCCCGCCGAGTACCAGGCCGGTTCGCTGGTGCACTGGCTCGGCCAGGGCGGATCGCAGCCGGCCGAGGTGCTGGCCGCGACGCCTGGCTCCGGCGCCCGCCTCGTCGTGCCCGAGGCACTGCGCGGCTCGCCCGTTGCGGTGGCCGTTCTCGCCGACCCGCTAGCGTGAACCACATGACCTCGAAGAGCCCCGCACTAGAACTCGCCGTCCAGGACCTCGATGGGGTGCACACCGCGCTCCGGGTCGGGGCCAACCGGATCGAGCTGTGCGGCGCGCTCGGCGTCGGCGGGCTCACCCCGTCGATCGGCATCATCGAGCAGGCCGTCGAGGCGGCAGCGCTCGCCGGCGCCGACGGCTTCGTGCACGTTTTGGTGCGCCCGCGGCCCGGCGGCTTCGTCTACACGGCGGCTGAGGTCGAGACGACCATCCGCGATATCCGCGCGGCGCGAGCGGCCGGCGCGGGCGGCGTAGTGATCGGGGCGTTGACGGCATCCGGCCTCGTCGACAAGGCCGTCACGGCCGAGTTGCTCGCCGCGGCCGAGGGCATGCAGGTCACCTTCCACCGCGCCATCGACGCCGTCGAGTCGCCGCTGCAGACCGCCGACGTCCTTGTCGGCCTGGGCCTGACCCGGGTGCTCACCTCGGGTGGCGCAGCCCGCAGCATCGACGGCATCCAGACGCTCGGCGCGCTCAAGCAGCACGTGGGCGACCGACTGCAGATCATGGCCGGCGGCGGGGTGCGGGTCGAAGACATCGGCGCGCTGCTCGCGGCCGGCGTCGACGCCGTGCACCTCTCTGCCAAGGTCACCGTCGCCGACCCGTCGCCGAGCGGGCCGGGCGGGGGAGCTCAGAGCTACGACAAGACCGACGGTGACGTCGCCGCGGCGGCCGCCGCCGCCGTGTTGGCGGCTACGCTTGAGGCATGACGCGCGACCCCGACGATGACGCCCTGAGCTGGGCCGGCGAAGACGATCCGACCCTCGAAAGTGCCAGCCCGACGCCGGGGGAGAGCTCACTCGCGCCGGGGTGGACGACCGTCGGCGGACCCGGCAAGGTCGCCGAACCGCTCGAGGCGACGCCTGAGCGTGAGGCGCAGGCACAGGATGCCGCTGCGGGCGGCTCGCTCGCGCTGATTGTGCTCGGCATCCTCGGCGGCGTCTACCTGCTCTACACAATCGGCTGGGCGATCACGGCCGGCCGCACCCAGAACAGCGCCGTCGACCTCGTCGGCAACCTCATGTTCACGGTCGGGCTGTGGCTCGCCGTGCTGGCCCCGGCCGGATGGTTCGTGCTGGTGTTCTGGCAGACGAAGGGCCGTGCGCTCCGCCGCGTGCTTTTTCTCCTGCTGGGCGCCGTCGTGCTGATCCCGTTGCCGTTCGTTATGGGGACGGGTGGAGCATGATGACCGCAGCTGTTGAGACCACGCCCGCCCGCGACGGCATCCGGACGCCGATCTGGCTCGCCGCAACCATCTCGGTGTTCTTCGGCCTGTTTTACGCCTTCGACGTGTGGGAGGCGCTCGGCAACCTGCTCGCGATCCAGCAGAGCGCCTCACTGCTCGGCCTGCCCATCTCGGTGTACGGCTGGGTCGTGCTGATCGGGGCCATGGTGTTGCCACTGGCCCTGTTCGCACTCGCGTTGTGGCTGGGCCGCAACCGTGGCGCGCTCGCCCTCGCCGCGTTCCTCTTCGTGGGCCTGTGCGTGTCGGCCGTCATATATCTCAACATCATCGGAGTATTCGCTTTCGGTCCGATCCTGGACCTTTCTGGGGTCTGATCTGGCGCCCGATCGGGCACCCGGTCGGGCGTCAGGTCAGACGCCTGAGCGGGCGTCACGAGCACCCCCGACGCTCCACTAAAGTGGGGGAGTATCAGCGCCCCAATGGCCGTGGCGCCCGAACCCGTTGTTCATTCCGCGTTCGATTCCGTCGCATCCGACCACAAAGGAAACTGATACATCGTGCCCAAGCCGATCGTGCTGATTGCCGAAGAACTGTCGCCCGCAACCGTCGATGCCCTCGGGCCCGACTTTGACGTGCGCTCCGTTGATGGAACCGACCGCCCGGCGCTGCTTGCCGCGATCGCCGAGGCCAACGCCATCCTGGTGCGCTCCGCGACGCAGGTTGACGCCGAAGCCATCGCCGCCGCCCCCAAGCTGCAGGTCATCGCCCGCGCCGGTGTCGGCCTCGACAACGTCGACATCAAGTCGGCCACCACGGCCGGTGTCATGGTCGTCAACGCGCCGACCTCCAACATCATCTCGGCCGCCGAGCTCACCGTCGGCCACATCCTGAGCCTCGCCCGCCACATCCCCGCCGCACACAACGCGCTCGCGCAGGGCCAGTGGAAGCGCTCCGCCTACACCGGCACCGAGCTCTACGAGAAGACCGTCGGCATCATCGGACTCGGCCGCATCGGCGCGCTGATCACCGCTCGCCTGCAGTCCTTCGGCGTCAGCGTCATCGCCTACGACCCCTACATCACCTCGGCCCGCGCCCAGCAGCTCGGCGTGACCCCGGTCTCGCTCGACGAGCTCCTCGAGCAGAGCGACTTCATCACGATCCACATGCCGCGCACGCCGGAGACGCTCGGCATGATCAGCACCCCGCAGTTCGCCAAGATGAAGAAGTCTGCCTACATCGTCAACGTCGCCCGTGGCGGCCTGATCGACGAGGACGCGCTGCACACCGCGCTCACCGACGGCGAGATCGCCGGTGCCGGCCTCGATGTGTTCGTCACCGAGCCGCCCGTCGACTCCCCGCTGCTCGCCCTCCCGAACGTGATCGTCACGCCGCACCTCGGCGCCTCGACCGACGAGGCTCAGGAGAAGGCCGGCGTATCCGTGGCCAAGTCGGTGCGCCTCGCCCTGGCCGGCGAGCTGGTCCCGGATGCCGTCAACGTCGCCGGCGGAGTCATCGACCCGTACGTGCGCCCCGGCATCCCGCTCGTCGAGAAGCTCGGCCAGGTGTTCTCCGGTGTTGCGCACAGCAGCCCGTTGACCAGCGTCGACGTCGAGGTGCACGGCGAGCTCTCCAACTACGACGTCAGCGTGCTCAAGCTCGCCGCGCTCAAGGGCATCTTCACAAACGTGGTCAGCGAGACCGTTTCATACGTGAACGCGCCGCTGCTCGCCGAGCAGCGCGGCATCACGGTGCGCCTCATCACCGACGGCGTCTCCGACGAGTACCGCAACGTCATCACCCTGCGCGGCGCGCTGGCCGACGGTTCGCAGGTCTCGGTCTCCGGCACCCTGACCGGCACCAAGCAGATCGAGAAGATCGTCGAGATCAACGGCTACGGCGTCGAGATCCCGATCGCCCAGCACCACATCGTCATGATCTACGCCGACCGCCCCGGAATCGTCGCAGTCTACGGCGCCGAGTTCGGAGAGGCCGGTATCAACATCGCCGGCATGCAGATCGCCCGGCACGAGGCCGGCGGCCAGGCGCTCAGCGTGCTGACCGTTGACTCGCCCGTGCCCGACGGCCTGCTGGCCTCGGTGCGCGAGCGCATCGCCGCCGACGTCATGGTCGAGATCGACATCACCGAGTAATACCCGCGGCGCCTGCGCCGCACCCAACGCAGTTGTGGCCCAGAAACGCGAGTTTCTGGGCCACAACTGCGTTTACCGCCTGCTCAGCGCCCGTCTCAGCGCCCGAGCTCAGCGCCCGAGCTCGACGAGCCGGTCCGCCAGAATCCTGTGCACGCGGGCGATGAAGGCGTCGCGTTCAGCGGCGAGATCATCTGCTGTTACGCGGATGACGCGCCATCCCGCCGCCGCCAACATCTCGTAGCGGCGAATGTCGGAGCGGTAGCGTCGCGCGCTGGAGCGATGCAGATCGCCCTCGTACTCGATCGCGATACGCAGCTCTGGCCAGGCGAGATCGGGGTGCAGAATCAGGCCGCCCTCCACGGGGACCGGAAAGCCGATGCTCGGCTCGGTGAAGTGCTCCGCGACGAGCAGGAGGCGCAGCAGCGTCTCCGGAGCCGAGTCCACACCCCTTCGGGCCGCACGGAGTGCCCAGCGCAGCTGTGCCGCGCCAGTGCGCCGGCCGTGGCGCTCGAGCGCCGCACGCAGCTCATCCGGCGCACAGAGCGCCGCGCCGCGCGTGGTGCCCGCCAGCCGCTCGCCGGAGATCAGATAGTCGGCCACCGCGGTCAACTGCTCGCGGGTGAGCGTGGCGGCAAGCTGACACCAGGTGTCGGCCGGCGCTGTCACCGAGAAGCCACCGGGGGAGGTCGCCTCTCGTGTCGCGGTGGGCAGGCGTCGCCCGATCACTCCGCGTCGCCGCGGCGGCTGCGCGCCGTCGAGCGTGCCGACGTGCAGGTCGGTCGCGTCCAGCACACCCAGCGGCAGTGGCATGCCGAGAAGGCGTGCCGCCGTCACCCCGCAGAAGAGTTGGTTCGCTCCGAGCAGCGGCTCATACGCCAGACAGCGACCGTGCAGGGTGGCGGTGTCGATCCCGACGCTGCGCACGCCGCGAAACGGCGCATCCACGTCGCGGGCACGGAGGCGCTTCCGGCTGAGCCCGTGCCAATCGGTGTCGTTCACACCGAAGGCCGCGCCGTGCAGGTGCGGCGGGAGCGGTTGTCGCGCTGGCATGGCTCCATGCTGGCGGAGTCGGGCCGTGCGCGCAGAAGTTGTCCACAGCCGGTCACGGCTCCGGGCAAAAAACGCAGTTGTGGCCCAGAATCCGAGGATTCTGGGCCACAACTGCGCTGAGTGTGCCTGTGTGGTGGCGCTTAGCGCTGCTCGTGCAGGTGATCCTTGTGCACCGAGTCGCGCAGCACCGGGATGGTGCCGGTGACCGACTGCACATCGACCCAGCACTCGACGCCGTCCAGGTCGGGCATGCGCGACTGCGTGAAGACCGGGTCGTGGCCGGCCCGCCGCTGCGCCGTGTAGTCCTTGAGAAGCCGGAAAGCCACGCCAGACAGCAGCATGATCGCGATCAGGTTCACCATCGCCATCAGGCCCATGATGCCGTCGGCGGTGTTCCAGACCAGGTCGGCGGATGCCACGGAGCCGAGCAGAATGACGAGAACCGCGACGACGCGGTAGCCGGTCAGCACCGAGCGCTTCTTGGTGATGAACTCGATGTTCGACTCGCCGTAGTAGTAGTTGCCGAGGATCGAGCTGAACGCCAGCAGGAAGATGATCACGCTGAGCAGGATGTTCGACCACGACCCCAGGTTGGCGACGATCGCGTTCTGGGTGAGCCCGATCCCGCGGGTCGCCCCGGCCAGGTCCGGTGTGGAGACCAGGATGATGAACGCCGTGATCGAGCAGATCAGGAACGTGTCAAAGTAGACGCCGAGGGTCTGCACCAGGCCCTGCTTGACCGGGTGGGTGACGGCGGCGGAGGCGCCGGCGTTCGGGGCAGAACCGAGCCCGGCCTCGTTGGAGAACATGCCGCGTTTGACACCCGTCATGATGATCGTGCCGATCGTCGCGCCGATCACCTCGTTGTAGCCGAAGGCCTGCGTGAAGATCGAGGCGAACACCTCGGGCAGCTTCTCGATGTTCATGGCCACGATGACGAGCCCGAGCAGCAGGTAGAGCAACGCCATCAGCGGCACGACGGCCTGGGTGACGGAGGCGATGCGGCGCACGCCGCCGAACACGACGAGCCCGGTCAGCACAGCCAGGACGACGCCGATCGCCCAGCCGAGCCAGCCGGGCACCTCTCCGCCGATGCTGGAGCTGATGGTGGCCGAGATGGTGTTGGCCTGCAGCGAGCTGAAGGCGAGCGGGAAACAGAGAATCAGGATGACGGCGAAGATGATGCCCATCCAGCGCGCCTTGAGGCCGTGCTGCATGTAATACGCAGGTCCGCCCCGGAATCCGGACTCGTCCTTGACCTTGTACATCTGGCCGAGCGTGGACTCCACGAAGCTCGACGCGCCGCCGATGAACGCCATCGCCCACATCCAGAACACCGCGCCGGGGCCGCCGATGGCGATCGCTGTTCCGACGCCGGCGATGTTGCCGACGCCGACCCGGGAGGCCGCAGAAATCGTGAATGCCTGGAATGCCGAGACCGACTGCGGCTTGCCGTCCTCGCCGCGCGGCGTCTTGTCGGTGAGGGTGCGCAGCATCTCGGGGATCAGCCGGAACTGCACCACTCCGCTGCGCACGGTGAAGTAGAGGCCGAGACCGACCACAACGGGCAGCACGATCCATGTCCAGAACTGGTCGCCGACTGTCGCTATGAGGTCACTGAGCAAATCCATGTGCCCCAGTATGACTTGCGTGTGCCCGAGGTGGGTATTCCTCGACATTGCCGTGCCGTGGTGCGCAAGTGCCCGAGAGTCAGCTAACGTAGATCGGTACGCCACTGCACGTTTTTGCGGTGGCGAGAATGTGAATAGAGGAGGCCGGCAATGGACATCGACCTCAGCGTCCTGCGTCAGATGGAACGCGAGAAGGAAATCCCCTTCGACGAGCTCGTGGAGATTATCGAGCAGGCGATCCTGACCGCATATGTCAAGCACGTCAACCCCGAGTCGCACGGTCACGTGGACTCGCAGGGAGTGCGCGTCGAGCTGAACCGTAAGAGCGGCCACATCGCCGTCATGGTTCCGGAGCTCGACGAGGAAGGCAACATCATCGGCGAGTCCGAGGATGTTCCCAGTGATTTCGGCCGCATCGCGGCTTTCGCCGCCAAGCAGGTCATCAACCAGCGTCTGCGTGACCTGGCGGATGACGCAGTGCTCGGCGAGTTCCGCGGACGCGAGGGCGACATCATCGCCGGCGTGATCCAGCAGGGACCGAACCCGCGCATGATCCACGTCGACCTCGGCACCATCGAGGCGATCCTGCCCCCAGAGGAGCAGGTTCCCGGCGAGGAGTACAAGCACGGCACGCGCATCCGTGTCTTCGTGACGAGCGTCGCCAAGGGTGCCAAGGGTCCGCAGATCACCGTGTCGCGCACCCACCCCTCCCTTGTGCGCAAGCTGTTCGCACTGGAGGTCCCGGAGATCGCCAACGGCGTCGTCGAGATCGTGTCGCTGGCTCGTGAGGCCGGGCACCGCACCAAGATCGCCGTTCGGGCAACCGAGCCCGGCGTCAACGCCAAGGGTGCCTGCATCGGTGAGCTCGGCCAGCGCGTGCGCGCGGTGACCGCAGAGCTCAACAATGAGAAGATCGACATCGTCGACTACTCGGCAGACCTGCCCACCTTCGTCGCCAGCGCGCTCTCGCCGGCCAAGGTGACCAGCGCCTTCGTGATCGACGAGGCCACCAAGGCCGTTCGTGCGCTCGTGCCCGACTACCAGCTGTCGCTGGCCATCGGCAAGGAGGGCCAGAACGCCCGCCTGGCAGCGAAGCTCACGGGCGCCAAAATTGATATCCAGCCTGATTCGATTCTTGAGGACGACTGAGGGATATCAATTTTGGCGAAAGGCGGCAGCCCGCGACGCGCTAGCGTCGCTAAACCAAGGAATCCTCTGAACCGCACCAGCAAGGATGCGGTTCAGAGGTAACCACGGGGGCCCGGGCTGCCGCCGACCTGCCGCCTGGCCCCGACACGCCAGGTCGGCCCGACTGAACAGTGAGTGCTAAGATGGAACCCGTTAGAACGTGCGTTGCTTGCCGTTCACGCGCTCCGAAATCCTCGCTTCTGAGGGTTGTTGCCGGGAAATCAGAACTTGTTGTCGATGACAATGCTTCTCTGCCGGGAAGGGGTGCGTGGCTGCATCCGACAATCGAGTGCTATCGAGTAGCCGTGCAGCGTCGGGCCTTCGGCCGGGCGCTGCGAGTGGCTACAGCACTTGACACGATCACCTTAGAGAACAGGCTGAATGGCACCGTGAACATCTAATGAGTAACAACTAATGAGCGGCTCAAAATGAGTCCCGTCCGTTACTAACGGTCTGCCCCTTTCCGGGCGCAGGCCCGGAACAGGAGAATTGTGGCTGCAAATCCACGCGTACATGAGATCGCTACCGAACTCAATGTCGACACCAAGGCTGCCCTTGACAAGCTCAAAGAAATGGGCGAATACGTCAAGGGCCCGTCTTCGAGCATCGCACCGCCGGTTGCTCGCCGGCTGAAGGCTGCCCTTGAGGCCGCCGGACTCGTCGGAACCGCAACGCACGCGCCGGCCAAGCCCGCCGCTGCAAAGCCTGCCCCTCAGGCACCGACTCCCGCAGCGCCTGCTGCACCTGTCTCGGAGGAGGCCCCGGCCACCCCGAAGGCGCCGGCACCCGTGCCGAGCGCCCCGATGACCGTTGCAGAGCGTCAGGCTGCCGCCGAGAAGGCCGCTGCCGACAAGGCTGCCGCCGAGAAGGCCGCTGCCGCTGAGGCAGCAGCAGCGACCGCTACCGCCGAGAAGAGCGAGGCTGCGCCTGCTGCCGCCGAGACCACGGATGCCGCGGCCCCCGCCCCGGCCGCCACTCCCGGCACCCCCAGCTCCTCGATCCCGCGCCCCGGTGCACCGCGCCCCGGCGCCCCCGCACCGCGTCCGGGCAACAACCCCTTCGCTTCGAACCAAGGCATGGGCCAGCGTCCCGCGAACCCCCGCCCCGGCAACAACCCCTTCGCCAGCGCGCAGGGCATGGGCCAGCGTCCCGCTAGCCCCGGCAACATCCCGCGTCCCGCGGCACCGCGCCCCGGCGCGCCCCGCCCCGGCGGACCCGGCATGGGCCAGCGCCCGGCCGGCTTCGGCCAGCGCCCCGGCTTCCAGCAGCGTCCAGGCACGCCGGGCGCTCGCCCGGCCGGTGGTGGCTTCCAGCGCCCCGGTGGCACCGGCGGCGCCCCCGGCACCGCTGGCGGCTTCGCTCCTCGCCCCGGCGGTGGAGCAGGCGGCCGTGGCCGTGGCCCCGGCGGTGGAACCGCTGGTGCGTTCGGTCGCGGTGGCGGCAAGAGCAAGGCACGCAAGTCGAAGCGGACGAAGAGAGCCGAATTCGAAATGCGGGAGGCCCCGTCGCTGGGTGGCGTGAGCGTACCCCGCGGCAACGGAAGCACCGTCGTGCGCTTGCGCCGTGGTGCATCCCTCGCTGACTTCGCCGACAAGATCGATGCGAACCCCGGTTCGCTCGTGACGGTGCTGTTCCACCTCGGTGAGATGGCAACGGCTACGGAGTCGCTCGACGAGGCCACCTTCCAGGTGCTCGGCGAGGAGCTCGGCTTCAAGATCCAGGTCGTCTCCCCTGAAGAGGAAGACCGCGAGCTCCTTGAGGGCTTCGGCATGGACCTCGACCAGGAGCTCGAGGACGAGACGGATGAGGATCTCGAGATTCGTCCGCCCGTCGTCACCGTCATGGGTCACGTCGACCACGGTAAGACCCGACTGCTCGACGCGATTCGCCAGGCGAACGTCGTCGAGGGTGAAGCCGGTGGCATCACCCAGCACATCGGTGCCTACCAGGTCTGGACCGAGCACGAGGGCCACGAGCGCGCCATCACCTTCATTGACACCCCGGGCCACGAGGCGTTCACCGCCATGCGTGCCCGTGGCGCCCAGGTCACCGACATGGCGATCCTGGTTGTCGCGGCGGATGACGGCATCATGCCGCAGACCATTGAGGCGCTCAACCACGCCCAGGCTGCCAACGTGCCGATCGTCGTCGCGGTCAACAAGATCGACAAGCCAGAGGCCAACCCGGCCAAGGTTCGTCAGCAGCTGACCGAGTTCGGCCTCGTTGCCGAGGAGTACGGCGGAGATGTCATCTTCGTCGACGTGTCTGCCCGCAACGGCATCGGAATCCAGGACCTCCTGGACGCCGTGCTGCTCACCGCAGACGCCGGTCTCGACCTGCGTGCGAACCCGAACAAGGACGCCCGCGGTGTGGCCATCGAGGCCAAGCTCGACAAGGGTCGCGGTGCGGTTGCTACCGTGCTCATCCAGTCGGGAACGCTGCGCGTCGGCGACTCGATCGTTGCAGGCACCGCCTACGGCCGCGTGCGTGCCATGGCCGACGAGAACGGCGACGCCGTGCTCGAGGCCTTCCCGTCGCGCCCAGTTCAGGTGCAGGGTCTCTCCAGCGTTCCGCGCGCCGGTGACACCTTCATCGTGACCGATGACGACCGCATGGCCCGTCAGATCGCTGAGAAGCGTGAAGCTGCAGAGCGCAACGCCCTGCTCGCCAAGGCCCGCAAGCGCATCAGCCTCGAAGACTTCACCCGTGCACTCGAAGAGGGCAAGGTCGAGTCGCTCAACCTCATCATCAAGGGTGACGTTTCGGGTGCCGTCGAGGCGCTCGAAGAGTCGCTGCTCAAGATCGAGGTCGATGACAGCGTGCAGCTGCGCATCATCCACCGCGGTGTCGGTGCGATCACCGAGTCGGACGTCAACCTGGCGACCATCGACAACGCGATCATCGTCGGCTTCAACGTGCGACCCGACACGAAGGCGCGCGAGCGTGCCGCTCGTGAAGGCGTCGACGTGCGCTTCTACTCGGTCATCTACAACGCGATCGACGAGATCGAGGGCTCGCTCAAGGGCATGCTCAAGCCGGAGTACGAAGAGGTCCAGTCGGGCGTCGCCGAGATCCGCGAGGTGTTCCGTTCTTCCAAGTTCGGCAACATCGCCGGTGTCATCGTCCGCTCCGGAACTATCACGCGCAACGCCAAGGCCCGCGTCATCCGCGACGGCATCGTCGTCGGGGACAACCTGGCCATCGAGTCGCTGCGTCGCTTCAAGGATGACGTCACCGAGGTCCGTACGGACTTCGAGGCCGGTATCGGCCTCGGCAAGTTCAACGACATCCAGGTCGGCGACGAGATCGAGACGATCGAACTCAAGGAGAAGCCCCGCGCCTAACCACAGGCACGGAGTTCACCCTCTGTAACGATGGCCGAGTCAGAATCCTCTGGCTCGGCCATCGTGCTTTTACACGTATCGCTTTCTGAAAGCTATTCCCACGAGAGGAAAACGACCATGGTAGATCAGGCACGCGCCAAGAAGATGGCCGACCGGATCCAGGTGATCATCGCCAAGCGCCTCGAGCGCGGCGTCCGCGACCCGCGTATGGGCTTCGTCACCATCACCGATGTGCAGATGACCGGCGACCTGCAGCACGCCTCGGTGTACTACACGGTGTACGGCAGCGACGAGGAGCGCGCCGACACGGCGGCTGCTCTGAAGGCCGCCACCGGCATGTTCCGCAGCGAGGTCGGCAAGAACCTCACCGCACGGCTCACGCCGTCGCTGGAGTTCCTGCTCGACGCGATCCCCGAGAACGCCGCGCACATCGACGAGCTGCTGCGCGAGGCGCACGAGCGGGACACCGCCGTGGCCGGACTCGCCGTCGGCTCGGCGTATGCCGGCGACGAGGACCCGTATGTGAAGCCGCGCGATCTGGACGAGCGCGACGACACCGACGAAGACGAGGCCGACGCCACAGCGTAGAGTCCGGCTGTCATCCCCCGCTTCGTGGGGATGACAGGCCAGCGCCCGCACGATAACCTCTCAGCCCGTGGACACGCGAGTTGGGGGTTGCCGTGCGCGTGAGCAGGTCGTCCTGCCTTGTTGGCATGATTCTCGCCGCCGCCGTTGCGGTGAGCGGCTGTTCGAGCGTCGCTGGCAGCGGAACCGCCGCTCCCGGTGCTGGCAGCGGAACCGGCGCTCCCGCCGACACTGCCGCATCTGGCGACGTCCTGCTCAGCCAGGAGGACAGCCCGCTGGCGGCCTTCGCTCCGCTGATCTGGGGCGGACCGGGCGCGTTCGCGTTCTCAGGGGACGCCGCGATAGAAGCGCTGCTCGCCCCCTGCATGCGAGACGCCGGCTTTGAGTACACACTGCCCGCGGGCGACGGCGTGAGCCCCATGTTGGGCCCGGTCGGCGCGGCGGAACGCGCAACCGAGGAATGGGTCGAGCGCAACGGCTACGGCCTGGCGCACAGCCTGTCAGCGATGGAAGCGCTGATGGAGGCCGCGATCGAGTACGTCGACCCGAACGAGGAGTACCTCTCCAGCCTCTCCGAGAGCGAGGCGAGCGCCTATTTCGAGGCCCTATACGGGCCCGGCGCCACCGACGAAGACTGGGAGGCGATGCGGGAGGCGGGCCCAGACGACTACGACTGGGAGAGCGCCGGATGCTACGGCAGCGCCACGCTGCAGACGCAGAACGCAGGCACAGACGCCTACTCCGACCCGAAGTACCAGAACCTGCTTGCGAGCATGGGCTCGGTCTACGTCGGCCTGTACAGCGATCCTTCACTGCAGGCGCTGGAGCGTTCGTGGGCGAGCTGCATGGCGGACGCCGGCTACTCGGGCTTCACGGCGAAGCAGGACGCCTTTAACTTCGTCGCAGAGGCGCAGGGCGGGATCTCCGACACGCTGGAGTACGACTCCGAGGGCGGCGTGTCCTTCGGCGCCGGCCAGGAGGCGGTCGCCGCGGCGACGCAGCTGGAGATCGACGTCGCCCTGGCCGACTTCCATTGTGCGGAGGCGCTCGACTACGCGCAGAAGACTCTGAAGGTGCAGTTCGCCCTCGAGGCCCGCTTTGTCGACGACAACCGGGCAGAGCTGGATGCCCTGCGCGCCGAGTATCCGGCCATGCAGTAGGCGTCTGTCCCGCTGCGCTGGGCCCGGCATCCGCTATGCTCGGGCGGGGGATGACGGGCTGGGGTCCGTTTGGCGGGATCGCCGCCCGATACACACGAGTTGGGGGTCACCGTGCGCACTGGCACTTCTTTGTCCGTTGTCGGCCTGGCGGTTGCCGCCGCAATCGCGTTGAGCGGTTGTTCGAGCGCGGGCGGAGGCGGCGGGGGTGAGCTCAAATGGGAAGACAGCCCGATCAGCAAGTACACGTCTGCGCTCTGGGGCGAGGTGGACCAGGCCGCGATGGACGCGCAACAGGCGGAGATCGAGAAGCTCGTCGCCGCCTGCATGAAGGACGAGGGATTCGAGTACACGCCGAACACGAACAACGGCGGCATGATGATCTCCTCGGGCACCGACATGGAGGAGCGCGACACCGAGGAGTGGGTGGCCAGCAACGGCTACGGCATGGTGCAGACCCAGGAGGAGATGGAAGCCCAGCAAGGGGAAGCTGAGGAGTACGTCGATCCCAACCAGGACTACCTCGCCACCCTGTCAGAGACAGAGGTGAGCGCCTTCTACGAGACTCTGCACGGCCCCGGTCCCACCGAGGAAGAGATGGCCGCGATGGAGGAGGGCGAGGGCTACGAGTACAACTGGGAGACCAGCGGATGCTACGGAGCCGCCCAGCACGAGACGCAGGGCGAAGGCCAGGAGGCCTACTCCGACCCCGACTACAAAGCGCTGTTCGACAAGATGAACACCGTCTACACGTCCGCGCAGACCGACCCCAAGATCAAGGAGCTTGACCGTTCCTGGGCGAGCTGCATGGCGGATGCCGGCTTCGCGGACTTCAAGGCCAAGCAGGACAGCTTCACACTGATCTCCGATGCGCAGAACGCCATCTACGAGTCGATGGAGTACGACCCGGAGACCGGGCAGCCGATCGGCGACAGCAAGGACGCCTTCGCCGAGCTCAAGCAGCAGGAGATCGACGTCGCTCTGGCCGACTTCCGCTGCTCCAAGAAGCTGAACTACGCGCAGGAGAGCATGAAGGTGCAGTTCGCGCTGGAGACCCAGTTCGTCGAGGACAACAAGGCAGAGCTCGACGCGATGCTCGCCGAGTACGCGACGAAGAAGTAATGAGCAGGCGCAGCAGCGAGCCGGACGAGTTCGCAGACCTTTTGGACCCCGTCTCGCCCGACGCGGGAAGCACCGCTGACCCCGAGCCGGAGAAGCCGGCGCGCGCCGACCCGGCCGTGTCCGGGTGGCGTCGTGTGCTGCATGGCAACCGCGCGCTCTGGGTGCTGGCCGCCGTTGCGGTCGTCTCGCTCGTCGCCGGTGTAGCGCTGAGCGCCGTGATCGTCTCGCCCGGCCAGGCCGCGGCCGACGCCAAGCCGCCGGAGCCCGGACTCATCACGGTGCCCGTCGAGCTGCGCTCGCTCTCCAACGACGTCACCCTGCGCGGCGACGTGAAGTACGCCGACTCCGTTGAGGTGGCGTTGGAATCCGGCGACCGCAGCGGCCCAGCCGTCGTCACCGGCCGCGTGCCAGAGGCCGGGGCGACCCTGGAGCCAGGGGCCGTCGCCCTCGAGGTCGCCGGCCGCCCCGTCATCGTGCTGCCGGGGGAGCTGCCCGTCTACCGCAGCCTGCGCCTCGGACTGGCCGGCCCCGACGTCACCCAGCTGAAGGACGCGCTGCGCTCTGTCGGCATCGACCCGGGCGACTCGAACAGCTTCGACGCGGCCACCGCGGCCGCGGTCGGCGAACTCTACGCCCGTGTCGGCTACCCGGCTCCGGAGCCCGCTGAGGGCAGCGCGGCTGCCGTGCGCGGCGCCCGCGACGGCGTCCGCTCCGCTGAGGAGGGGCTGGCCAGTGCACAGCGCGCCCTTGACACGGCAGCTTCGGGCGCGACCGAAGCGGTGCGGATCCAGCTCGACAACCGAGTGCGCAACGCGGAGCTGGCGCTCAATGCCGCGAAGAACCCGCCGGCAGTTCCGGCCGAGGACCCGACGAAGCCAGCGGTGCCCGGCAAGATCGACCCTCAGGTCGTTGCCGCGGCAGAAGGCGACCTGCGCCTCGCGATCGCCGAGCGCTCTGCGGGCCTGGCCGCGCCCGACACGAGCGGCGAGAACTCAGCCATCGGCTTCGCCCAGCGCGCCCTCGATGACGCCCGGCTGGCGTTGCAGGCGGCAGAAGACGGCACCCTCACCTTCCTGCCATCCAGCGAGGTGATCTACCTGGCCGGGCTGCCGCGCCGGGTCGACGAGGTGATGGCCAAGCGCGGCACGGTCGCCCAGGGCGCCGTGATGCGCGTCTCCGGCGCCGAACTGGTGCTGGCGGCATCCGCGGCCGAGAGCGACGCGAAACTGTTGAAGGTTGGCGACCAGGCAACCGTCACGCTCGACGACGCCACTCTGGGCGCGATCGTGAAGTCGGTCGAGCCCCGCAAGGCGACGGGCAAGGAGGCGGGTGCGCGTTACGACGTGACCCTCGCCCTGGTCGACCCGACGCCGGAGCAGGTGCAGGCGATGCAGGGGCAAAACGTGCGCATCGCGATCCCGATCGGGGCGACGGCCGGCGAGGTGCTGGCCGTTCCGGCGGCGGCGCTGACGGCGGGAGCCGGCGGTGAGTCGCGCGTCGAGGTCTACGTGCCCGGCGAGAAGGACACCCGGCTGGTGCCGGTGGAGACCGGGCTCGCCGCCGAGGGATTTGTCGAGATCACCGGCGACATCGAGGAGGGCGAGCAGGTCGTGGTCGGCCGATGACCGATCCCGCCACGTCCGTGTTGAGCACCGCGCCCTCCGGGCCTGCCGAGACCGTCGTCGAGCTCATCGACGTCACCCGGTCGTTCCCCGGCCCGCCGGAGGTACAGGCGCTCAAGGGCGTAAACCTGGCGATCAACCGCGGCGACTACCTGTCGATCGTCGGGCCGAGCGGCTCAGGCAAGTCGACGCTGCTCAACGTGCTCGGCCTGCTGGATCGGCCGAGCGTCGGGGAGTTCCTGCTCGACGACGTGCGCACCGGTTCGCTCAGCGAGGAGGAGCGGGCGGCTCTGCGCGGGCGCAGCATTGGCTTCGTCTTCCAGTCCTTCCACCTGCTGCCGCGGCGCACGGTGCTCGACAACGTGCTCATCTCCACCCTGTACAGCGGGGTGCCCCGGGCCGAGCGGATGCCGCGCGCCCTGGCCGCCCTGGAACGGGTGGGCCTCGGCCACCGCATCGGCTTCCTGCCGACGACGCTCTCCGGCGGTGAGCGGCAGCGCGTCGCCATCGCCCGTGCCGTCATCGCCCAGCCGCGGCTGCTGCTCGCCGACGAGCCGACCGGAAACCTGGACGCGCAGACCTCCCGCGAGGTGATGGATCTGTTCGAGGAGCTCAACGCCGACGGGCTGACGCTCGTGGTGATCACCCACGACAACGCGGTCGCCGAGCGTGCCAGCCGCGGCATCCGCATCGATGATGGTCGAGTGAGCGTGCTCCGATGACGACTGATCCGCCCAAGAAGATCAACTTCAACTGGCTGAAGAAGCCGTTCACACGCACAGCCCGCGCGCCGCGCCCCGTGAACCCGGTGAAACGAGCCGACCGGTTCACCGTGCAAGACCTCATGGTCGAGGCCAGCCACGGCATCGGCGGCCACACCGGGCGCCTCGTGATGACCACGATGGGCACCGTGCTCGGCATCGCCTCGCTCGTGGTGACGATCGGTTTCGCCCAGACGGCGGCCGGGCAGATCGCCCGCCAGTTCGACTCCGTCTCGGCCACCCAGGTGTTGGTGAAGCCGGGTCAGGCCGGCAACATGTTCGGTGGTGGCAAGCCGAAGACGACGCTGCCCTGGGACGCGCCGGAACGGGTGGAACGACTGGCCGGCGTCGAGAAGGCCGGCCTGGTCGGCCCCGTCGACGCTGCGGGGCAGCAGATCACCGCCGTGCCCGTCAACGACCCATCCGCGGCGCAGAGCGCAGGGCCGGCGTTGCTGGCCGGCTCGGCAGGGCTGCTCGACGCGGTGCGCGGCAACGTGGTGACTGGCCGTTTCTTCGATGCCGGCCATGATGCGCGCGCCGACCGCGTCGTCGTGCTCGGCACGCGTGCCGCTGAGGAGCTCGGTGTGAATCGGGTCGACCGGCAGCCGGCGATCTTCATTGGGGAACGCGCCTACACGGTGATCGGCATCATCGACGGTGTGCAGCGGCGAACAGACATGCTGGATGCCGTCATCCTGCCGCTCGGCACAGCCAAGGCCGACTTCGGCATGGGGGCGGCCGAGGAGCTGCACGTGCGCATCGCCATCGGCGCCGGCGGCGTCGTCGGCAAGCAGGCGCCGATCGCCCTGGACCCGAACACGCCGGACAACTTCGACGTCGTCGCCCCGCAGTCCGGCTCCGAGCTGCAGGAGAGCGTACAGGCCGACGTCAACATCGTGTTCCTGGTGCTCGGTTTGATCGCGCTGCTGGCGGGCGGCCTCGGCATCGCCAACGTCACGTTGCTCTCGGTGTCTGAGCGGGTCGGCGAGATCGGCCTGCGCCGCGCACTCGGCGCCACCCGGCGTGAGATTCGGGCGCAGTTCACCGTGGAATCGGTCGTGATCGGCCTGCTCGGCGGGCTGATCGGTGCCGCTCTCGGCGTCTTCGCCGTGGTCGGGGTGTCGCTCGTGCAACAGTGGACGCCGATCATCGACCTTCCGATGGTGCTGGGCTGCGCCGTGCTCGGCGCCGTCGTCGGCCTGGTCGCCGGGGCCTACCCGGCGGCGAAGGCCAGCAAGATCGAGCCGATCTCGGCCCTCCGCCAGGGCGTGTAGCGGCGCCTCTCACCCGCCACCCGTTGGCTCGAGGGAGCTCGCTCGGGGCGCCCGTTTCCCCCGTTGGCTCGAGGGAGCTTGCGACCGAAGCCAAGCTCCCTCTAAACCCGCTGGTCAGCCCCCTCCCGCTGGTCGAGTAGGCCCGCCAGGGCCGCCCTTCCCGCTGGTCGAGTAGGCCCGCCAGGGCCGCCCTTCCCGTTGGTCGAGTAGGCCCGCCAGGGCCGTATCGAGACCCGGTTTCCAACCGGAAACCGAGCCCCCCTACCCGTGCGGCAGCGTGTACCCGCCCTGCGCGGATGCCACGGCCAGCCCGTCGGCGAGCAGCCCGTCCAGCGCACGCGTGCGCTGGACGGCATCCGGCCACAGCGTCTCGATCTCGGCGGTCGTCACCGGCTTGTGGGCGGCCCGCAGCTCCTTCATGATCAAGCCGCGCACCTGGCGGTCCGAGCCCTCGTACTTCTTTTGCACGGCCTTCACCGGGCCGAGGTAGGCGGGGGAGCCGTCGGCCAGCCAGGCGCAGCGCGCGCTGACCGGGCACTGCCCGCAGCGCGGTGACTTCGCCACGCAGATGAGCGCGCCGAGCTCCATGATCCCGGCGTTGAAGTCGTGGGCGTCGGTGTCGCTCTCGGGCAGCAACGCCTCCATCGCGGCCAGGTCGCGGCCCCGGCTGGGCGGGGCTGGCTCCGCCTGACCCTGCACGGCCCGGGCGATGACCCGCCGGGTGTTGGTGTCGACGACGGGATGCCGCTTGCCGTAGGCGAAGGCGGCAACGGCGCGGGCCGTGTAGTCGCCGACGCCTTTCAGCGCCAGCAGGTCGTCGACGTCATCCGGAACAACGCCGGCGTGCCGCTCGGTGATCTGCACCGCCGCCTCGTGCAGCCAGAGCGCCCGGCGCGGGTAGCCGAGGCTGGACCAGGCGCGCAGCGCCTCGGCCGGGGGAGAATCGGCGAGGTCGGCCGGCGTCGGCCAGCGCTCCAGCCAGGCCTCCAAGTGTGGGATCACGCGGGAGACGGGCGTCTGCTGCAGCATGAACTCACTGACCAGGGTGCCCCAGGCGCTGAAACCGGGCTCCCGCCAGGGCAGCGTGCGGCCGTTCTCGTGGAACCAGGCGATGATGTCGGAGGCCAGCTCGGTGCTGGGGTTCCCGTTGGTGCGGGGATCCCTGTCGGTGCTGGGGTTCCTGTCGGTGCTGGGGCCCCTGTCGGTGCGGGGCGGGGTGGCGGTGCGCGTGCTCATCAGCTCCAGCGTAGGCGGCCCAGATGGGGGCGCGCGCGGCGTAGGCTTCGATCATGGAACTGGTTCTCACCCCGCGCGTGCGTTTCCTTCGCGCTCTCGGCGACGAGATCATGCACAACTACGGGCACGGCCGCACGATCGTCGCGATCGACGGCGCGCTGCAGAGCGGCAAGACCGCCTTCGGCGACGACTTGGCCGCCGTGCTCACCGAGCGCGGGCACCCGGTGTTCCGGGCGAGCCTGGAGTGGTTCCACCGCTCCCGCGAGGAACAGGCGAAGTACGGCGAGGACACCCCTGAGCGCTACTACAACTACGGATTCGACTACTCGCTGCTGCGTCGGGTGCTCGTCGGGCCGTTCAAGATGGGCGGCAGCACGGGGTTCGTGACGAAGGCCTTCGACCCGAAGCGCGGTATCCAGGTGTTGCCGAAGTGGCTGACCGGTCCGATCGACGCGACGCTGATCATCGACGGCCGGTTTATCAACAGGCCGGAGCTGCGCGGGCTCTGGAACTACAGCATCTTCCTCGACAGTGAGCCGCTGGACGGGCCGGACGGCGACGCCGACCGGATCTACTTCAAGGAGGCGAACCCGCGCGGTCAGGCCTCCGCCATCGTCGACAACTCGACCCCGTCGACCCCGCGTCGCGTCTTCGCCGACAGCTGCTGAGCTGCCCGCCTGTTGGCTTCGGTCGCTGGCGCTCCCTCGAGCCAACGTGAATAGGCACGTCGGCTGGAGGGCGCCGCGCCGTTCTCCGCACGTCGGCTGGAGGGCGCCGCGCCGCGACGAAGGAGCAGCGCAGCGCCCGAAGCCCTGAGCGGCTCCGTGGAAATGGTCGGCTGCGGCATCTGCGGGCTGCGGGAGTGGTTGTGTGCTCGGCTACTGCACTCTTGGTGTGTTGGCTTCGGTCGCTGGCGCTCCCTCGAGCCAACGTGAGTATGCACGCCGGCTGCCGTTCTCCGCACGTCGGCTGGAGGGCGCCGCGCCGCGACGAAGGAGCAGCGCAGCGCCCGAAGCCCTGAGCGGCTCCGTGGAAACGGCCGGTTGTGTGCTCGACTACGGCATTCTCAGCGTGTTGGCTTCGGTCGCTGGCGCTCCCTCGAGCCAACGTGAATAGGCACGTCGGCTGGAGGGCGCCGCCGTTCTCCGCACGTCGGCTGGAGGGCGCCGCGCCGCGACGAAGGAGCAGCGCAGCGCCCGAAGCCCTGAGCGGCTCCGTGGAAACGGCCAGCTGTGTGCCCGACTACTGCGGTCTCGGTGTGTTGGCTTCGGTCGCTGGCGCTCCCTCGAGCCAACGTGGGTATGCGCGGACGGCTCAGGCCGCGGCCGCGATGCGGGCGAGGGCGCGCTCGGGGGAGAGGAACTCGCCGCTCTGCTCCACCTCGTGCACGAGCGCGGTGATGGCGGCGTTCACGGGGGTGCGGATGCCGGCGGCCGCGCCCTCCCGCACGATGGCGCCGTTCAGGAAATCGATCTCACTCGGCTGGCCGCGGCGCAGGCTCTGCTGGGTCGAGCCCAGGTTCGGCACGTTGCCCATGCGCCACTTCATCGACAACGGCAACACCTGCCCGAGCGCGATCGGCATCTGGGAGAAGAAGCGCAGCCGGGCGTTGCCGAGCCCCTGCAGCGCGCCGAAGCGCACGCCCTTCGCGATGCCGACCATGACAGCCTCGCGCATGCTGCGGGTCATCGCCAGGCGTAGGCCGCGGTGCGCGACGACCTGCTGCACCGTCAGGCCGGTGATTGCAGGCAGGCCGTTCAGCATGTTCACGATGAGCTTGGTCCACTGCGCGCCGACGAAGTTGTCCTGCGCGATGACGGGCACGGCGGCAGAGAGCATGCCCTGCCAGTGTCGCGTCGCGGCATCCGCCGGCCCGGAACCACGCCCCAGATAGCTGGGAGCGGCCGTCGTGATGCGCACCTCGCCCGGCGTTGTGTAGTTGGCGGCGATGATCGCGAGCAACCCGAAGCAGTCGGACGCGGGCAGCAGGCGTTCCGCCATGGCCACCCCGTCGAGCCCGTTCTGCACGACGATGACGGGCACGCCGTCGAGCCCGCCCGGAACACCCATGTTCTGCCGCAGCGCCGCCTCGGCATCCTGTGCCTTGGTGCAGAGCAGCAGCAGCTCCGGCCGCGCGCTCACCGTCTCTGATGCCGTCACCAGCGCCGTGGACTCGCCGAAACCGCCGCTCAACCTGATGCCGCGCGCACGGATCGCCTTCAGCTGTGCGCCGCGCGCCGTCACCTCGACCTCGTGGCCGGCCCGGCTGAGCAGGGCAGCGAATGTTCCGCCCAGGGCGCCAGCCCCGATGACCGCAATTCTCATGCTTCGAGCGTACGGCCTGATGAGGGCCCAGCCGGCTGAAAGAAGTGGCCGCGCGCCGATGTTAGCCTTGCACTGTGAGCAGCAGCGGCATTCTTCTTGTTGACAAGCCGCAGGGCTGGACCAGTCACGACGCGGTAGCCAGGACCAGGCGTCTGGCCGGCACCCGCAAGGTCGGCCACGCCGGCACCCTCGACCCGATGGCGACGGGCCTGCTCGTGCTCGGCATCGAGAGCTCCACGCGCCTGCTCACCTACGTGGTCGGGCTCGACAAGGAGTACTTCGCGACCATCCGGCTCGGCGCTGCCAGCACCACGGATGACGCAGAGGGCGAGCTGATCGGCGACGTGCCCGCCCCGGGCACCACCGACATCGACCCCGCCAGGATCACGGCAGGCATCGCCGCACTCACCGGCGACATCGAACAGGTTCCGAGTTCGGTCAGCGCCATCAAAGTCGACGGCAAGCGGGCCTACGCCCTCGTCCGCTCCGGCGAAGAGGTCGTGCTGAAATCCCGCGCCGTCACCGTCTCTGCCTTCGAACTTCTCGGCAGCACCGTCGTCGACGGCTACCTCGACCTCGCCGTGCGCGTCGAATGCTCTTCCGGCACCTACATCCGCGCTCTGGCCCGCGACCTGGGCGCCGAACTCGGCGTCGGCGGCCACCTGACCGCGCTCCGCCGCACCCGCATCGGGCCCTTCCTGGTGACGGATGCCGGCGAGCTGGACTCGCTCGACGTCGCCAGCTCCCTGATCCCACCGGCCGACGCCGCCTCCGCCCTGTTCCCGCGGCTCGAACTCGACGCACAGCAGGCCATCGACCTCGGCCACGGCAAGCGCATCGAACTAAGCGCGGCGCAGCGCGAAGCAGCCGACCCGCAGGCGCTGCGTTCCGCGATCGCCCCGGGCGGCCGCCTCGTCGGCCTGCTGGAGGTGCGCGGCAAGAGCGGCAAGTCCGTCGTCAACTTCCCGACGGATGCCCCGGCACCCGCCACATCGCAGGATGCACCCGCATCCGCAACAGCGCAGGAGCCCGAGGCATGATCGACTGGTTCACCTATCTGCAGATTGCCGTGGCCGTGCTGGCCGGTCTGCTGGCCATCGTTCGCGGGCTCGCCGGGCGCACCCCGAGTGATCTGGTGCTCGGCGCCCTCGGCATCGTCGAACTGCTGCTGGTCGTGCAGATCGTGCTCGCGATCGTGGCCCCGCTCACCGGGAACGACCCGAGCGGCAGCGCACTCGAATTCTGGGTGTACCTGATCTCCGCCGCCCTGCTTCCGATCGCCGCCGGCTTCTGGGCGCTGATCGAGCGCAGCAAGTGGAGCACCGTGATCCTGGGTGTCGCCTCCCTCTCCGTGGCGGTCATGCTCTACCGCATGCTGCAGATCTGGACGGTGCAGGGCGCGTAGGCGCTCCGCACTCCTGCGATAATCAATGACTGTGACCGTTCAGCCTTCCCCCGCCCGCGAGCCGGCCGCTCGAGCGGCGTCGGTCGTCTCCTCATCGTCGTCTACGCCGTTCTCGCCCTCGGCGCGACGGGGCGTTCCGTGGTGCAGATCATTGAGCGTTTCGACACCGCGCCCTTCGCCTTCACGCTCTCTGCGATCGCCGCCGCCATCTACATCGTGGCGACCGTCGCCCTGATCGCCCCCGGACCGGTGTGGAACCGGGTCGCCTGGATTGCGATCGGAGTCGAGGCCGCCGGTGTGCTCATCGTCGGAGCGCTCAGCCTGGCCATGCCGGAGCTGTTCCCCGAGACGACCGTGTGGTCGTTCTTCGGCATGGGCTACCTCTTCATCCCGCTGGTGCTGCCCTGGCTCGGCCTCTGGTGGCTGGCCAAGACGCGCACGGCGGAGCGAGTCGCCGCCGCATCCGAGGCCGCCTGATGCGCATCTTCTCCGGAATCGAGGAGGTGCCGGCCGACTGGCCGCGCTCGGCCGTGAGCATCGGCAAGTTCGACGGCGTGCATGCCGGGCACCGTGCGCTCATCGACGCGATGCTGCGCCGGGCGGATGCCGAGGCGCTCGCCTCGGTCGCTGTCACCTTCGACCGAAACCCGCTCGAGTTCCTCGCCCCGGAGAAATGCCCGAAGGCGCTGGTGAGTACCCGGCAGAAGCTGGACCTTCTGGGAGAGACCGGCGTGGACGCCACCGTCGTGCTCGCCTTTGACGAGGCGCTGGCGCAGCAGAGCCCGGAGGATTTCATCCGGCTGATCCTGGTCGACGCCCTGCACGCCGCACACGTGCTGATCGGCCGCGACTTCCGCTTCGGCGCCAAGGGGGCCGGCGACGCCGCCCTGCTGCGGACGCTCGGCCCCGAGCTCGGTTTCACCGTCGAGGTCATCGACGATGTGCACCCGGACGGTGAGCGGCGCATCTCGTCCACCTGGATTCGCGAACTGCTGGCTGACGGTGACGTCGCCGGGGCTGGCCGCCTGCTCGGACACATCCCGACGGTGCGCGGCGAGGTCGTGCACGGTGCGGCACGCGGGCGCGAGCTCGGCTTCCCGACGGCGAACCTCTCCCCGGACTCCGAGGGCCTGGTGCCAGCCGACGGCGTGTACGCCGGCTGGCTGGTCGACGGCGACGTGCGCTACCCGGCGGCCATCTCGGTCGGCAACAACCCGACCTTTGAGGGCGTTCCGCAGAAGCAGGTCGAGGCATACGTCATCGACGAGGAGCTCGACCTCTACGGCCACGACGTCAAGGTGGAGTTCGCCGCGCGGATCCGCGGCATGGTGGCGTTCACCGGCATCGAGCCGCTGATCGCGCAGATGGCCGACGACGTCGTGCAGGCCAAGGCGCTCCTGGCCTGACCCAGCCTGGCCTGACCCAGCCTGTCATAACCCAGCCTGTCAAGACTCAGCTCAGCTGCCGGGCAGTCGCGTTCCGCGCCCGAACAGGAAGCGCAGGATCGTCTCGGCGTCTGACTCTCTGACGGTGCCGCGCCCCACGCTCCAGTCCGCGTCCGCCGCGTATAGCCGGCTCCCGCGCACGGCGGCGCGCACCGCGTACGGCGCGCGCTGCACCTGGTAGAGTGCCACGGCACCCGAGGTGAGCGGGGCAATTCCGCTCGCTGCGCCCTCCGCTGCGGAAATGTCGATTGCCGCGCAGACGGCGGCGGCCAGATCGCCGATGCGGGCCGGCTGCGTCGCCGGCTGGTCGGCCAGAGCCTTCAGCTCCGCAATTGCGCCGGCTGTTGTGCGTTCCGCGCTCGCCCGCACACGCTGTTCGAGGGCCTGGGCCGGGCGCAGCGGATGCCGTGGCAGCTCGCCCCAGAGGGCGGAGCGCCGTTCCCGCGCCGGCGTCCGCAAGCGCCAGAGCAGAAGCGCGGCCGACTCGGCCGGGCTCCAGCCGGGGCAGCCGCCCGCAGCGGCCCAGCGCTCGGCCGGCATCCGCTCGAGCATGCCGGCGATGCGGTGCAGCACGAGGGCCAACGCCCCGCTCCAGTCGCCGTCGACGGCGGAATCGTCGCCGCGCTGGCCCTGACTCAGGGGGAGGTGTTTGGCCAGGTCGCTCATGCCAGCAAGCCTAGACTTCAGAGGTGCCTGATCAAACCGCCCGCCCGCTCTGGGCGGGGCGTACCCTCGCGCTGCTCGGCATCCTGCTCGTCGCGTTGAACCTGCGCACCGCCGTCGCTGCCTTCTCGCCGATCGCCGGCCAGATCGCGGCCGACATCCCGCTGTCCCCGGCCGTGCTCGGCGTGCTCGGCATGCTGCCGCCGGTGTGCTTCGCGCTGTTCGGCATCCTGACGCCCGTCTTCACCCGCCGGTTCGGTCTGGAGCGAGTGCTCATCGTCGCGCTGCTGGCGATCGTGCTCGGGCAGGCGCTGCGCGGATTCTCTGTGTCGCTGCCGATGTTGCTGCTCGGCAGCGCCGTCACGTTCGCCGGCTTCGGCGTCGGCAACGTGCTGCTGCCGCCGCTGGTCAAGAAGTACTTCCCCGACCGCATCGGGCTGATGACCACCCTCTACGCCACGGCGTTGTCGGTGAGCACGTTCCTGCCCCCGCTGCTGGCCGTTCCGGTGGCGGATGCCGCAGGCTGGCACTTCTCGCTCGGAATGTGGGCCGTGTTCGGCGTGATCGCGCTGGTGCCCTGGCTCACCCTCACGATCGGTCACCGCCCAGACACGTCTGAGCTGCCGGAGGAGGCGCGGCCGCAGCTGCTGGTACGGGTCTGGCGCTCCAGCATCGGCTGGTCTCTCGCCATCGTGTTCGCCGTGTCGTCGCTGAACGCCTACGCGATGTTCGCCTGGCTGCCAGCCCTGCTCGTCGAGAGTGCCGGGCTGACCCCGGCCCAGGCGGGCACGATGCTCTCGCTGTACGCCGCGATGGGCCTGCCCGCTTCGCTGGTGATCCCGCTGCTGGCCGCCCGGCTGCGCCACGTCGGCATCCTGGTCTACCTGGGCGTCGCGTTCTTCATCGTCGGCTACCTCGGCCTGCTGCTCGTGCCCAGCCAGGCCACCTGGCTCTGGGTCGCGCTGGCCGGATGCGGTCCGCTGATCTTCCCGCTCTCGCTCGCCCTGATCAACCTGCGCACCCGCACCCACGAGGGCGCCGTCGCGCTCAGCGGCTTCGTGCAGGGCGCCGGGTACACGATCGGCGCGTTCGGGCCGCTGCTGGTCGCCCTGCTGCACGACATGACCGGCGGCTGGACGGTTCCGCTTCTGGTGCTGATCGGCTCGGCCGTGGTGTGCGCGTTCGCCGGTTCCATCGTCGCCCGGCCGCACATGCTCGAAGACGGGCACGCCGCACGCCGCTGAATCCGCTGCCGAGGCGAGAGCTAGCCGACCATCTCCGCGCGGTGGATCAGCGCGGCCGCGCCGATCAGCGGGCCCTCGCCGGAGAGCGCCGATGGCACGATCTGCAGCCGGGTGACGTACCCGAACGTCGCACGCTCGGCCACGGCGGCGCGGGCGTGCTCGAACAGGAGCGGGCTGACATGCGAGAAGCCGCCGCCGATCGCGACCACGTCGAGGTCGACCAGGCTGGCTGCCGAGGCGATCGCCCGCCCGATGGCGCGGCCGGAGCGCTCCACGGCGCGCAGGGCGACCGGGTCACCGGCCGCGACGGCCGCGGCGAGCTGCTCGCCGGTGTCGCCCACCCAACCCTGCCCGTTCGCCCAGGCGACGGTGCGGGGGCCGGATGCGACGGCCTCGAGGCAGCCGCTGCCGCCGCACGGGCAGGCATCCTCGTGCCCGCCGACCTCGAGGTGGCCGACGTGTCCGGCGTTGCCGGTGGGGCCGGGCACGGTGCGGCCGCCGAGGATGAGCCCGCCGCCGACGCCGGTGGAGACGATCATGCCCAGCACGTTGTCGTGCCCAGACGCCGCGCCCACCCAGTGCTCGGCGAGCGTGATGCAGAGGCCGTCCAGGCGCAGGGTGACGGGGATGCCGGGAACGACGGGGTGCACGATGTCGGCGACGAGGGCGCTGAGCGGGTAGTCGTCCCAGACCGGCATGTTCAGCGGCGAGACCCGAGCCTCGGCAAGGTTGACCGGGCCGGCCGCGCCGATGCCGACGCCCAGCACGGAGGCGGGGGAGACGGCGGCATCCGGGCCGATCAGGGCCAGCACGCCGTCGAGAACTGTGCGCACGCTGTCGGCCAATTGCTCGGCGCTGCGCTCGCGCCCGGTTGGTGCGCGGTGGCGGCTGCCGGCGAGCACGGCGCCGTGCCCGTCGACCAGGGCAGCCTCGACCTTGGTGCCGCCGATGTCGAGCGCGATAGCGAAGAGTTCAGACATGGCTTCGAGCATAGAGTGCGCACACTCGCCGCCCCTTCTGCTCATATGAGCAGAGAGGGCTACGAGTGTTGATTGTGTGGACGGGCGCGCCTACTCTGGAGGAAAGGAAGGCGGACCATGGTCGAGAGCGACGAACTGCTGTCGATCCGCGCTGCGGAGCTCTACTACGAAGAGAACAAGACGCAGGACGAGATCGGATCGATACTGCGGCTGACGAGGTGGAAGGTCGGGCGGTTGCTCGCCCAGGCCAAGGCGAACGGCTTCATCCGCATCGAGATCGTTCACCCGCGGGCCCGCCGCCTGCCAATCGAGCGCCAGCTCCGCGAGCACCTGGGTCTGAAAGACGCCATCGTCGTCTCGGCCGCCGGCATCACCGGCGATGACGAGCTGCAGTCGCGCACCGCCCAGGCCGCCGCCGACTACCTCACCTCGCTGCGCCCGATCCCGCGCACCCTCGGCCTCAGCTGGGGCCGCACCATGCACGATGTCTCCATGCACCTCAAGCAGGGCTGGGCGCCCGGCGTCAACGTCGTGCAGATCAACGGCGGCGTCAGCCTGAACAAACGCGCGGGAACGGCGGCGACCACCGCCGTCACCATTGCCAGCAAGGCGGGCGGCCAGGCGACACTGTTGCCGAGCCCCGCCATCCTGGAGCGCATCGAGACCAAGCGGGCCATCGAGTCTGACCGCTCCGTCGCCGCCGTGCTCGAGATGGCCGGAACGGCCAACGCCTACCTGTTCAGCGCCGGCGCGGCCGATCAGAACTCGGTGCACGTCGACAGCGGCTACATCACGGCCGAGAACGTCTCAGACCTCGTGCGCAAGGGGGCCGTCGGCGACGTCATCGGCCGCTACATCGACAGCAACGGCAACATCGTCGACCCGGCGCTCGACGACCGCACCGTCGGCATCCGGCTCGACGACCTGCGCCGCGCGGCACTCACCATTGCCGTCATCTCCGGCGCCAGCAAGCACGCCGTCGCCGGCGCCGTCGTCAGCAGCGGGCTCTGCACCGTGCTGGTGACCGACGAGGACACGGCCACCGCACTGCTGGCCGGCTAAGCCTCGCCGCCCCACAATTTCCACCACCCGCCCAAACAGTGAGGACACCTCGTGACAGGCACCCAGATCATTCCCACCGAGCGCGCGCTTGCGCTCATCGGTGGCGAGCCCAGTGACGCGAACCTGCGTCGCTATCTGCACGGCATCCCCGGCGTCGACGCGGTCGGCCTGGAGCAGCGCGCAGCCGCCCTCGGCACCCGCTCGATCAAGACCACGTCCAAGGCGTGGGCGCTCGACACCATCATCAAGCTGATCGACCTCACCACGCTCGAGGGTGCAGACACCCCCGGCAAGGTGCGCTCGCTCGTCGCCAAGGCGCTGACACCGGATGCCGGCGACCCGAGCTGCCCGCGGGTGGCCGCGGTCTGCGTCTACGGCGACATGGTTCCCTACGCGGTGGCCGCACTCGGCGCCGCCCACGGCGACCCAGACAAGGGCGGCGTCAGCGTCGCCGCCGTCGCCACCGCGTTCCCGAGCGGCCGGGCATCGCGCTCGATCAAGCTCGAGGACACGGCCGACGCAGTGCGGGCCGGCGCGGACGAGATCGACATGGTCATCGACCGCGGTGCGTTCCTCTCCGGTCGCTACGGCCTCGTCTTCGACGAGATCGTCACCGTCAAAGAGGCGTGCAAGCGCCCGGACGGCAGCTACGCCCACCTCAAGGTGATCCTGGAGACCGGCGAGCTGAACACCTACGACAATGTGCGCCGCGCGTCCTGGCTGGCGATCCTTGCCGGGGCCGACTTCATCAAGACCTCCACCGGCAAGGTGGCCCCGGCGGCGACGCTGCCGGTGACGCTGCTGATGCTCGAGGTCGTTCGTGACTGGTACCGACTCACCGGCGAGAAGATCGGCGTCAAGCCGGCCGGCGGCATCCGCTCGTCCAAGGACGCCATCAAGTACGTGGTGACCGTGGCCGAGACCGTCGGCGAGGAGTGGCTCACGCCGCACCTGTTCCGCTTCGGCGCATCCAGCCTGCTGAACGACGTGCTGTTGCAGCGACAGAAGATGGCGAGCGGTCACTACTCCGGCGCCGACTACGTGACGATCGACTGACCCCGCTGATTGAGCTTGTCGAACGCGGATTGAGCTTGTCGAACGCGGATTGAGCTTGTCGAAATCATCAAGGAAGAGACATACAACATGAGTTTTCTCGAATACGCACCGGCGCCGGAATCCCAGGCGATTCTGAAGCTGAAGAGCGACTACGGCCTGTTCATCGACGGCGAGTTCGTCGAGGGGCGCGGCACGCCGTTCCAGACCATCTCCCCGGCGACGGAGCAGCACATCGCCACCATCGCGCACGCCTCCTCCGAGGACGTCGACCTCGCCGTGGCTGCCGCCCGCCGCGCGTATGAAACCACGTGGTCGCGCATGTCCGGCAGCGACCGCGGCAAGTACCTGTTCCGCATCGCCCGCCTTGTGCAGGAGCGCGCCCGCGAGCTCGCCGTCGCCGAGACCCTCGACAACGGCAAGCCGATTAAGGAGAGCCGCGACGTCGACGTGCCCCTCGTCGCCGCCTGGTTCTTCTACTACGCGGGCTGGGCAGACAAGCTCGACCACGCCGGCCTCGGCGCCAACCCCGCTTCGCTCGGCGTCGCGGCCCAGGTGATTCCGTGGAACTTCCCGCTGCTGATGCTGGCCTGGAAGATCGCCCCGGCGCTCGCCGCGGGCAACACGGTCGTCATCAAGCCGGCCGAGACCACCTCGCTCTCCGCGATGATCTTCGCCGAGATCCTGCAGCAGGCCGACCTGCCGCCGGGCGTCGTCAACATCATCACCGGTGCGGGCGAGACCGGCTCGGCTCTCGTGAACCACGGCGACGTCAACAAGGTGGCCTTCACCGGCTCGACCGCCGTCGGCCGCATGATCGCCCGCTCCACCGCCGGCACCGACAAGAAGCTCACCCTCGAACTCGGCGGCAAGGCGGCGAACATCGTCTTCGATGACGCCCCCATCGACCAGGCCATCGAGGGCATCGTCAACGGCATCTTCTTCAACCAGGGACACGTCTGCTGCGCCGGCAGCCGCCTGCTCGTGCAGGAGAACATCCACGACGAGGTCGTCGACCGGCTGAAGGCGCGGCTCTCCACGCTCCGCCTCGGCGACCCGATGGACAAGAACACCGACATCGGCGCCATCAACAGCCGCGAGCAGCTGGAGCGCATCCGCACGCTCAGCGACATCGGCGAGGCAGAGGGCGCAGAGCGCTGGACGGCTGACTGCGCCATCCCCGAGAACGGCTTCTGGTTCGCGCCGACCATCTTCACCAACGTGTCGACGAGCAACCGGATCGCCCGCGACGAGGTCTTCGGCCCCGTGCTCTCCGTGCTCACGTTCCGCACGCCGGCCGAGGCCATCGCCAAGGCGAACAACACCCCGTACGGCCTCTCCGCCGGCATCTGGACCGACAAGGGCAGCCGCATCCTGGCCGTGGCCGACAAGCTGCGCGCCGGCGTCATCTGGGCGAACACGTTCAACCGGTTCGACCCGGCCAGCCCCTTCGGCGGCTACAAGGAGTCCGGCTACGGGCGCGAGGGCGGTCGCCACGGCCTCGCCGCGTACTTGAAGCCGGCGGCATCCGGCGCTGCCATCGCCGCTGCAGCCCCCGCCAAGCCCGTGACCGCCGCGAAAGCAAAGAAGGCCAGCAAATGACCCGCCTCGCCGTTCCCAAGACCTACAAGCTCTACATCGGCGGCAAGTTCCCGCGCAGCGAGTCCGGCCGCACCTACGAGGTGCTCTCGGCCGGCGGCGAGTTCCTCGCCAACGCGGCCATGGCCAGCCGCAAGGATGCCAGGGATGCCGTCGTCGCGGCCCGCTCCGCCGTCTCTGGCTGGTCCGGGGCGACCGGCTACAACCGCGGCCAGGTGCTGTACCGCATCGCCGAGTTGCTCGAAGGGCGTCGTGCGCAGTTCGTCGCCGAGATTCGCGACGTCGAGGGCGTCACGGCCGCCGCGGCATCCGCCCAGGTCGACGAGGCCATCGACCGCTGGGTCTGGTACGCCGGCTGGGCCGACAAGTACGTGCAGGTGGCCGGCAACGCCAATGCCGTCTCCGGGCCCTACTTCAACATCTCGGTGCCGGAGCCGACCGGCGTCGTGGCGATCGTCGCCCCGCAGGACTCCTCGCTGCTCGGGCTCGTCTCGGCCGTTGCGCCGGCGCTCGTCGCCGGCAACACCGTCGTCGTGATCGCCAGCGAGAAGCTGCCGCTGGCCGCCATCAGCCTGAGCGAGGTGCTGGCCACCAGCGATGTGCCCGGCGGTGTCGTGAACATCCTCACCGGTTCGCCGGCGGAGATCGCGCCGTGGCTGGCCAGCCACGCCGACGTCAACGCGATCGACCTGGTCGGCGCCGGTGCGCTCGACTGGATCTCGATGCAGATCGCCGCTGCCGACACGCTCAAGCGCGTCTTCACCCCGGAGAACGGGCCGGATGCCGCGGCGCCCACGCTCGGTCGGATCACCGGCTTCACCGAGACCAAGACGGTCTGGCACACCAAGGGCCTGATCTAGCACCTACTCTGCACACGCCGTCGGCACCCGTTTTGGGGTGTCGGCGGCGTTTCTCATTTGTGTAACAGATCGATAACGGCTGCTGTAGTGTTTCGGCCATGAAGCGTGCGCTGGTGCTCGCGGCATCCGGAGTGGTGCTGGCACTGTTGAATGCCGTCCTGCTCGCGCCGAGCAGCGGGCAGGTCTATGCCTCGGATGTGTTCGGCGCCCTGCGCCTGCCCGGTGACGCAGCCTTCATCGCCGGCCACCGCGGGGATCGCTCCGTCGCACCGGAGAACACGCTGCCGGCCTTCACCGCGGCGTTCGAGAACCCCGCCATGCAGTTCGTCGAGACCGACGTACAGCTCAGCCGTGACGGCGTGCCGATGCTTTTCCACGACGCCACGCTGAAGCGGGTGGCCGGGGTGGCCAAGAGCGTGGGGGAGCTCAGCCACGACCAACTCAAACGGCTCGACGTCGGCTCCTTCTACAACGCACGCTTCGCCGGAACCCGGATGCCGAGTCTCGATGAGTTTCTGAAGCTGGCTGGCGACTACGACAAGCGGTTGCTGATCGAGCTCAAATCGGACTGGACGCTGCCGGAGGTCGCCATCGTGCTCGACGTGATCGAGCACTCGGGGGTCGGCTCCCGGGTGATGCTGCAGAGTTTCAGCATCGAGACACTGCAGAATCTGCAGCTGGCCGCGCCGCAGATGCCGCGCCTGATGCTGATCCGCGAGCTCCCGGCCGACCCGGTGCCGATGGCCAGGCAGCTGGGCGTGTTGGCGCTCGGCACGACGGCGCGCGCCGTGACGGATGCGCCAGAGGCCTTGCAGCGGCTGCACGAGGCCGGCCTCGGCGTGCTCTGCTACACGCTGAACACCGAGCGCAGTTGGGCGGAGGTGCGCGCGCTCGGCGTTGACGGCATCATCACCGACACCCCGAGCGAGCTCGACGGCTGGCTCGCGCAGAGCTCGCCCGGCACCTAGGCCCCCGGCAACCTGTGGATGCCGGGGCGCCCTCGCGTCAGCGGGAGAGCGGGCGGCAGCGGCAGGAGCCCTGCCGCGGCCCGAAACGCGGTGTCCGGCACCCGCCCGGCCGACACGCCCGCCCGCATCTCCCGGCGAACCCGAATCCCGGCTCTAGCCAAAACACAGCATCCGGGGTCAGGATGGAAGCCGGAGGTTCGTCATGTCCAGTTCACTCGCATTCGTCGGCGACAGCCTGACGGCGGCCGGGCGTTGGGACGAATGGCTGCCCGATTTCACCGTCACCAACCACGCCGCTGGCGGTGCCACGACCGCCGACGTGCTGGTCAGCATCGACCTGGTGCTCGCCGAGCGCCCGGACGCCTACATCCTGCTCATCGGCACGAATGACCTGGCCTGGCGGAAGTCGGTCGAGCACGTGGTGCGCAATGTGGAGAGCATCCTGGCGACCGTGCACAAGGAGCAGCCGACCACCCGGGTGCTCGTGCAGTCGGTGCTGCCGCGCGAGCCGGAGTTCGCGGCATCCATCCGCGAGATCAACCGGCACCTGTGGCAGTTCTCCAGCACCGTGCGGGCGCAGTTCCTCGACCTGTGGCCGGTGCTGGCCGATGAGCGCGGCGCGCTCTCACCCGAGCACAGCGAGGACGGCCTGCACCTGACGCCTGCCGGCTACGAGCGCTGGCTGGACGCGCTGCGCCCGGCCATCGATCACCTCTTCACCGTGCCGACGGTGACGTCGCCGATCGACCTGCAGACCGACGCGCAGGCTCTCAGCGGCCCGCGATGAGCTGGCGGTAGAAGCCGATCCCGCGCAGCCACGTCGCCGCGTGGATCCGCTCGTTCTTGGCGTGCAGAGTCGCACGCTCATCGGCGCTCATCTCGAACGGCGCGAAACGGTACACGGCGTCGCTGATGCCGGTGAAGTGACGGCTGTCGCTGGCCCCGGTCTGCACATACGGCGTCGAGAGCACGGCCGGGTCAAGCACGGCGACGGCGTCGACGATCGACTGCCAGGCCGGACCGGTCATCGGTGAAACGGGCGACGGCTCGCTGGCATCCTGCACAGAGACGTGCACCAACGGGTCGGCGATGGCGCGCCGCACATGCCGCACGGTCTGTTCGACGGAGGAGCCGACGGCCACCCGCACGTTCACGATCGCCTCCGCCCGCTCGGCGAGGGCGTTGGCCGCCATGCTGCCGGAGAGCTGGGTGACGGCGGTGGTGGTGCGCACCAGCGCGTTCGTCTCGTCGCTCATCCGCGAGAACACCACGCGCAGCAGCGGGCTGAACAGGCTCGGGCGTCGGAACACGCCGGACAGCGGGCCGGTCGTGTGCGCGCCGACCGTGCGCAGCATCTCGGCGATGGCCGGGTTGATCGCGCTCGGGAACGGCCGGGCGTTCAACCGCACCACGGCGCGCGCCAGGCGCACCGTCGCCGTCATCTTCGGGGGAGTGGAAGCGTGCCCGCCCTGCTGGTCCACCCGCAGTGACAGGCTGGTGATGCCCTTCTCGCTGACCCCGATCATGGCGCTCGGCCGGGCCAGGCCGGGCAGCACCCCACTGACGATCGCGCCGCCCTCATCGAGCACGAGGGCCGGGCGGATGCCGCGCTCGCGCAGCAGCGCGGCCGCCGCCTGCGCCCCGCTGCCGTGCGTCTCCTCGTCGTGGCCGAAGCTCAGGTAGATGTCATTGACAGGGGTGAACCCGTCGGCGAGCTGGGCCTCGACGGCCTCCAGCACGGCGACGAGCGCGCCCTTGTCGTCCAACGTTCCGCGGCCCCAGATCACGCGCCCTGAATCATCGCCGTCGCCCTCGACAACGACGGCGTCGAACGGCGGATGCTGCCAGCCCTCCGCGCTCGCGGCGACGACGTCGTAGTGCGCCATCAACACCGTCGGCGCGGTGGCGGCGACATCCGATGTGCCTCGCCAGCGGAACAACATCGAGTGCCCGGCGACGAGCTCAAGCTCGAGCGTGGCGTGGGTGAGCGGGTAGAGCTCAGCGAGCAGGGCCCGGAACCGCGTGAAGACGGGCCAGTCGGTCTCGGCCGGGTCGGTGCGCGACATGGTCGGCACGCGCAGCAGTTGCTGGAAGCGCGCGACGGCATGGTCGGCGTCAAGGGGGCCGGCGGCCGAGGGCGCAGCGTCGCGCAGAGTCGTCACGCGTTGGCGCCTATCCGCGGTTGTTGCTGAGCTCGAAGACCTTCAACAGCTCGGCGACGGCGGCGTCGCGCTCCTCGCCTCCGGCCTCGAACTGATGGGTCACGTGGGTGCGCAGGTGGTTCTCGACGAGCAGCTTGTTGAGCGAGCCGAGCGACTTCTGGATCGACAGGGACAGGGTGATGATGTCGACGCAGTAATCCTCGTTCTCGATCATCTTCTCGAGCCCACGCATTTGCCCCTCGAGGATGCGAGTGCGGTGCAGTGCACGCTTCTTGATGTCTTCGATCACGCACCCAGACTAGCCCGAGCAGCCACCGGCCGGCCGATACTGTGGAAGCCATGATGCAACGCCTGCGCCGCCCGCTGACCCTCCTCGCCGCCACGGCGCTGTTGTGGGGGATCGGGGCGAGCCCGGCCGCCGCCACAACGACCGCACCGGCGGCGCAGCCGGCTGGGCCGGCGGCCGTGCAGGCCGTTGGCACCGGCGTCGACGACTTCCGGTTCTCCTCCTTCGACGCCGACTACCTGCTCGGCCGTGACGCCGACGGCCACTCGACCCTCGACGCCACGGAGACACTGGTGGCGGTGTTCCCCGAGACCGACCAGAACCGCGGCATCCGCCGGGCGATCCCGCTTCGCTACGACGGGCACCCCACCGATCTGGTGGTGCATGGCGTCACCGACGAGAACGGCGCACCGCGCCCATTCGAGAGCGAGGAGGACGAGGACGGCGAGTTCCTCCTCGTCACGATCGCCGCCGACGGCTACGTGCACGGCGCCCAGAGCTACGTGATCAGCTACAGCCAGCGGAACATCACATTGGACCCGGATGACGGGGAGCAGCAGGAGTTCTACCGCGACGTCAATGGCGTCGGCTGGGCCCAGCCCTTCGACCGGGTCGGGGCGACCCTGCGGATGGACGCAGAGCTCGGCGCCGCCCTGACGGGGCAGATGGCGTGCTACCGCGGGCCGGAGGGCTCGACGATGCGGTGTGACCAACTGATGGTGTTGGAGAGCTCGCCTCCGGTGATCAAGGCGAGCGCGAGCAATCTCGGAGCCTTCGAGAACATGACCATCGCCGTCGGCTTCGCGCCCGGCATCTTCGTGCCGCGCGATGACTCCCTGGCCGGATCCCCGGTCGGGCTGGGCGGGGTCATCGCCGCCCTGGCAACCCTCGGGGTGCTCGCCGCCGCCTTGGTCAGCCGACGGCGCCGCTGGCGCGATGCGCCGGGCCGGGGCATCATCATCGCCGAGTACGAGCCGCCGGCCGGCGTCGACGTGCTGCTGGCCGCCGATCTGTTGGGTGCCGAGAAGAAGGGCATGACGGCCGCGATCCTCGACCTCGCCGTCGGCGGTGCCCTGCGCGTCATCGAGCTCAAGAAGAAGCGCTTCCAGCTGGAGCTGCGCGACCCGGATGCCGCCAGCGCCCCACTCCGCGACATCCTCACCGCCATCTTCGGCAAACGTCTGGAACCCGGCGCCCGGCACACCCTCGGAACCAAGAGCAACAGCATCGCCACGAAGCTGAGCGCCGTCACGACAGCCACCCGGTCGCGTTCCCGCGCGGAGGGCTTCCGGCGCCGGGCGGATCCGCGGCGCCGGACGCTTCTGGCCCTCGCCGCGATCGTCGGCGCCGTGCTCACCGTGGTGCTCAGCCTGATCGCGATCGAGTCGGTCAGGGGTGGGCCGTGGCCGATCCTGGCGATCGTGGTGGCGGGCGTCGCAGCCGTGCTCACCGTCATCTTCGTCGCGGATGTGCGCCCGCTGACCGAGCAGGGCGCGCTCGCCCGCGAGCACCTGCGCGGCCTGGAACTCTTCATCCGGCTGGCTGAGGCCGACCGGCTGCGCATGCTGCAGAGCCCGAGCGGCGCGCTGCGCGACCAGTCGCCTGGCGCCGCCTCGCCGGAGCAGGTGCTCCGGCTGCACGAGAAGCTGCTGCCCTACGCTGCCCTGTTCGGCCAGGAGAAGGAGTGGGCGGCCGCCCTGGCCTCGCTCTACGCCCAGACCGCCGAGCCCGACTGGTATAGCGGCACCAACGGCTTCAACGTGGCCGCCTTCGCCATCGGGGTGGGCAGTTTCAGCAGCGCGTCGAGCAGCGCCTGGTCGGCGTCGTCCTCCAGCTCCTCCAGCGGCGGGTCGAGCGGAGGCGGTTTCAGCGGTGGGGGAGGCGGCGGTGGCGGTGGCGGCGGCGTCTAGCCCGCACCGCCTACGCTGGAGGCATGTCGAATCGCCCCGCAGCCCGCAAGAACGCTCCCGCCAAGCCCGAGTTCAGCCGGCCGGCGCTGGCCCCCGGACTGCTCGGCGCGATCGCGTTGATGGTCGGGCTCGCACTGCTCGATGTGGACGCGTTCACCATCATCCGCTTCGTGGTCAGCATCCTGGCCTTGATCCTCTGCGTCTTCGCCGTGCAGGGCAAGGCCTGGTGGTGGCTGATCGGCCTGGCCCCGATCGCCGTTCTGTGGAACCCCATCGTCGTCATCGAACTGCACGGTCAGGGCTGGGTTTCACTGCAGTTCGTGGCTGCTCTGGTGTTCATCGCCAGCGGAATCTTCATCAAGGTGCCGCGCAAGGACTGATTTCGCTTCCGACGCAGTACACTGATACCGCGTCGGCAGACCCTGTCACCGCCTCGACCGTGCATGGCACGTTGCTTGGGGATGGGTTCGGCGCGTAGTTCGCGGGCATCACCGGGCAGCAACCGGTCGAGGGCGAACGCAGGCATC
Source organism: Microterricola viridarii (assembly GCF_001542775.1). Classification (GTDB taxonomy): domain Bacteria; phylum Actinomycetota; class Actinomycetes; order Actinomycetales; family Microbacteriaceae; genus Microterricola; species Microterricola viridarii_A. The sequence goes on from NZ_CP014145.1 coordinate 834,519, forward strand.
CGAGAGTTGGAGAACAATGCCCGAACAGCGACGCTCCCGTCAGCGCACCCGCAGCCGCGATGACGAGGCGCCCATCATCCCGATCCTCGCCCGCAAGGTGCGCGAGGTCGAGGCCAAGGCACAGGGCGGCAAGGTCGGCCCGACCAACCGCACCAAGTTCCAGGTCATCGCCCTGCTGATGCGCGAGGAGCGCGCCCGGGTGAAGGCGGATGCCGAGATCAGCGACGCCACCCGCGCTGAACTGCTCAAGCGGCTCGACGGCATCGCCCAGATCTTGGCGAAGACGGCCGCCCGCGACACCAGCCTGATCACGCTGCTCGAGCCCGACGCCGGCGTCGGCGCCGTCGCCCAGCGCTTCCGCCGCGACTGGCTGCTCGAATCCGGTGCAGAGCTCAGCCCCGACGAGCTCATCATCACCCGCGAGCCGGAGGCCAAACCCGAGATCGCCGAGAACCAGGTGATCCCGCAGTCGGTGAAAGCCCGCCAGCTGGCCAACCCGTTCCTCGCCCCCGACTTCTCGCGGCCGGCCGCGCCCGCCGTCCCGGTGCGCCGGCTCGCCAACTGGGAGCTGCTCAGCCCCCTGTTCAAGTCGTTCGAGTACGGCTCCGGCGGCCAGTCCGCGTCGATGGAACTGCCGGAGGCGCCGAAGATCGACCGGCTCTCGCCCAAGGGCATGGAGCTCATGAAGCACCAAGCCCGCTTCGTCGAGAGCGTGCGCCGCGGCCACCGCAGCTTCCTGCTCGCCGACGAGCCGGGACTCGGCAAGACGGCGCAGAGTGTGCTCGCGGCATCCGTCGCCGACGCCTACCCGCTGCTGGCCGTCGTGCCCAACGTCGTCAAGATGAACTGGGCCCGTGAGGTGGAGCGCTGGACGCCGCACCGCCGGGCCACCGTGATCCACGGCGACGGAGACACCCTGGACGCCTTCGCCGACGTCGTCATCGTCAACTACGACGTGCTGGACCGGCACCGGAGCTGGCTCGGCTCGCTCGGCTTCCGCGGCATGGTCGTGGACGAGGCGCACTTCATCAAGAACCTGCAGTCGCAGCGCTCCAAGCACGTGCTGGCCCTGGCCGACAAGATCCGGCAGACCACGCCGGGCGGCGACCCGCTGCTGATGGCGCTGACCGGCACCCCGCTGATCAACGACGTCGACGACTTCCGCGCGATCTGGCAGTACCTCGGCTGGATCAACGGCGACAAGCCGGCCCCCGCCCTGATGGCCAAGCTCGAGGAGTCCGGCCTGACGCCCGCCGACGCCGGCTTCTATGCAGAGGCCCGCGCCGCCGTCATCGACATGGGCATCGTGCGCCGCCGCAAGGTCGACGTGGCCAAGGACCTGCCGGCCAAGCGCATCGCCGACCTGCCGGTCGAGCTGGACGACGACCTCGGCCGCTCCATCCGCCAGGCCGAGCGCGAGCTCGGCTACCGACTGCGCGAACGCTTCCTCGCCCTCGTCAGCTCGCGCGGCCTCACCGTCGGGCAGCTCGACGAGGACCAGTTCGAGAGCTTCGTCCGCGCTGTCGCGCACGCCGAGCTCGAGGAGTCGAAGGCGGCCAAGTCCGGTGACAACGTGTTCACCATGGTGCGCAAGATCGGCCAGGCCAAGGCTGCCCTCGCGGCGGACTACGCGGCCCAGCTGGCCCGCTCCGTCGGCAAGGTGGTCTTCTTCGCCAAGCACATCGACGTCATGGATGCCGCCGAGGAGACCTTCGCCAAGCGCGATCTGAAGAGCGTCTCGCTGCGCGGCGACCAGAGCGCCGTCGCTCGCCAGGCCGCGATCGACGCCTTCAACAACGACCCCGAGGTCTCGGTGGCCGTCTGCTCGCTCACGGCGGCCGGCGTCGGCGTCAACCTCCAGGCGGCATCCAACGTGGTGCTGGCCGAGCTCAGCTGGACGGCTGCGGAGCAGACGCAGGCGATCGACCGGGTGCACCGCATCGGCCAGGAGGAGCCCGTCACCGCGTGGCGCATCATCGCGGCGCACACCATCGATGCGAAGATCGCCGAGCTCATCGACAGCAAGCACGGCCTCGCCGCGCGTGCCCTGGATGGCTCCGACGAAGACATCGTCGCGGCCGACTCCGTGCAGCAGAACGCGCTCGCGCACCTGTTGCGCCAGGCCATCGACGGTTCGCTGTAGACTCACAAAATCCGACCGATACGCCCCGATGATGCGGCATTCGCGCGTCTGCCGATCTGGCAGGCGTCGGAACCACAACTGATAAACAATGAGGAGTCAGAGGGCGCATGAAGATCGGAATCTTGACGAGTGGCGGCGACTGCCCCGGACTGAACGCGGTGATCCGCGGAGCGGTGCTGAAGGGCGTCATCTCACACGACACCGAGTTTGTGGGCTTCAAGTCGGGCTGGCGCGGCGTCGTCGAGGCCGACATCATGCCGATCACGCGCCACGATGTGCGCGGCCTCGCCAAGCAGGGTGGCACCATCCTCGGCTCCAGCCGCACCAACCCCTTCGAGGGTGAGGGCGGTGGGCCGGAGAACATCCAGCGCATGCTGGATGAGAACGGCATCGACGCGATCATCGCGATCGGCGGCGAGGGCACCCTCACCGCCGCCCGCCGCCTGCACGACGAGGGCGGCATCAACGTCGTCGGCGTGCCGAAGACGATCGACAACGACCTGACCGCCACCGACTACTCCTTCGGCTTCGACACCGCAGTGGAGATCGCCACGGAGGCCATCGACCGCCTGCGCACCACCGCCGACTCGCACGGCCGCTGCATGGTGCTCGAGGTCATGGGCCGCCACGTGGGCTGGATCGCCCTGCACTCCGGCATGGCCGGCGGCGCACACGCCATCCTGATCCCCGAGCAGCCGCAGTCGATCGAGCAGATCTGCGAGTGGGTCGAGTCCGTGCGCGAGCGTGGCCGCGCCCCCCTCGTCGTCGTCGCAGAGGGCTTCACCCTCGAGGGCATGAGCGAGGCACACTCGCACAAGGGCCTGGACGCCTTCAATCGGCCGCGGCTCGGCGGGATCGCAGACCTGCTGGCGCCGATGATCGAGGAGCGCACCGGCATTGAGTCCCGCGGCACCGTGCTCGGCCACATCCAGCGCGGCGGCGCCCCGAGCGCCTACGACCGCGTTCTGGCCACCCGGCTCGGCATGGCGGCCGTCGAGGCCGTCTACAACAAGCAGTGGGGCTCCATGGTGTCGCTGCGCGGCACCGAGATCAAGACCGTGAGCATCGCAGAGGCCACCGGCGGGTTGAACACCGTGCCGCAGGAGCGCTTCGACGAGGCCCGCATCCTGTTCGGCTGATTCACTCCGGCATGGCCTCCGCCCCGCAGCTGCCCCAGGTGTGCGTCGTGTATCTACTGCGCACCGATGAGCGCGGCATCCGCCAGGTGCTTCTCGGCCGCAAGAAGCTCGGCCTCGGACAGGGCAAATTCGTCGCGCCCGGCGGCAAGCTCGAGCCGGGTGAGACGCCGACGGATGCCGCCGTGCGCGAGGTGGCGGAGGAATCCGGCGTGCTCGTCGCGCCGGAAGACCTGCAGGTGCGTGGATCTCTCGACTACCACTTCCCGCATCGTGAGGCGTGGAGCCAGCGCTCCCACGTCTTCGTCTGCGAGAAGTGGCGGGGGATTCCCCGTGAATCGAATGAGTTGAACCCGGAATGGGTCGATCTGAGCGCCGTTCCGTACGCAGAAATGTGGGATGACGCGCGGTTCTGGTTGCCCGCGGTGTTGGCAGGCGGGGAGGTCCGACGTGACTTCACCTTCGGCGAAGACCTTGCAAGCGTCGTGGATGCGACACTCTCGGCGCACCGGCCGAATCGGTGACCCGCGCTCAGGTTGACCTTGGTCGATCTGGGTGTAAGTATCGACGTGGTGTTCCGCAGTTCTTTGATTTCGGCAAGCCATTCTTAGTGAATTTCCGGTGTATTTTCACCGACCTACCCTTCCTCTAAAGAAAGACGCCGGTGGATATCACCCTGATCGTCGTGCTTGTGATCGCGCTTGCACTGTTCTTCGATTTCACGAACGGTTTCCACGACACCGCCAACGCGATGGCCACCCCCATCGCGACCGGTGCGATGAAGCCGAAGGTCGCGGTCACCCTCGCGGCCCTCCTCAACCTCGTGGGAGCATTCCTCTCCACCGAGGTCGCCAAGACCATCTCCCACGGCATCATCAACGAGGGGCCGGGCGGTGTGCTCATCACGCCGGAGCTGATCTTCGCCGGCCTCATCGGTGCCGTCGTCTGGAACATGTTCACCTGGCTGCTCGGCCTGCCCTCCAGCTCCAGCCACGCTCTCTTCGGTGGCTTGATCGGTGCGGCACTCGTCGGCGCCGGAATCAACGCGATCAACATCGACCAGGTGCTCTCCAAGGTCATCCTGCCCGCGCTGATCGCGCCGGTCACGGCCGGTGTCGTCGCCTACGCCGCCACGAAGCTGGCCTACGCGATCACCCGCCGCAACGACGGCCGCCCCGACGGCCGCGGCGGCTTCCGCTACGCGCAGATCTTCTCGAGCTCGCTCGTCGCGCTCGCCCACGGCACGAACGATGCGCAGAAGACCATGGGCATCATCACGCTCGTGCTGATCTCCAGTGGCCTGCAGTCCGCCTCCAACGACAACGTGCAGCCCTGGGTCGTCGTGACCTGTGCCGTCGCCATTGCACTTGGAACCTACATGGGCGGATGGCGCATCATCCGCACCCTCGGTACCGGCCTGACCGACGTCAAGCCGGCCCAGGGCTTCGCAGCGGAGTCCGCAACGGCCGCGACGATCCTCGCCTCCAGCCACCTCGGCTTCGCCCTCTCCACCACGCAGGTCGCCTCCGGCTCGGTGATCGGCTCCGGCCTCGGCCGACGCGGATCAACGGTGCGCTGGGGAACGGCCGGACGCATCGGTGTCGGCTGGCTGCTCACCCTGCCCGCCGCCGCCCTGGTCGGCGCTCTGGCCGCCTGGATCGCACATCTCGGCCCGTGGGGCATCGTCGTCGACGCTCTCGCCGGAACGGCCGTCATCCTGGGGATCTTCATCCGGTCGCGCCGCGACGAGATCTCGCACAGCAACGTCGTCAGCGACGTCGCCGACTCGGGCAAGGCCGTCAAGATCAAGCGCAATCCCAAGCCCAAGCGAAAGGCCAAGCCGTGATCGACTGGGGCTCCTTCTTCATCGTTTTCCTGGCGGCGTTCATCTCCACCGTCGTCGTCGTCTCCGCCTACTCGCTCGGGCTCCGGCTGCTCTCGATCTCGGGCCGCGTGCCCCTTGTCGAACCCGCCGAGTTCACCGACGCCATCACGGTGATGTCGGCGAAGGAGATCGCTGCCGCTGCCAAGCACGCCCGCAAGGCCGCCAAGAAGAGCCCGCTCAGCGCCGGGCAGAAGCAGGCCGCCTTCATCGGCGCCTGGGCCTGCTTCGTCGTGTGCGCGTGTGCGGTGCTCTACGGCATCTACCTGATCGTGCCCGCTCTGCACTCCTAACCGTCAACCGTCGCCCCGCACGCGGGGCCGCAGAACGCACCGCTGCCGTTTCGGCAGCGGTGCGTTCTGCGTTGGCGAGGCGTGCGCGGTGCGCCAGGTCTGCGCTCGGCTTCACGGGCGCGCGGCGCCACTTGTGCTTGGCGCCAGTTGGAGCGGCTCTGCGCCAGTTGATGTGGCGCGGAGGCGCACAAAGTGCCGCAGAGCAGATGCCGCAGAGCGGATGCCGCAGAGCGGATGCCGCAGAGCGAACGGTGCAGCGCGGATGCCGCCGAGTGCGCACACGCCGCGCGGAGCGCCCCGGAAACGCAGAAGCCCCTCCGTCGACACCGCGCGGAGGCGCAGCGTCGGCGGAGGGGCCGAGAGCGGGTGGTGCTAGGTGGTGATGCTAGGCGGTGCCGCGGAGACGGGCGACCGCGGACATGCCGTGGTAGACGACGATCGCGGCGATGGTGCCGAGTGCGATGCCGGTGAAGGTGATGCCGCCGAGGTTGATCGTGTAGTCGGCGATGGCGATGATCAGGGCGGTCGCCGCCGTGAACTGGTTGATCGGGTTGGTGAAGTCGACCTTGTTGTCGAGCCAGATCTTCACACCGATGATGCCGATGAGGCCGTACAGCGCCGTCGTCACGCCGCCGAGCACGCCCGCGGGGATGGTGTTGATCACGGCACCGACCTTGGGGGAGAGGCTGAGCAGGATCGCGAAGATGCCGGCCACCCAGTAGGCGGCGGTCGAGTAGACGCGGGTGGCCGCCATGACGCCGATGTTCTCGCCGTAGGTGGTGGTTCCGGAGCCGCCGAAGCTACCCGCCAGCATGGTGGCGACACCGTCGGCGAGCAGCGCGCGGCCGGTGAGCTTGTTGACGCCCGGGTTGGTCAGCTGGGCGACGCCGCGCACGTGGCCGACGTTCTCGGCGATCAGTACGAGCACGACGGGGATGAACGCGGGCAGGAACGCCAGCACGCTGGGGTCGGTGAACGGGTTCGTCGGGAAGGCGAACGTCGGCAGGCCGATCCAGGCGGCATCCGCGATCTTGGAGAAGTCGACCTGGCCGAACAGTGCGGCGGCGAGGTAGCCGACGACGACGCCGACGAAGATCGACAGCCGGCCGAGGATCCCCTTGAACAGCACGGCGCTCAACAGCACAGCGGCCAAGGTGATGGTCGCGGTCAGCGGCGCCTGGGCGAAGTTGTTGCCGGCGGCGGGGGCGAGGTTGAATCCGATCAGGGCGACGATCGCACCGGCCACGACGGGCGGCATCAGCGAGTCGATCCAGCCCGAGCCGGTGAACTGCACCAGGAGGCCCACGATGGCCAGCATCGCGCCGACGACGACGATGCCGAACAGGGCGTTGCCGTAGTTCGTTCCGACGGTCGCCGCGGTGATCGGGGCGATGAACGCGAAGGACGAGCCCAGGTAGCTGGGCAGCTTGTTGCGGGTGGTCAGCAGGAACAGGATCGTGCCGACACCCGAGAACAGGAGCGTGGTGCTGGGCGGGAACCCGGTGAGGATCGGGACGAGGAACGTGGCGCCGAACATGGCGACGACGTGCTGCATCCCCAGGCCGATCGTGCGCGGCCAGCTCAGCCGTTCTTCGGGCGCAACAATTGTGCGCGCGTCGACGTTTTTACCGTCTCCGTGCAGCTTCCAGGGCAGAGCCATGCAGTATTTCCGATCAAAGTGGGGAGGGTGGAGTAAGCGTGGGGGAGTAAAACCCCTTGACGATAGTAGGGACTGCTGGGGGCCGATACGCGCATATGAGCAGAGAACCCTTAGAATCGACCGGGGAAATTACACCATCTGAACACGAGGAGCCAGCCATTTCACAGTCAACCGCCACCGGGACTCCACCCTCGACGCCTCCGTCGGGCTTGAAGTCTCGAATCGACAGCTACTTTGAAATCACACGGCGCGGCTCCAACTTCGCCACCGAGGTGCGCGGCGGCATCGTCACCTTCGTGACGATGGCTTACATCGTCATCCTGAACCCGATCATCCTCAGCGGCCACGCCGACATCGAGGGTTACGCGCTCGGATTCCCGCAGGTCGCCGCCGTCACCGCGCTGACCGCCGGTGTCATGACGATCCTGTTCGGTGTCATCGCCCGACTGCCCTTCGGCTTCGCGGCCGGCCTCGGCATCAACTCCTTCCTCGCCGTGAGCGTCGTCGGCCAGGTCACCTGGGCCGAGGCCATGGGCCTCGTCGTGATCAACGGCCTGATCATCGTGCTTCTCGCTGCAACGGGCCTCCGCCGCCTCATCTTCGAGGCCGTGCCGATCCAGCTCAAGCTCGCCATCACCGTCGGTATCGGCCTGTTCATCGCATTCATCGGCCTCGTCAACGCCGGCTTCGTCACCTCCACCGGCGTGGCCTCCCCGCCCGTGGGCCTCGGCACCAACGGCTCCGTTGCGACGATCCCGACCATGGTCTTCGTCATCACGCTCGTCATCACCGGTGTCCTCGTCGCCCGCAAGGTGAAGGGCGCCCTGCTCATCGGCCTCGTCGGCAGCACCATCATCGCCGTCATCGTCGAGGCGATCTTCAAGCTGGGCCCGCAGTTCTCGGATGCCGGGTTCAACCCCGGCGGCTGGAGCCTCTCCGTTCCCGAGCTGACCGGCAGCCTTGTCAGCCTGCCCGACCTCAGCCTGATCGGTGACGTCAGCTTCGGCAGCTTTGAGCGCATCGGCGCACTGGCTGCCCTGATGCTCGTCTTCACGCTCGTGTTCACGAACTTCTTCGACGCCATGGGCACCATGACGGGACTCTCCAACGAGGCGAAGCTCGCCGACAAGGACGGCAACTTCCCCCGTCTGAAGAGCGCGCTCGTCGTCGAGGGCATCGGTGCAGTCGCCGGTGGCTTCACCTCCAGCTCCTCGAACACCGTCTTCATCGAGTCGGGCGCCGGCATCGGTGAGGGCGCGCGCACCGGTTTCGCGAACATCGTGACCGGCCTCATGTTCCTGGTGGCGATGTTCTTCACGCCGCTCACCTCGATCGTTCCCACCGAGGTGGCCAGCGCCGCCCTCGTCATCGTAGGTGCCATGATGATGACCCAGATCAAGGACATCGACTTCAGCGAGTTCTCGGTGCTGCTGCCGGTGTTCCTCACGATCGCCGTCATGCCTCTCACCTACTCGATCGCCAACGGCATCGGCGCTGGCTTCGTGGCCTGGGTGCTGATCCGCTCGCTCTCCGGCAAGGCCAAGGGCATCAGCCCGCTTCTCTGGATCGTCGCGGCCGGCTTCCTGCTCTTCTTCGTGCGTGGCCCGATCGAGGCCATGCTCGGCCTGTAGACCAGCCAGCACACACACGAACGGCCGGATGCCTTGCGCATCCGGCCGTTCGGCGTTTAATCGGCGGCTATTTCAAGTAGAGAGGTCGGCGAGGGCTCAGCCGAGGAAGCCGCGCAGCAGTGCCTCGGAGCCGGCGATGTGCTCGGCCATGGCCTCGGCCGCGGCATCCGGGTGCCCGCGCAGAATGGCCTTGACGATCGCCTCGTGCTGGGCGTTGGAGTGCACGATGTTCGGTGCGAGCAGCGGGATATCGTCGAGCAGCTCGTTCACCCGCATCCGCACGTCGGCCACGAGCGGCACCAGGCTGGGCGAGCCGACGAGCTCGGCGATGAGCAGGTGCAGGCGCGAGTCGTGCCGGCGGTACTCCTCGGGGGCGGCGGCGCTGCAGTCGTCCAGCGCCTGCCAGAGTCGCTCCCGGTCGACGCCGCTGAGCTCGCACAGGGCGGCCTGCCTGACCGCGCCCACCTCAAGGATGTTGCGCAGCACCAGGGTGTCCTCGATCTCGGATGCCGGCACCGAGCGCCGCTCGCGCAGTTCGCCGTTCGCGTCGACCACCGGGGTGCCGCGCGGCACCGGGTCGACGACGAAGGTGCCGCCGTAACGCCCGCGCCGCGGCACCACGTAGCCGGCTTCCGTGAGCGAGGCGATGGCATCGCGCAGGGTGTCGCGGCTGACGGCGAGCATCGTCGCGAGCTCGCGCTCGGCCGGCAGCTTCTCTCCCGGCGCGATCAGGCCCAGCCGGATCGTCTGCAGCAGTCGCTGCACCGTCTCCTCGAAGGCGTTCGCCGTCTTCCCCGGGCGCAGCAACAGCTCGGCGCTCAGAAGGCCGTGCTGTGCCGCATCCGGAGAATCAGTCATGGTTCCAGCCTAGGTCTCACACCGGCGTGACATAGGCAGAGCTGATGCCGCCGTCGACGAGGAATGTCGATCCGGTGATGAAGGAGGAGTCGTCGCTGGCGAGGAACGCGACGGCCGCGGCCAGCTCCTCCGGCTCGGCGAAGCGGCCGACGGGGATGTGCACCAGACGGCGCTGGGCGCGCTCCTGATCTTTCGCGAACAGCTCCTGCAGCAGCGGGGTGTTGACCGGGCCGGGGCAGAGGGCGTTCACCCGGATGCCCTGACGGGCGAACTGCACGCCGAGCTCCCGGCTCATGGCGAGCACGCCGCCCTTGGAGGCGGTGTAAGAGATCTGCGACGTGGCCGAGCCCATCACGGCGACGAAGGATGCCGTGTTGATGATGGAACCGTTACCTTGCTTCACCATGTGGCGGAGCGCAGCGCGGGAGCAGAGGTACACCGACTTGAGGTTGACGTCCTGCACCTTCTCCCACGCCGGCAGCTCCGTCGTCTCGATCGAGTCGTCGTCGGGCGGCGAGATGCCGGCGTTGTTGAAGGCGATGTCGACAGAGCCGTAGGTGGCCGCCGCCGTGTCGAAGAGGTTGTTCACCTGCGCCTCATCGGTCACGTTGACCTGCACGAACAGGCCGCCGACGAGCTCGGCCGCCGCCTGGCCGGTGACAGCATCCATGTCGCCGATGACGACGGTGGCGCCCTCTGCTGCGAAGCGTTTCGCGGTGGCGAGGCCAATGCCGCTGGCGCCGCCGGTGATGACGGCGACCTTGCCGGCAAGGCGCTGGGTGAGGTTGATCGGGGTGATCGCGGGGGAGGCGCTCATGGTTCTCTCTTTCGTGCTCTGCTGAAGGTGGATGCCGGGCAGCGTTGTCTAGTCGGCGGCGATGAAGACGTTCTTGGTGTCGGTGAAGGCGAGCGGGGCGTCCGGGCCGAGCTCCCGGCCCAGCCCCGACTGCTTGAAGCCGCCGAACGGCGTGCTGTAGCGCACCGAGGAGTGCGAGTTGACCGACAGGTTGCCTGATTCGACGCCGCGGGCGACGCGGATGGCGCGGCCGACGTCGCGGGTCCAGATCGAGCCGGACAGGCCGTAGTCGCTGTCGTTGGCCAGCTGCACGGCATCAGCCTCGTCGTCGAAGGGCAGCACGGTCACGACGGGGCCGAAGATCTCCTCGCGGGCGCTGCGGTCACCGCGCCCCGGGGTGAGCACGGTCGGGGCGAACCAGTAGCCTGGTCCGGACGGCGCACTGCCGCGGAACGCGACCGGGGCGTCATCCGGAACGAACGCGGCGACGGACTCCAGGTGCTTCCTGGACACCAGTGGGCCCATCTCGGTGCTCTCCAGCGCGGGGTCGCCGACGGCGACACCCTGAACGGCGGGCTCGAGCAGTTCCATGAAGCGCTCGTAGACACTGCGCTCGACCAGGATGCGGCTGCGGGCACAGCAGTCCTGCCCGGCGTTCTCGAACACCCCGTACGGCGCTGTGGCCGCGGCCTTCTCCAGGTCGGAGTCGGCGAAGACGATGTTGGCGCTCTTGCCGCCGAGCTCCAGGGTCACCCGTTTCACCTGGTCGGCGCAGCCGGCCATGATCTGCTTGCCGACCTCGGTGGAACCGGTGAAAACGACCTTGCGCACGGTCGGATTCGTGACGAAACGCTCGCCGACGACGGAGCCGCGGCCGGGCAGCACCTGGAACAGGCCCTCGGGCAGCCCGGACTCGAGGGCGAGCTCGGCCAGACGGATGCTGGTCAGCGGGGTCCACTCGGCCGGCTTCAGCACGACAGCGTTGCCGGCGGCGAGTGCCGGCGCGAAACCCCACGCCGCGATCGTCATCGGGAAGTTCCACGGCGTGATGACGCCGACGACGCCGAGCGGCTCGTTGAATGTGACGTCGAGGCCGCCGGCGACGGGGATCTGCCGGCCGAACAGGCGCTCCGGCGAGGCCGAGTAGTAGTCGAGCACATCGCGCACGTGGCCGGCCTCCCAGCGGGCCTGGCCGATCGGGTGGCCGGAGTTGCGCATCTCGGTCTGGGCGAGGTTCTCGATGTCGGCGTCGACGGCGGCAGCGAAGCGGCGGAGCGCCCGCGCCTTGTCGGCCGGGGCGAGCGGTGCCCAGGCGCGCTGGGCGACGGCGGCGCGGGCGATGGCGGCATCCGTCGCCTCGGCGTCGAGGTGCTCGACGGTCTCGACGACGCTCTCGTCGGCCGGGTTGATGATCGTGTAGCTCATGACTGCTCCTTCAAAGTTCTGAACTCCCTGGCGGCGTCGACGAGGCCGGCGAAGAGGCGGCGGTCGGCCGCGTTCTCCTCCGGATGCCACTGCACGGCGACCCCGAACGGCACGGCGGGCAGTTCGACGGCCTCGATCACGCCGTCGGCGCTCGTGGCGGTCACGCGCAGGCCCTCCGCCACCCGGTCGAGCGCCTGGTGGTGGTAGACGTGCACGTCGAGGCCGTCCCCGAGCAGGCCGGCGAGGGTCGTGTCCGGCTCGACGCGCACCGGCTCGGTGCCGAACTCGGCCGGCGCCGGCTGGTACTTCTCGCTGCCGACGACATCGGGCAGGTGCTGGTGCAGCGTGCCGCCGAGGGCGACGTTGAGCATCTGGGCGCCGCGGCAGATGCCGAGGAACGGCAGCTCCGTCTCGATGGCGGCGTGCAGCAGGGCGTCTTCCCAAGCGTCGCGGTCGGTGCGCGGTGCGCCCGTCCTCGAGTGCGGCGCCTGCCCGTAGCGGGCCGGGTCGATGTCGGCGCCGCCGGTGATGATCAGGCCGTCCATGCTCTCGAGCACGCGCCGAGCCGTCGCCGGTGTCACCGGCTGCGGCGGCAGCACGACGGCGATACCGCCGGCATCCGTCACCGCGTCCAGGTACACCTGCGGCAGGAAGGCGGCCCGCACATCCCAGACGCCGGTCTGCGCCTGCTCCAGGTAGCTGGTGATGCCGATGACCGGAGCGGAGAAGCCCGGTGTCTGATCAGAGGCGCTCAAAGCCGCGCACCCGCTCCCAGTCGGTGACGGCGGAATCGAATGCGGCCAGCTCGACGGCCGCGTTGTTCAGGTAGTGCTCGACGACCTCGTCGCCGAAGGCCGCCCTGGCGATGGTCGACTCCGAGAACAGTGCGGCCGCCTCGCGCAGGCTGGTGGGCACCCGCGGCGCCCCTCCGGTGTAAGCGTTGCCGACGAAGGCGTCCTCCAGCTCGAGCTCGTTCTCGATGCCGTGCAGGCCGGCCGCGATCAGCGCCGCGACGGCGAGGTACTGGTTGACGTCGCCGCCCGGCACCCGGTTCTCGACCCGCATGCCGGAGCCGCGGCCGACCACGCGCAGCGAGCAGGTGCGGTTGTCGAGGCCCCAGGCCACCGCCGTCGGGGCGAAGCTGCCGTCGACGAAGCGCTTGTACGAGTTGATGTTGGGGGCGAAGAACAGCGTGAGCTCGCGCATGGCGGCGAGCTGCCCGGCCAGGAAGTGCCGAAACATCTTCGACATGCCGTGCTCGGCATCTTTGTCGGCGAAGACGGGGGAGCCGGCCTCGTCGCGCAGCGAGATGTGGATGTGGCAGCTGTTTCCCTCGCGCTCGTTGAACTTGGCCATGAAGGTCAGGCTCTTGCCGTGCGCGTCGGCGATCTCCTTGGCACCGTTCTTGTAGATCGAGTGGTTGTCGCAGGTGGCCAGCGCATGCGCGTAGCGGAATGCGATCTCCTGCTGGCCGAGGTTGCACTCGCCCTTGACGCCCTCGCAGTACATGCCCGCACCGTCCATCGAGTTGCGGATGTCGCGCAGCAGCGGCTCCATCCGGGTGGAGGCGAGCATGGCGTAGTCGATGTTGTAGTCGGATGCCGGGGCGAGGTCGCGGTAGCCCTTCGCCCAGGCCTGCCGGTAGCTCTCGTCGAAGACGATGAACTCCAGCTCGGTGCCGACGAAGGGGGAGAGGCCGCGCGCGGCCAGACGGTCCAGCTGGCTCTTCAGGATCTGGCGCGGGGAGGCCACGACCGGCGTGTGGTCCAGCCACTGCAGGTCGGCCGTCACCATGGCGCTGCCGGGCAGCCAGGGCACCAGGCGCAGCGTGTCGAAGTCGGGGATCATCGCCATGTCGCCGTAGCCGTGCTCCCAGCTCGACATGGCGTAGCCGTCGACGGTGTTCATCTCAACATCGACGGCGAGGAGGTAATTGCAGCACTCGGCACCGTGCTCGGCGACATCCTCGATGAAGAGTCGGGCGGCGACCCGCTTGCCGATCAGTCGGCCCTGCATGTCGGTGAAGGCCAGGATCACGGTGTCGATCTCGCCCGCGGCGACGAGCCCCGTGAGCTCGGTCAGTGAGAGGTTGCCGGAACGGGGGGTCATACGCATCTCCTCGGTGAGACTCAGGCCATGAAATGGTTTGCTTGGCGACCATTACACCATAGCGACGCGATGCTGTCGGTTGCAATCATCGACAACATGCGGAAGTCCGCGAAAAAATTCTTGCCACAAAGGTATGTACATCGCACCATTACAGGCTCTATAGTCGGGCCAGCAAATCACACTGCCCAGCCGTCGGCCCCGTTTCTGCGGGGGTGGCACACAGAGCGCGAAGGAACGTGAATGTCCAAAGACACCTTGAACGTGTCGGGAGTCACCTATACGACTGCCGAAGCCGGCTACTTCGAGAAACGCAAGCTCAAGCGCTCCGCCGGGGTGTGGGGGCTCTGGGGCCTCGCCGTCGCCGCCGTCATCTCCGGTGACTTCTCCGGCTGGAACTTCGGCATCACGGCCGCCGGCTTCGGCGGCATGCTGATCGCCTTCGCCATCCTGGTGGTCATGTACTACGGTCTGATCTTCTCGATCGGCGAGATGAGCTCGGCCATGCCGCACACCGGCGGCGCCTACTCCTTCTCCCGTGCGGCGATGGGGCCGTGGGGCGGTTTCGTCACCGGCCTGGCCGAGACCGTCGAGTACGTGGCGACGACGGCAGTGATCGTCTACTTCTCGGCGGCCTACGCCGACGGCATCACCTCCGAGCTGCTCAACTTCTCGATGCCGGCCTGGATCTGGTGGGTGATCCTCTACGTCGCGTTCATCCTGCTGAACTCGGCCGGGGCTGCAATCTCCATCCGCTTCGCCATCGTCGTGTCGATCATCTCCATCGGCATCCTGATCGTGTTCGCCGTGATGGCGCTCGCGTCCGGCCTGTTCAGCTGGGACAAGCTCTTCGACATCGTTCCGGATGCCGGCCAGAGCGAGTTCCTGCCGCACGGCGTGCTGCCGATCCTGTTCGCGCTGCCGTTCGCGATGTGGTTCTTCCTCGGCATCGAGGAGCTGCCGCTCGCAGCGGAGGAATCCCACGACCCCGTCCGCGACATCCCGCGCGCCGGCCTCTGGGCCCGCGGCACGCTGATCTTCACCGGTCTGCTCGTGCTGTTCCTGAACACCGGAATCCTCGGGGCCAAGGCCACCGGCGAGGCGGGGGAGCCGCTGCTCGACGGCTTCCGGGCCATCGTCGGTGACGGCCTCGCCGCGGTGCTCGCGCTGTTCGCCCTGATCGGCCTGCTCGCCTCGCTGCAGGGCATCATGTTCGCCTATGGGCGCAACATGTACTCGCTCTCGCGTGCCGGCTACTACCCGAAGTTCCTCTCGCTCACCGGCAAGCGACAGACCCCCTGGGTCGCGCTGCTGGCCGGCGGGCTGATCGGCTTCGTCGCGCTGGTCGTGGTGGATGCCGCCGGCGGTGCCACCGGCGTCGCCGGCGCGATCGTGCTGAACATCGCCGTCTGGGGCGCCGTGCTGGCCTACCTGCTGCAGATGACCGCCTTCGTGATCCTGCGCAAGAAGTACCCGAACGCCAACCGTCCATACCGCAGCCCGTGGGGCCTGCCCGGAGCCGTCTCGGCGGGCATCATCGCCGCCCTGATCTTCGTGGGCTTCCTGCTGAACCCGACGTTCGGCCCGGCCATCATCGCCATTGCGGTCGTCTACGTGGTCATGCTGATCGCCTTCGCGGTCTGGGGTCGGCACCGCCTCATCCTCTCTCCGGAGGAGGAGTACGCGGTCTCCGGCGGCCTGCACGGCGACCCGGAGAAGGACGGCTACGGGGGACCGCTCGAAGAGGAGCTGCTCGCCAGCGACGGCGTCGACGAACCGTCCAAATAGGCGCCCGCCCGACCCGTGGGGTTTCCGCTTCGGCGGAGACCCCACGCTCGTTTCGGGGGGATAGCCCCATATTCCAGCCTGCGGAGTCCTCATATCGTTGGTGTTGTGCCCGAACCGGGCACAACACCCCCTTTGAAGGAGCTCTCCCATGTCTGCCACCATCCCCGTCGTGCCCGAGGCCCCGGCCCAGCCGGCCTACACCCCCGGCCCGTACGCGGAACAGCCGCCCCTCGGCCAGCCGACCGCAGCACAGCCGACCGCAGCACAGCCGACCGCACCTCAGCCGCCTGCGGCATCCGCGACCCCGACGCAGTGGCTGAGCATCAGCAGCCTCGTGCTCGGCATCGGGTCGATCTTCGCCGGCTGGACGTTCGTCATGCCGGTGGCCGGCCTCGTCCTCGGTATTCTCGCGCTGCGACGCGAGCCGGCCAGCCGCACCATGGCGATCTGGGGTGTCGCAGTCAACGGCGTTGTGCTTCTCGGCGGGCTGCTTGCCGGGCTGGGAGCGTTGCTATTCGGGCTCATCGCGCTGCCCTTCGCGTTCCTCCCCTTCGCCATGTTCTAGGCTGGAGGGGTACCAAGAGCCACAAGCTCGCACACCCCCTCGAGGCAATGGAGCCGTTCGTGTCGATCAGCACGCCTACCAGCACGTCCACCACTATCGCGGAGGGCGCCGCAGGCGCCAGTCACAGCCGCACACAGGAAGCACCCACCATGCAGGCAAGCCCCGGATTCCGTTTGGAGAGCGATTCGCTCGGAACCGTCGAGGTTCCCGAAAACGCGTATTGGGGTGTGCACACCAAGCGGGCCCTGGACAACTTCCCGATCGCGAAGCGCCCCATCTCGGTCTACCCCGACTTCGTGCGCGCACTGGCCCAGGTCAAGCAGGCCTGTGCCCGTGCCAACGTCGAGGTCGGCGCGCTGAGCGAGGAGAAGGGCCGTTGGATCGACGCCGCCTGCACCCGCATCATTCAGGGTGCACGCCACGAAGAGTTCGTCGTCGGCGTCATCCAGGGCGGCGCCGGCACCTCGACCAACATGAACGCCAACGAGGTCATCACCAACCTCGCGCTCGAGATCGCCGGCTACGAGAAGGGCCGCTACGACATCCTGCACCCGATCGATGATGTCAACCGCAGCCAGTCGACCAACGACACGTACCCGACGGCGATCAAGGTCGGCCTGGCGTTCTCGCTGCGCCACCTGACTCTCGAGCTCAGCCTGCTGCAGGACTCCTTCTCAAAGAAGAGCGAAGAGTTCACGCACGTGCTGAAGGTCGGCCGCACCCAGCTGCAGGATGCCGTTCCGATGACGCTCGGCCAGGAGTTCCACGGCTTCGCCACCACCCTCGGTGAGGACTACGACCGCCTCACCGAGACGCTCTGGCTGCTCGCAGAGGTGAACCTCGGAGCGACCGCCATCGGCACCGGCATCACGGCCGACCCCGGCTACGCAGCCGCCGCCGTGCGCCACCTCAGCGAGATCACCGGGCTCAAGATCGAGAGCGCTCCCGACCTGATCGAGTCGACCAGCGACGCCGGCGCCTTCATGTCGTTCAGCGGTTCGCTCAAGCGCAGCGCCATCAAGCTGTCGAAGATCTGCAACGACCTGCGCCTGCTCTCCTCCGGCCCGCAGGCCGGCTTCGGTGAGATCAACCTGCCGCCGATGCAGGCCGGTTCGAGCATCATGCCCGGCAAGGTCAACCCGGTCATCCCGGAGGCCGTCAGCCAGGTGGCGTACGCCATCGCCGGCAACGACGTCGCCATCACCATGGCGGCGGAGGCCGGCCAGCTGCAGCTGAACGCCTTCGAGCCCGTCATCGCACACTCGCTGTTCCAGGGCCTGGCGTGGATGACGCAGGCCTGCTGGACGCTGCGCGTCAACTGCGTCGACGGCATCACCGCCAACGAGGACCGCCTCGAGGCCATGGTCGCCTCCAGCGTCGGCGTGATCACGGCGCTGATCCCGTTCATCGGCTACACCGAGGCGGCCAAGATCGCCAAGGTCGCGCTCAGCACGGGGCACCCGGTCGCCGACCTCGTGGTCGCCGCCGGTTTGATGTCGCGCGAGGCTGTGACCGAGCAGCTGCAGCCGAGCAAGCTCTCGGGCATGGATGCCGCGGCATCCGTCTTGGTCACCGACCTGCAGGGCGAGCCCTCCGAGTAGAACCCGATCACGCACGCGCCGGCGCCCCCAGGGGTGCCGGCGTTTGTGCGTTCGGGGCGCGAATTGGCTTCGGTCGCTGGCGCTCCCTCGAGCCGACGGGGGACCGCTGGTTGAGCCTGTCGAAACCGGGCCCCGGGGTGTTGGCTTCGGTCGCTGGCGCTCCCTCGAGCCAACGGGAGAGTTCGCCCCGCCCGCTGGTTGGGCCTGTCGAAACCGGGCTCGGGCTGTTGGCTTCGGTCGCTGGCGCTCCCTCGAGCCAACGGGAGTGTTCGCCCCGTCCGCTGGTTGAGCGAACCCGCTGGTTGAGCCTGTCGAAACCCGGCCGGGGTGTTGGCTTCGGTCGCTGGCGCTCCCTCGAGCCAACGAGGAGCCGCCGCGGCATCCGCGCGGCTGCGCCCCGGCAGAAGGCGTGATCCGCTAGATGACCTGGCAGTGCGTCGTCAGGTAGCCGATTCCACCGATCGACACCGTGACGGTCGAGCCGTCGCGGAGGAAGATCGGGGGCTTGCGGGAGTAGCCGGCGCCGCCTGGGCTGCCGGTGGAGATGAGCGTGCCGGCCGGGAGCGTGGCCGAGCGAGACAGGTAGGAGATGATCTCGGCGACGGAGCGCACCATCTCGCCGCTGGAGGCGTCCTGCAGGATGTGGCCATCGACGTTCGTGGTCAGCCAGAGGTCCTGAGGGTCCGGCACCTCATCGGCCGTGACGACGACGGGGCCTGTGGGCGTGAAGCCGTCGAAGGACTTGCACCTGGACCACTGCGCCTCGCTGAACTGGATGTCGCGGGCGGTGATGTCGTTGACGACCGTGTAGCCCCAGACGTAGTCGAGGGCGTCGCGCACCGACACGTCCTTGGCCGGCTTGCCGATGATCACGCCGAGCTCGGCCTCGTAGTCGACCTGCTGGGAGATCTCGCCGGGCCACGTGGTGGTGGCCTCGTGCGCGGTGAGCGAGTTCGGCCAGAGCGCGAACACGGTCATCGCGGTCTCGCTGCGCAGCTTCAGCTCGCTAGCGTGGGCGGCATAGTTGGCGCCGACGGCGAGGATGTGCGGCGGGCGCAGCACCGCGGATGCGTGCCGCAGTTCGTCGAGGGGAGTGAGCGAGACGCGCTGGGCGACGGCCTGGTCGACGACGGCGCGCACGTGGGCGAGCCCGGGCTCGCCGCGCTCGATGAGCGCCTGCAGGTCGGCGGGGGCCTCGTCCATCACCTCGTCGAGGAAGAGCGCCCCGCTGCCGAGGGTCACCGCGAGACGCGGGGTGGACTGGCCGTCGAACCTCAAATGCGCAAACTTCACCCTTCTACGCTACCGGGCGATCAGGGGTTTCCCTTGTACGCGATCACCAGCGAGGCGCACCGATCCTTGCACTTAATGCACAAAGGCCCGACTTTGCGGGGCTTCTCCGGCAAAGAAGGGCGCAATCGTCGGAACTCTTGCGACGTATTGTCCGAGCACATCCGGGCGTTTCGGCCCCGCTGAGCGCAATTGACAAGGCAAAGATCGGATGTTTATAGTCGCTTGACCCCAAGGGAAGGTTTCCATGAGCACCATCATCAGCGTCGACACCACTGACGTGCGCTTTCCGACGTCTCTGCAGCTTGACGGCTCCGACGCCATGAACCCAGACCCGGACTATTCCGCGGCCTATCTCGTCATCCGCACGGATGCCGCTGACGGCCTCGAGGGGCACGGGTTCGTCTTCACCATCGGCCGTGGCAACGACGTGGAGGTGGCTGCGATCGACACGCTCGCCGGGCACCTCGTCGGCCGCAACGTCGAAGAGCTGCTCTCCGACATGGGCGCCACCTCCCGCCTGTTCATGCACGACTCGCAGCTGCGCTGGCTCGGCCCGGAGAAGGGCGTCATGCACATGGCGATCGGCGCCGTGATCAACGCGCTCTGGGACCTCCGCGCCAAGCGTGAGGGCAAGCCGCTCTGGCAGCTGCTGGCCGCGCTCAGCCCGGAAGAGATCGTCGACCTCGTCGACTTCCGCTACCTGACCGACGCGCTCACCCCGGAGGAGGCGCTGCAGATCCTGCGCGCCGCAGAGCCCGGCCGCGCCGAGCGCGAGGCCGAGCTGCTCGCCAAGGGCTACCCGGGATACACGACCAGCCCCGGCTGGCTCGGCTACTCCGACGAGAAGCTCGCCCGGCTCTGCCGCGAGGCCATCGCAGAGGGTTTCACCCAGATCAAGCTCAAGGTGGGGGCCGACCTCGACGACGACATCCGCCGACTGCGCATTGCCCGCGAGACCTGCGGCGAGGGTTTCCCCATCGCCATCGACGCCAACCAGCGCTGGGATGTCGCCGACGCCATCGCCTGGGTGAAGGCGCTGGAGCAGTTCGACATCAAGTGGGTCGAAGAGCCCACCAGCCCGGACGACGTGCTCGGCCACGCCGCAATCGCCCGCGGCATCGCGCCTATCCCGGTCGCCACCGGCGAGCACGCCCAGAACCGCATCATCTTCAAGCAGCTGCTGCAGGCGGATGCCATCGGCTTCATGCAGATCGACGCTGCCCGCGTCGGCGGCGTGAACGAGAACATCGCGAACCTGCTTCTGGCCGCCAAGTTCGGCGTTCCGGTCTGCCCGCACGCCGGCGGCGTCGGTCTCTGCGAGGCCGTGCAGCACCTGAGCATGTTCGACTACATCGCGGTCTCCGGCAGCAAGGAGGGCCGGGTGATCGAGTTCGTCGACCACCTGCACGAGCACTTCGTCACACCCGTCGTGATGCAGGGCGGAAGCTACATGGCGCCGCTCGCGCCCGGTGCCGGTGCCGAGATGCACGCGGCATCCGTCGCGGAGTACAGCTTCACCCGCTGATCTCGCCAACAACACAGCGCCCGTCGGATTCTTCCGGCGGGCGCTGTGTTGTTTGTTGGCGGTGGGGCTAGAGCGCCTCGCGCAGCCACTGCTCGACGCCGCTGACGTGCACGACGGTGAGGGCGTGTGCCAGCTCGGCATCGCCGCGCTCCAGTGCGGCGACGATCCCGGAGTGCTCGTGCAGCGTGCGGTCGACGGCGTTCTCCTGCGTGACGCCGCGCCAGATGCGGGCGCGCACGGTGTGGCTGGAGAGCGAGTCGATGAGGCTGGAGAGGTAGCTGTTGCCTGCCGCGGTGACGATGCGCCGGTGGAACTCGAGGTCGTGTTCGACGAGGCCCTCGACGGAGGTGGTGTCGTCGACGGCGGCGATCATCTCCTTCAGCTCGGCGATGGCGTCGGGGTCGAGCTTGCCGGCGGCCAGAGCCGTCGCGGCGGGTTCGAGGATGCGGCGCACGGCGAAGATCTCGAGGATGGATGCGTCGTCGTGCAGGTCGACGACGAAAGACATGGCCTCCAACAGGAGGCGCGGCTCCAGGCTGGTGACGTAGGTGCCGTCGCCGCGGCGCACGTCGAGCACGCGGATCACCTCGAGGGCCTTGACCGCCTCGCGCAGCGAGCTGCGGGAGAGGCCGAGTGCTTCGCTCAGCTCCTTTTCCGGCGGCAGCCGGTCGCCGGGGCCGAGATCGCCGGAGACGATCATCTCCTTGATCTTGAGGATCGCTTCGTCGGTCACAGCCATGCCGTCATACTAGCGGCGGGCTGCGCGCGAGCCGTGCGCGGGCCGTGCGCGGGGTGTTGGCTTCGGTCGCTGGCGCTCCCTCGAGCCAACGTGGGGCCCACCCCACCACGTCGGCTGAGGAAGCGAGGAACGAGCGACCGAAGCCCGGGAGCCAACCAGACTGGGTTGCGCGGGGTGTTGGCTTCGGTCGCTGGGGAGTGGCACGAGTCGAAAACTCGAGTGCATCGGTAGCGGTTGCGCAGATTTCCTGGCGGAGGGCTGCCGCCTTTCGCGACGCTGCGCGTCGCGCCCTCGAGCCAAGGTGGGGCCCACCCCACCACGTCGGCTGAGGAAGCGAGGAACGAGCGACCGAAGCCCGGGAGTCAACCTGACCGGGTTGCGCGGGGCGTCAGCCGGCGAGCGCCCGCCAGAGGTGCATGCCGGCGTAGCTTCGCCAGGGCGCCCAGGCGGCTCCGTGCGCGGCGAGGGGCGCCGCGGCATCCGGCAGACCCAGGCGGGCCGCGCCCTGGCGGATGGCGAGGTCGCTGGTCAGCAGCACATCTGGGCTGCCGAGCACCCGCATGGCCACGTACCCGGCCGTCCACGGGCCGATGCCCTTCATCGCGGTCAGCTGGGCCATCAACTGCTCGGCGCTCTCGCCGACGTCGAGCCGCAGTTCGCCGCCCGCCAGGGCCTCCGCCACCCGCACGATGGTGTCGATGCGGGCGACCGGGCCGCGCAGCACGTCGCGCCCGCCGGCCGCGATTTGCGCGGCGGTCGGGAACAGCGTCCACCCGCCGCGCTCGACCGGCAGCCGGTCGCCCAGCGCCGCCGCCAGCCGGCCCAGCATCGTGTGCGCGGCGGCCACCGAGATCTGCTGGCCGATCAGGGCACGGAACAGGGTCTCCTCCGGGCTCATGCTGCCGGGCACCCGGATGCCCGGCACCGCAGCCACCGCAGGCGCGAGCGCCGGGTCGGCGGCCAAGGCGGCATCGATCGCGGCGGCATCCGCGTCGAGGTCGAGCAGGCGGCGCACCCGCGACACGAGCGGGGCCAGGTCGCTCAGCTCGTCCAGCGTCGCTTCGCAGCGGACGAACGGCGCGGCCGGCGTGCCGTCCAGGCTCAGCGCGACGGTCGCCGTGCCGGTCGGCAGTCGCAGTGCGCGCCGGTACACCCGACCGTCGTACGTCTCCACCCCGGCCACGGCGCGCACGCCGAGGAACCCGAACACGCCAGCCCCGTCGAAAGGCGCCCGCGCCGGCAGCCGCAACGACACGCTCGTTCCGGGTTCCATCGGTGCATCGGCTGAGAGCGTCGCGGCGGCACTTGGCACGGGGGAGTGGCTCCGACGGCGCGCCCCGCGCAACCGCAGCTCGCTCGGCGTCTGCTGGTACACGGCCACGACCGTCTCGTTGAACTGGCGCACGCTGCCGAAGCCAGCCGCGAACGCGATGTCGCTGAGCGGCAGCAGCGTGTTGACGAGCAGCTCACGGGCCGTCTGCGCGCGCTGCGCCCTGGCCAAGGCGAGCGGGCCGGCGCCGAGCTCCTGCTGCAGAACCCGGCCGAGGTGGCGCGGCGTGTAGCCGAGCCGGGCAGCGAGCCCCGGCACCCCGCTGCGCTCCACCTCGCCATCGGCGATGAGGCGCATGGCACGGGCGGCGAGGTCGTCACGCACATTCCACTCGGGCGAGCCGGGCACGGCATCCGGCAGGCAGCGCTTGCAGGCGCGCAGCCCCGCCTCGTGCGCAGCGGCGGCGGTCAGGTAGAACGAGACATTCACGGCCTTCGGCGTCGTCGCCGGGCAGCTGGGTCGGCAGTAGATGCCGGTGGAGTGCACGCCGGTGATGAACTGCCCGTCGAAGCGGGCGTCCCGCGAGCTCATGGCGCGGTAGCGCTCGGCGAAGAGCGCCGCCTCCTGCTCGCCCGTTGCCTGTGTCATGCCTCTAGCGTGACACGTTCACGGCCTCGCTGTTAGCGGGATTCGGACACGACAGTTCGGGCAGAGCGGTCGCCCAGGACGATGGCAATGACGCCGAGGAAGACGGGGCCGACGGCGCGGAGGAGCGTGTCCAGCGAGCTGAGCATCAGCGCAATCGTCTGCGCGTCCGGATTGGGGCCGCGCCCGGCGCCGATGTTCACGCGGATGAGCTGGCTGAGCAGCCACACAGCGGCGAGAGCCGCGAGCACCCAGCCAGGGGCCCAATTCCACGGCTGCGGCACGACACCGGCCCTGGCGATCAGGATGACGGCGATGGCGGCCACCACGAACTGGACGAAGGAGTCGACGAGGCGCAGCTCCATCCACAGCCCGGCGAGGTCGTTGCCCGTGCCGAGGGTGCTCCAGAACAATTGGGAAGCAACGAGCAACACCGCGAACGCCGCCAGGGCAGCCGTGCCGAGCGGTCGCCGCGCCGTGACGCTGCCTGTGCCGCCGAGGCCGAAGGTGAAGATCAGCAGCGCGAGGGCGTGTGCGGCCGTGCTGATCGGACCGATGGCCTCGCCCGGCAGCAGCACGGGCCACCAGGCGAGACTAAACAGCGTGGCGGCGATGAGCAACGCCCCGCCGATTGTCCAGGCCCGGCGCACATCCGTCGTGGGTCGAACGCTACTCTGCGTGTTGGTCATGGCCAGAGACTAGCCACAGCGTGGCGCCAGGTCGAGGAGGCGCGTCACACCGCGTCGAAGGCCACGCTGCCCGTCGCAATGTCGGCCGAGCGCAGCACGACGGTGATGACCGAGCCGGGCGACGGATGCCGCGGGGCCGCGCACTCCGCCGTGGCGAGCGGCTCCGCCACCTGGACGCGCGCGTTGTCGCCGTGCAGCGAGAGCACGGTTGCCGGAAAGCGTCGGCCCACGCTGCCGCTCAGCATGGCCGCCTCGACCCGGTTCACCGAGGCGGAATCCAGTTCGGCCGCGAGCCGGCCGCTCGCCCCATGATTCCGGGCAGTTCCCCGAGCGAGTCTCGCGCCCACCCCGGCACCGGCTCTCCCGCGCAGAGTGCAGCACAGATGACGAGGCTCCACCGGTCGACGAGGCGGCGCAGCGGCGCCGTCGTGTGCGCGTAGGGCGCCGCGATCGCCGACTGCACCGGGTCGGCCGGGGCCGGCAACCCACGCTCGACGTCGAAGGCCTGGTAGCCGGCACCACGGAACAGGGTCGTCGCTGCCTGCAACACGGCGAGCGCCGCCGGGTCATCCTGCTGTAGGTCGCGCAGGTAGTCGCCGTAGTGCTGCTCAGCTGGCCAGGGCAGGCCGAGCGCGACCGTCTGCAGCCGGAACGTCGCGAACTCCTCCGGACCGGGCGCCGGCATGGTGCGCAGGATGCCGACACCGCCGTCCAGCATGATGCGGGCCGCAGCCATGCCCGTCAGCAGCGACAGCTGCGCGTTCCACTCCTCGACCGGCAGCGACCGGCGCCGCTCCAGCGTGTAGCCGGTCGGGCCGAGCACGATCTCCTCGTCCGGCGCGTTCAGGCTGGCGCCGCCGCGCAGCCGCTCCTGCTCGATGCGGGCCAGGCCGACGCTTTTGAGCAGGGCCAGCGAGGGCGCTGCCGTGCCGTCACCCGTGCCGGCCGCCGTGCCGTCACCCGCGCCGTCACCCGCGCCGTCATCAATGGCGGCCTGCGCCTCTGCGTAGCTCAGCCGGGCGCGGGAACGCACCACCGCCCGGAACACGGTGGCGCTCTGCACTTCACCGCGCGCGTCGAGCGTGAAGTCCCAGACGAAGGCGCGGCGGTCGGCGCCCGGCAGCAGCGAGGCGGCGCCCTCGCTGATCACCGGCGGGTGCAGCGGGATGCGGCCGTCGGCGGCGTAGAGCGTCTGCCCGCGCCGGCGCGCCTCGCGGTCAACGGCCCCGCCGGGCGCAACGAGCGCCGGCAGGTCGGCGATCGCGTATCGCACCCGGAAGCCGCCGTGCTCCGCGTCCGCCGGCTCGATGTGCAACGCCTGGTCCAGGTCGGTCGTGCCCGGCGGGTCGATCGTGATGAACTCGACCGCCGTCAGGTCGAGAACCGCCGTCAGGTCGACAACCGTCGTCAGGTCGACAACACCCGGGGGAGCAATCCGCAGTGCGGCGCTCGCCGCGGCCCGCTCCGCCTCGGCCGCGGCATCCGCCGGAAACGCGCCAGGCAGCTCGAGGGCGACCCGCAGCGCCGCCAGCGAGGAGGCGAGCTCCGTCTGGGCGGCGGATGCAGCGATATGAGGGCGGCGGGCCGGCATGCGCCCAGCCTAGGACCTTGGCGCCACACGCCCGGAGCGCTGGCGATAAAGTAGACGCTGTGATTACACGCCTCTCGAACTATTTCCTCCGAACCCTTCGCGAAGACCCCTCTGACGCAGAGGTCACCAGCCACCGCCTCCTCGTGCGGGCCGGCTACATTCGCCGACAGGCACCAGGAGTGTTCGCGTGGCTTCCGCTGGGCCTGCGCGTCAAGGAGAAGATCGAACGCATCGTCCGCGAGGAGATGAACAACGCCGGGGCGCACGAGGTGCACTTCCCCGCGCTGCTGCCGCGCGAGCCCTTTGAGATCACCGGTCGCTGGGAGGAGTACGGCGAGGGTCTGTTCCGCCTGAAGGACCGCAAGGGCAGCGACATGCTGCTGGCCCCCACCCACGAGGAAGCTTTCACGCTGCTCGTGAAGGACCTCTACAACAGCTACAAAGACCTGCCGCTGTCGCTCTACCAGATCCAGGACAAGTACCGCGACGAGGCACGCCCCCGGGCCGGCCTGCTGCGCGGCCGCGAGTTCACCATGAAGGACGCCTACTCCTTCGACTACACGGACGCCGGCCTCGACAAGAGCTACCAGGCCCAGCGCGACGCCTACGAGCGCATCTTCACGCGCCTCGGCCTCGAGTACGTCATCGTCAAGGCGGATGCCGGCGCGATGGGCGGCTCCAAGAGCGAGGAGTTCCTGCACCCCACCCCCATCGGCGAGGACACCTTCGTGCGCTCTGCCGGAGGCTACGCGGCCAACGTCGAGGCATTCACGACGCTGGCCCCCGCGCCCCGCTCCTTCGAGAAGCTGACGCCGGCCGAGGTGCTGCCGACGCCGGACACCGCCACGATCCAGACCCTGGTCGACAGCGCCAACACGAACCACCCGCGCCCGGACGGCCGCCTGTGGACGGCCGCGGACACGCTGAAGAACGTCGTGCTGGCCCTCCGCTACCCGGATGGCACGCGTGAGCTCGTCGTGGTCGGCCTGCCCGGCGACCGCGAGGTCGACCAGAAGCGCGCGGAGGCGGCCTTCGCCCCGGCCGAGGTCGAGCCCGCCAACGAGGACGACTTCAAGGCGAACCCCGGCCTGGTCAAGGGCTACATCGGCCCGTGGTCGCCCGCCGGCCCCGTGCTCGGCACCGAGTCCACGACCGGCATTCGTTACCTCATCGACCCCCGCGTCTCCGAGGGTTCCGGCTGGATCACGGGCGCCAACGACCACGGCCACCACGTGTTCGGCCTGGTCGCCGGCCGCGACTTCACCGCCGACGGCACGGTCGAGGCGGCAGAGGTGCTCGCCGGTGACCCGGCCCCGGACGGCTCCGGCCCCGTCGAGCTCGCCCGCGGCATGGAGATCGGCCACGTCTTCCAGCTCGGCCGCAAGTACGCGGAGGCCCTCGGCCTCAAGGTGCTCGACGAGAACGGCAAGCTCGTCACCGTCACGATGGGCTCCTACGGCATCGGCGTCACCCGCATCCTCGCGATCATCGCCGAGCTGAACAACGACGAGAACGGCCTGATCTGGCCGAAGACGGTCGCTCCGTTCGACGTGCACGTGGTGGCCACCGGCCGCGACGCCGCCGTGTTCGAGGCCGCCGAGACGGTTGCCGCCGCGCTCGAGGCCGCCGGCAAGGACGTTCTGTTCGACGACCGCCCCAAGGTGTCGCCCGGCGTGAAGTTCGGCGACGCCGAACTGATTGGCGTGCCGACCATCGTCATCGCCGGCCGCGGTGTCGCAGAGGGCGTCGTCGAGATCTGGGACCGCCGCACGGGCGAGCGCACCCCGGTCGCGATCTCCGAGGTCGTCGAGGCACTCAGCTAGTCAACGCCAGCGCGTCGGAAGGCGGTCAGGGGGCTCACGCCCCCTGGCCGCCTTCTCTGTTTCGCCTTGTGCGCGCCTCGGCCTCCAGCACGACCCGGTTCGCCATGCCCGTGAAGATCACGCCGTGGAACGGAACGAGCAAGTACCAGTACAGCCGTCCCGCCAGCCCCTGCGGGAAGTAGACCGCGCGCTGCCGGTACACCCGGTGGTCGCCGGCATCCCGGGTCTCCAGCTCCAGCCAACCCCGACCAGGCATCCGCATCTCGGCGCGCAGCCGCAGCCGCGACCCGCGTTGGATCTGCTCGACCCGCCAGAAGTCGAGGGCGTCGCCGGTCTGCAGTCGGGCGGTGTGCCGGCGCCCGCGGTCCAGGCCCACCCCGCCGACGAGTTTGTCCAACCACCCGCGGATCGCCCAGGCCAGCGGGAAGGAATACCAGCCGTTCTCACCGCCGATGCCCTCGATCACCGACCAGAGTTCATCGACGCCGGCGGACGTCGTGCGGTGCTTCTCATCGATGAACACGGTGTGACCGGCCCAATCTGGGTCGCTCGGCAAAGCGTCGGCCGGGGCGTCGTCCAGGCTGGCGCCGTGCCAGGATGTCTCCACCTCGCCGGCCCGCATCTTCGCCAGTGCGAGCCGCACCGCCCGCCGGTAGCCGGTGAGGCCGCCCGGTGGCGGCGGGATCACCGCGTCAATGTCGTGCTCGCGCACCACGCAGTCATACTGCAGCGATTCGATGATCGGCACGGCGAGCCGGCGGGGGATCGGCGTGACCAGGTTCACCCACTGCGAGGCCAGCCACGGCGTGAACACGGGCAGCGCCGCGATCGGTCGCTGCGGCAGCCCGGCCTCCACCGCGTAGCCGTTCATCATCTGGCCGTAGCGCAGCACGTCCGGCCCGCCGATGTCGAAGGTGCGGTTGATGGTGCCGGGCGCCTCGACAGCGCCGAGCAGGTAGTGCAGCACATCGCGCACGGCGATCGGCTGCACCTTGTTGCGCACCCAGCGCGGGGCCGGCATGTACGGCAGCACCTCCGTCAGGTGCCTGATCATCTCGAAGGATGCCGAGCCGGAGCCGATCACGATGCCGGCCTGCAGCGCGATCGTCGGCACCCCGGAGTCCAGGAACAGCTCGCCGACGGCCTTGCGCGAGCGCAGGTGCCGCGACAGCTCGGCGGAATCCGGGTGCAGGCCGCCGAGGTACACGATGCGTTTTACGCCGGCCGCCCGCGCCGCGTCCGCCACGTTGTCGGCCGTCTGCAACTCGGTCTGCTCGAACGACCCGCTGGCCGAGAGGGAGTGGACCAGGTAGACGACAACGTCGATGCCGGCGCAGGCCGCCTCGACATCCGCGGGGCGCAGGAGGTCGCCCTCCACCACCTCGACGCGCTCGCGCCAAGGCACGTCGGTGAGCTTCTGGGCCGAGCGCGCGAGCACCCGCACCCGGTGCCCGTGCTCGAGCAGTCGGGGCACGAGGCGCCCGCCGATGTAGCCCGTGCCGCCCAGCACCAGAATGCTTCGTTGCTCCTGCATGGCTGCCTCCCGTGGTGAAGTCTGAGCGCCCATCCTCCATGTTACGTTATTAACTAGCCAAGCTAGATAATTCCGAGAAGTAGATGGAGACGCCATGCAGAAAAGTGAGAACGCTTCCCCCGTGATCGGCGCGAGCGCCGCGGCGGCGGCCGGCGGCGAGCACGTGGAGGTGCCGGTGCACTACGACGCGATCCTGCTGGCCGGATTCGGCGGCCCGGAGGGCCAGGATGACGTCATCCCGTTCCTCCGCAACGTCACCCGCGGCCGCGGCATCCCCGAGGAGAGGCTCGAGGAGGTCGCCACGCACTACCGGCACTTCGGCGGCGTCAGCCCGATCAACGACCACAACCGCCAGCTCAAGGCTGCGCTCGAGGAGGAGCTCGGCCGGCGCGGAATCGACCTGCCCGTGCTGTGGGGCAACCGCAACTGGGCGCCCTATCTGGGCGAGGCCCTCGACGAGGCGGCGGAGCGCGGCTTCACCTCGCTGATCGCCATCGCCACCAGCGCGTACTCCTCGTACTCGAGCTGCCGGCAGTACCGGGAAGACCTCTGGGGCGCCCTCGACGCCAGTGGCACCCACGGCGCGATCACGATCGACAAGGTGCGGCAGTTCTTCGACCACCCCGGTTTCGTCACGCCGTTCATCGAGGGTGTCGATGAGGCGGTGGCCGCCTTCGAGCAGGAGTTCGGAGCTGAGGGCATCGATTCTGCCGTCGAGGTGCTGTTCGCTACGCACTCGATTCCCACGGCGGATGCCGAGCGCTCCGGCCCGCGCGAGCGCGACTTCGGGCACGGCGGCGCCTATGCCGCCCAGCACAATGCGGTCGCGGAGGTCGTGATGCTCGCGGTCGAGCAGCGCAGGGCCGAACGCTCCGCGTCGAGGGCGGAGGCGGTGGCGGCTCCGATCCCGTGGCAGCTCGTCTACCAGTCCCGTTCCGGGGCGCCCAGCACGCCGTGGCTGGAGCCAGACATCAACGACGCCATCGCCGAGCTTCCGGCCGCCGGTCGCCGGGGCGTGGTCGTGGTGCCCCTCGGCTTCGTCAGTGACCACATGGAGGTGATGTGGGACCTCGACAACGAGGCGCGCGAGACGGCGACCGACAACGGCCTGAGCATGATCCGGGTCGCAACACCGGGCACCCAGCGCGCCTTCGTCTCTGGGCTCGTCGACCTCGTGTTGGAGCGGCGCGACGGCACGCCTGCCGCCGAACGCCCGGCGCTGACCGCGCTCGGCCCGTGGTTCGACGTCTGCCGGCCCGCCTGCTGCGAGAACGCCCGCCTCGGCTTCCGCCCGGCACTGGCCGGGATCGCGCCGTGAGTGCGCGCCGGCGCCATGGGCGCCGCCGGGCGCCCGAGCTCTAGTCCAGCAGCTTCGCGAGCACGGCGAGCAGGCGGTCCATCTGCTGGGTCGACTCGGCCGACCGGGGGTCGAATCCTGCCGAGGGCATCGGGTTGGCGAGCGCCGAGTTGTAGTAGAGGCCGTCGCTGACAAGGAGAATGGCCTCGGCGACATCCGGGTCGCCGACGGCCTCCTCGACCACGGCAAGCCACTGCTGCCGCAGCGCCGCGAGTGCCTCGTTGGCGGCGGGGTGCGTGCCCTGGGCCAGGCAGGCCGCGGCGATGATGGCCCGGTCCAGCGGGGTGTCGGTGTTCACCGAGGTGCGGATCAAGTAGTCGACAGAGCCGGCCGGCGCGTGCCTGATGTTCTCGACATCGGTCGTGGCCAATTCAGCCAGCCGGGTGAGCTGCCCGGTGACCAGGGCATCCTTCGAGCCGAAGTGGTAGAGCAGCCCGCCCTTGGACACCCCGGCGCGGGCAGCGACGGCATCCAGCGTCGCCGCCTTCTCGCCCTGTTCGATCAACAAGGCCTCGAAGGCGTCGAGCAGGCGGTCACGGGTGGGGGAGGGGGTGCTCACCCGCCCAGCGTAGCGAGAGTCCATGGAGGTCATGTTGCTACTGTACCGGCTGGACGGTATAGTTATCGAGTCCTGATCGAATGACAGCGCGCGGATGCCGCGCGCAGACCGAAAGAATTGATAGTCGTGACCACGCCCAACACCACCCAATCTGTGCCCACTGCAGTGCAGCCAGCGCGCAGCAGACGGCAGTGGGTCGCGCTCGCCGTGCTCATGTTGCCGGTGCTGCTCGTGTCGATCGACAACACGGTGCTGAACTTCGCGCTGCCGGCCATCTCCGAGGCGCTGCAGCCCACCGGCACCCAGCTGCTCTGGATGATCGACATCTACCCGCTGATGCTGGCCGGCCTGCTCGTCGCGATGGGCAGCCTCGGCGACCGGATCGGCCGCCGCAAGCTGCTTCTCATCGGTTCCGCCGGCTTCGGAATCGTCTCTGTGCTCGCCGCATTCGCCCCGAGCATCGAGTACCTCATCGCCGCCCGGGCCCTGCTCGGCTTCTTCGGCGCCATGCTGATGCCCTCGACGTTGTCGCTGCTGCGCTCTGTCTTCACCGACCGGGAACAGCGCCGCCTCGCGGTCGCCGTCTGGGCCAGCGGATTCGCGGCCGGCAGTGCGCTCGGCCCGATCGTCGGTGGCTTCCTGCTTGAGCACTTCACCTGGGGCTCCGTGTTCCTCATCGCCGTGCCGCTGCTGCTGCCGCTCCTGATCATGGTGCCGCTGCTGGTTCCGGAGTCGCGCGACCCGAACCCGGGCAAGATCGACGTGGCCAGCATCCTGCTCTCGCTGTTCACCATGCTTCCCATCGTGCTCGGCATCAAGCGCGTCGCCGAGGGCGGCTTCGACCTGTTCGGTGCCATCGCGGTGCTGGTTGGCCTCGCGGCCGGTGTGCTGTTCGTGCGCAGGCAGAAGCGGCTCGAGACGCCCATGCTCGACCTCGAGCTGTTCCGCCGCGGTGCGTTCAGCGGCGCCGTCCTGATCAACCTGTTCAGCGTCATCGCGCTCGTCGGCGGCCTGTTCTTCGTGTCGCAGCACCTGCAGCTCGTGCTCGGGCTCTCCCCGATGAACGCGGGCCTCATCCTGGTGCCCGGGCTCGTGGTGATGATCATCGCCGGCCTCGCGGTCGTGCCGATCGCCAAGCGGGTGCGGCCATCACGCCTGATTCCCGCCGCGCTGCTCATCTCGGTCGGTGGCTACGCGGCCATCGCAGTGACCGGCGGCGAGATCTCGGCGCTGGGCATCGCGGTCACGTTCACCGCGCTGGGCCTCGGCATCGGCGCGGCGGAGACCGTCTCCAACGAGCTCATCCTCTCCAACGTCTCCGCCGACAAAGCGGGCGCGGCATCCGCCGTCTCCGAGACCGCGTATGAGCTGGGCGCCGTGCTCGGAACGGCGATCCTCGGCACCATCCTCACCGCCTCGTACCGGGCAGCCGTCGAGCTGCCGCAAGGCCTGAGCGCTGCGCAGCAGGCGGCGGCGGGGGAGACCCTGGGCGGAGCGGTCGCGGTAGCCGGCGAACTCCCCACCGACCTCGGCGCTGTGCTGCTGGACTCGGCGCGTGCCGCCTTCGACAGCGGTGCGGGCATGGCCGCATGGATCGGCGCCGGGCTGGTGCTGGCGGCGGCCGTGATCGGCCTGACCACGCTGCGCAAGGCGAGCTGACGACGGCGTAACCGGGGTGGGCCGCGGTACTACGCTGGGAACAGTCGTCAGTGCCGTCAGGCCCACCCCGTCTTAGTCAAGGAGTGCAATGTCCCGTGTCGTGAAACTTGCTGTCATCCCCGGTGACGGGATTGGTCCAGAGGTGATCGCCGAGGCGCTCAAGGTCTTGGATGCCGCGACCGCCGGCAGCGACGTCACCATCGACAGCACGCACTTCTCGCTCGGCGCCGCCCGGTTCCTCGAAACCGGCGATGTGCTCACGGACGCCGACCTCGGCAGCATCAAGGAGCACGACGCCATCCTGCTCGGCGCCGTCGGCGGTGTGCCCGGCGACCCTCGCCTGGCGAACGCCAACATCGAGCGCGGGCTGCTGCTGAAGCTCCGCTTCAGCCTCGACCACTACGTCAACCTGCGCCCGAGCGTGCTCTACCCCGGCGTGCCCAGCCCGCTGGCCGCCCCCGGCGACGTCGACTTCGTCGTCGTGCGCGAAGGCACAGAGGGCCCGTACGTCGGCAACGGCGGCGCGATTCGCCAGGGCACGCCGCACGAGGTCGCCAACGAGGTCTCGGTGAACACCGCGTTCGGGGTCGAGCGCGTCGTGCGCCACGCCTTCGCCGTGGCATCCGCCCGCCCGCGCAAGAAGCTCACCCTCGTGCACAAGACCAACGTCCTGGTCTTTGCCGGCTCGCTCTGGCAGCGCACCGTGAACGCGGTCGCCGCCGAGTTCCCCGACGTCACCGTCGACTACCTGCACGTTGACGCCGCGACGATCTTCTTGGTGACGGATCCTGCTAGATTTGACGTCATCGTCACAGACAATCTCTTCGGCGACATCCTCACCGATCTGGCGGCCGCAATCAGCGGCGGCATCGGCCTCGCTGCCTCGGGCAACATCAACCCGAGCGGCCAGTTCCCCAGCATGTTCGAACCGGTCCACGGATCGGCCCCCGACATCGCAGGCAAGCAACTGGCCGACCCCACCGCAGCGATCCTCTCCGTCGCACTGCTTCTGGCCCACCTCGGCCTCGAAGCGGCTGCCGAGAACGTCAACCGCGCGGTCGTCGCCGACATCGCAGCACGCACGGGCCAGCCCCGCGCCACCGCTGCCATCGGCGACGCTATCGTCAGCACCCTCTCCATCGACTAGGACGAACGATGACCAACACCGACAGCACCCCAGCCCCGCTCGAATTCGCCGTCACCCGCAACCTCGTGGGCACCTCGGATGCCGCCCGCGCCGAGATCCTCGCCGACCCCGGCTTCGGCAACCACTTCACCGACCACATGGTCGACATCTGCTGGTCGGTCAAGGGCGGCTGGCACCGCCCGCGAGTGCAGCCGTACGGGCCGATCCCGCTGGACCCGGCCGCCGCCGTGCTGCACTACTCGCAGACCATCTTCGAGGGCATGAAGGCCTACCGGCACGAGGACGGCTCCATCTGGACGTTCCGCCCGGAGGCGAACGCTGCACGCCTGCAGCGCTCCGCCCAGCGCCTGGCCCTGCCCGAGCTGCCGACGGAGTACTTCCTCGAGTCGCTCAAGCAGCTCATCGCCGTCGACGGCGCCTGGGTGCCGACCGAGGAGGACCAGAGCCTCTACATCCGCCCGTTCATGTTCGCCAAGGAGGCCTTCCTCGGCGTGCGCGCGGCAGAGAAGGTCGCCTACTACGTCATCGCCAGCCCCGCCGGTGCGTACTTCCCCGGTGGCGTGAAGCCGATCTCGATCTGGCTCTCCACCGACTACGCCCGCGCCGGCCGCGGCGGAACCGGTGCGGCCAAGACCGGCGGCAACTACGCCTCCAGCCTGCTGCCGCAGGCAGAGGCCTACGCGCAGGGCTGCGCCCAGGTGCTCTTCCTCGATTCCTCTGAGGGCAAGTACCTCGAGGAGCTCGGCGGCATGAACGTCGTCCTCGTCTACAAGGACGGCCGCGTCGTCACGCCGGAGTCGCCCAGCATCCTCGCGGGCATCACGCTCGACTCGGTGCTGCAGCTGGCTCGCGACCGCGGACTCCAGGTGGAGCAGCGCCGCGTCACGCTGGCCGAGTGGCAGGAGGGCGTGGCATCCGGCGACATCACCGAGGTGTTCGCCTGCGGCACCGCCGCCGTCATCACCCCGATCGCCCAGCTGCGCAACAACGAGGTCACGATCGGCGATGCCGACGCGCCCGCCGGGCCGCTGACCATGTCGTTGCGCGAAGAGCTCACCGACATCCAGTACGGCCGTCGCCCAGACAAGCACGGCTGGCTCACGCGCCTCGACGCGTAGCCAGCACCTCACTCAGGAAGCCTTCTGCCATGAAGATCGCCCGGTTCAGCCACGACTCCCGCATCGCCTACGGCATCGTCGACGAGACCGACCTCGTCGTGCTCGCCGCCGACCCCATGTTCGCCGGCCTCGACACGACGGGGGAGCGGGTGCCGTTGGCCGACGCCGTGTTGCTGGCCCCGGTCATCCCGCGCTCCAAGGTCATCGGCCTCGACCGCGGGTACTACCCGGATGACGTTGCCAAGGAGACGCAGGAGGACGGCGGTGACCACCGGCTCGAACCGCAGTTCTTCCTGAAGCCGAACACGACCGTGGTCGGGCCGAACGACAGGGTGATCCTGCCGGCGGCCTCGGCCGCGGTGCACGCTGAGGCCGAGCTTGCCATTGTGATCGGCAAGATCGCGAAGAACGTGCCCGTCGAGGGCGCCAGCGACGTGATCTTCGGCTACACGGTCGCCAACGACCTGACCGCCGTCGACCTGATGAAGGGCGACGACCACATTGCCAGGGCGAAGAGCTTCGACGGGTTCTGCCCGATCGGCCCGTACATCGAGACGGAGTTCGAGCCCGACACCGCCGTCGTCACCGGCGCGGTCAACGGTGCGGTCACGCAGAGCGCGGAGATGACGCTGCGGCGCCACTCTCCGGCCGAGATCGTCTCGTTCCTCTCCACCTGTTTCACGCTGCTGCCCGGCGACGTGATCCTGACCGGCGCTCCCGCCAAGTCCTTCGCGGTGCAGCACGGCGACACCGTCACGGTGTCGGTCGACGGCATCGGCTCGCTGAGCAACCCGGTCGCCCGCCTCAGCTAGCCGCCGCGCACGGCACGCTGCTCTCGCGGCCCCCGAAAAGTCCCGCGGCCCCCGATATACCGGGGGCCGCGGGACTTTTCGCGTGCCGCGACGCGAATGCGGGCGCTGCCGGGCGGCCTATCGGGCGCGTGCCGCCGGCGCGAGCTCCCTCCGCGCCGTTGGCTCGAGCTCCCTCCCTCCGCTGGCTAGGGCTCCCTCCGCGCCGCCGGCTCGAGCTCCCTCCGCGCCGCTGGCTTGAGCTCCCTCCGCTGGTTGAGCCTGTCGAAACCCCGACCGGTGTCCGTGGGGAGCCTCCCTTCCCCGTTGGCTCGAGGGAGCTTGCGACCGAAGCCAACCCCGCGCACGCGGACGCCGGGTCGCTTGCCGCGCCTGGCCGGCGAGCGTAGACCTGAGCCATGACGAGACCAGGCGAGTCGGGGCCGCCCCAATCGACCCCGCCCCAATCGACCCCGCCCCAGCTGACCCCGCCCCTGGCGGCCGGCGGGCCGCGCGGCAGCCTGCGCCTGCACGCGATGGTGCTTCTCGCGCTGTTCGCCGTGCAGTTCCTTGCCGGGATGGTGCTGAACCTGTTCGTCACGCTGCCCGACACCCACCCGGGCACGACCGGGGGCGAGTACTTCTCGCGCTCCTGGGCCAGCCTGCTCTGGGCGCTCTCCGGCGCGGGCGGCTGGACTCTGCTGCTGCACACGATCCTGGCGCTCGCGCTCACCCTCGGCACGCTGACGCTCTTCGTGCGTGCACTGGCCCTCCGCCCGCCGCCACAGGCTGCCCGCCGCTGGCGATGGGGCAGCGGTGTCGCGTTCTTCTTCACGCTCGCGGCGCTCTTCAATGGCCTGAGCTTCACCGACTACGACGAGGACTTCAGCTCGCTGATCATGGCGGTCTGCTGGCTCCTCGCGCTGCTCGGCGTCGTGGCGGCGATGCTGCCGCCCCGGCATCCGCCCGTCATCGCCGCTCCGCGCAGCGAGTCAGCGGATGCCGCGCGTGACACGCCGTGAAAACGGGCTGAATCGGGCCGAACGCCTGCTCGCATCCGCTGAACGGCTACGAAACTCTGGCTACGAGACGCTGGCTACGAAACGGTGGCCGGCTGCGAGGCCGGGGTGCGGGCCCGGGGCGCGGGCCCGGGGTGCGGGCCCGGGGTGCGAGCTGTCGCTACATGCGGCCGAGCGCGCGCAGCGCATCGGCGACGTCGTCCTCGTCGTTCCACAGGTGGAAGGCGACGCGGGCGCAGCCGGCGCGACCGGACGCCGTGATGCCGCCGGCGGTCAGCGCGCCGAGGGCGGCGCCGTCGGCATCCGGCCACGCCACGATGGCCTGGCCGCGCGGCTCGATGCCGAGCCCGGCGCAGAACGCGTCGGCGAGCCCGACCGCGTGCGCCCGGACGGCGTCGAGGTCGAGCCGACGGAACAACTCGATGGCCGGCTCCGCGCCGACCCAGGCCTGCCAGGCGGGGAGGCGTCGAAGCGGCGTGCGCTGGCGGCGAGCTCCATGGTCGGGCCGTAGCAGGCGGCGAGTGGGTCCTCGCCCGCGTACCAGCCGGTGTGCAGCGGGCGCAGCTCGCACTGGAACGCGGCCGAGACGGTGAAGAAGGCGACGCCGCGCGGCGCGCACAGCCACTTGTAGCTGTGGCAGATCGTGGCGTCGAACAGCGCGGCGTCCACCGGCATCCAGCCGGACGCCTGGGTGGTGTCGCAGAGCGTGCGGGCGCCGTGCAGGCGCGCGGCCGCCGTGATGGCGTCGACGTCGGCGATGGCCCCGGATGCCGATTGCACCAGCGAGAACACGACGAGGGCGGTGTTCGGGCCGACGCTCGCGGCGAGTTCGGCCAGCGGAACGTGGCGCACCCGCAATCCGCGGTGAGCCTGGCCGAGGAAGGGGAACACCATCGAGCTGAAGTCGCCGTCGACGCAGAGCACCTCTGAGCCGTCCGGCAGCCCGGCCGCGACCATGCCGGTGAACACGGAGGCCTGTGCGCCGATCGCGACGCGGTCGACGCCCACCCCGACGAGCCCGGCATAGCTGGCGCGCACCCGCTCGACCGTGTCGGCGTAGCCGCCGACGGTGGCCTCGCCACGCGCCCAGCGCTCCGCGTCGATCAGCGTTGCGGTGAGGGTGTCGCTCGACGGCAGGCCCATCGTGCACGCCCCGAGGTAGCCCCGGCCGCCGCGGAAGAGCGCTCGCGCATCGGCGAGGGTCACGGTGGGCTCAAGGGTCGTGCTGTGCATGAATCCAGCCTGAACGATCCCGACACATTCAACAAGGTTCGTGATCCTATGAAAACGATAATCATGGCTTATGATTGGCGGATGCGGATCCCTGAACCCGAGCGTGAGCTCGACCTCGACTCCCACTCCTTGCGCGTCATCAACGCAATCGCCGAGCACGGCTCCATCACCGCGGCGGCCGATGTGCTCGGATACAGCCAGCCCGCGATCAGCCAGCACCTCAAGCGGCTCGAGGCGCGCATCGGCATGCCCGCCGTTGAGCGCATCGGCCGCGGCGTGCGCCTGACCGAGGCGGGACTCGTGCTGGCCCGGCACGCGCTGCCCGTCATCAGCGCCTTGGATGCCGCGGCGGGGGAACTCGCCGAGCTCACCGGTCTCCGCTCCGGCCGGGTGCGGCTCGCCGCCTTCCCCTCCGCCTCGCCGACGATCGTGCCCCGGCTGCTCGCGTCGATGAGCGCCCGGCATCCGGGGATCAACATCAGCTACATCGAGGCGGAGCCGCCGGAGGCCGTCGCCGCCGTCCGCGAGGGCCGCGCCGACCTCGCCCTCACATTCAGCTACCCGGGCGACCGGGGGACCCGCACACCGAGAGCGCGCACGGCCTCTCGGTGCGTGCACTCAGCCGTGAAGAGATGATGCTGGTGCTGCCGGCAGGGCATGAGCTCGCGGAATCCGGCACAGACACCGTCGATGTCGCCGAGCTCGCCGGCGAGGCATGGATCGCCGGCTGCCCCCGCTGCCGCGGCCACCTGCTCGAGCTCTGCGACGACAGCGGGTTCACGCCGCGCATCGGCTACGAGACCGACAACTTCCTCGCCGTGATGAGCATGGTGGCGGCCGGCCTCGGCGTCGCCGTGCTGCCGACCCTCGCCATCGAGTCGGCCGGGGTGCCGGCAGGCGTCGTCGTGCGGCCGACCAGCAAGCGCAATTTCCGCACCATCCACGTCGTCGGCACGCCGGGCGCCCGCCAGGTGCCCGCGATCGCGGCCACCCTGCAGATGCTGGCCGAGCTCACGGCGGCACCAGAACGCCTGACGATATGATTGGCATGATGTCTGACGCAAATCACCCCTGGTCCACCGCCACTGGCAGCGACGTCCGCGTGCGCTTCTGCCCCTCGCCCACCGGAACGCCGCACGTCGGCATGGTGCGCACCGCCCTGTTCAATTGGGCTTATGCACGCCACACCGGCGGCAAGCTGATCTTCCGCATCGAAGACACGGATGCCGCCCGCGACAGCGAAGAGAGCTTCCACCAGCTCGTCGACGCGCTCAGCTGGCTGAAGCTCGACTGGGATGAGGGCGTCAACGTCGGCGGCCCGCACGAGCCGTACCGGCAGTCGCAGCGCACCGACATCTACCTTGAAGTGATCGAGAAGCTCAGGGCGGGCGGCCACGTCTACGAGTCGTACTCGAACGCTGAAGAGATCGACGCGCGCAATGATGCCGCCGGCCGCGCCCGCCAGCACGGCTACGACAACTTCGACCGCGACCTCACCGACGAGCAGCGCGCCGCCTTCCGCGCAGAGGGCCGCCAGCCCGCCCTGCGCCTGCGGGTGCCGGACACCGACCTTTCCTTCGACGACCTGGTGCGCGGCGAGATCACGTTCCCCGCCGGCTCCTTCACCGACTTCGTCGTCGTGCGCCCGAACGGCGCCCCGCTGTACACGCTCGTGAACCCGGTCGACGACGCGCTCATGCAGGTGACGCACGTGCTCCGTGGCGAGGACCTGCTCTCCTCCACCCCGCGTCAGATTGCGCTCTACCACGCACTGATCGACATCGGAGTGACCGACTTCGTGCCGCTGTTCGGTCACATGCCCTACGTGATGGGCGACGGAAACAAGAAGCTCTCCAAGCGCGACCCCGAGTCGAACCTGTTCCACCACCGCGACCGCGGCTTCATCCCGGAGGGCCTGGTCAACTACCTGTCCCTGCTCGGCTGGTCGCTCTCGCACGACCGCGACGTGTTCTCCATCGCCGAGCTCATCGCCGCCTTCGACATCGAAGACGTCAACCCGAACCCGGCCCGCTTCGACCTCAAGAAGGCCGAGTCGATCAACGGCGACCACATCCGCATGCTTGACGTCGTCGACTTCGCCGCGCGCACCGTGCCCTACCTCGAGCAGGCCGGCATCCTGACCGCCCCGCTCAGCCCCAGCCAGGCCGCCATCCTGGCCGAGGCTGCGCCGCTCGTGCAGGAACGCATCACCCTGCTCGGTGAGGCACCGGGCATGCTCGGCTTCCTGTTCACGGATGCCGCCGGGCTGGCCTACGACGAGGCGGCACTCGCCTCGCTGCCCGCCAACGCCGACGAGGTGCTCGCCGCCTCCATCGACGCGCTCGATCGTATTCCCGCAGTGGAATGGACGCACGAGCAGCTGCAGGAGGCGCTGAGCGGCGCGCTCATCGAGGGTCTGGGGCTGAAGCCCCGCATCGCCTACGGCCCGCTGCGCGTCGCCGTCTCGGGGCGCAAGATCTCCCCGCCGCTGTTCGAGTCGATGCAGATCCTCGGGAAAGACGACACCATCGCGCGTCTGAACCGCCTGGCCGCCTCGCTGCAGGCCTAGTCTTCGGAGGGGTGCCATGAGCGATTTCGACGTCGCGGTCATCGGCGCGGGCCCGGCCGGGCTGAGCGCAGCGCTCGGGCTGGTGCGCTCGCGCCGGACCGTGCTGCTGATCGACAGCAACCGGCCGAGGAACGCGGCGACGCTGCGCTCACACGGCTTCCTGACGCGGGACGGCGTGCCGCCGCTCGAGCTGCGCAAGCTCGGCCGAGAAGAGTTCGAGGGGTACCCCGGCGCCACCTTCCACGCCGGGCTGGTGCAGGGCGTCCAGGCGACGCCCGACGGCTTCCGGCTGAGCGCCAGAGGCATCCGCGGTGCGAGCGATCTGGAGGCGACCGTCGGCAACATCGTCGTGGCCACCGGGCTGATCGAGAAGCTGCCCTCGGTGCCGAGCCTGCGCGCCTGGTACGGCACCGACCTGCACAGCTGCGTCGAGTGCGACGGCTACGAGAAGCGCGACGCGGCACTCGCGCTGATCGGTGAGTCCGACGACCTCGCCGAGCGCGCGCTGCTGATCAGCCAGTGGTCGAGTGACCTCATCGTGTTCACCAATGGCGTGCCCGCCGTCACCGAAGCTGAGCAGTCTGCCCTCGCGCGGCGCGGGGTGCGCATCGAGCGGCGGCCCATCGCCGACGTCGTGGGGGAGCGCGGCCGGATGACGGGCGTGCTGCTCGCGGACGGCGAGACGATCCCGCGCGAGGCCGGCTTCGTGCGCCCGGAGTGGACGCCGGCGATCGCCTACCTCGACGGCCTCGGTGTGCGGCTGGACGACTCAGGACTCATCGCCGTTGACGCCCTCGGCCGCACCAGCGTGCCCGGCATCTATGCGGCAGGGGACTCGACCGCGCCCGGCCCGGAGCAGCTCATCATCGCGGCGGGGCACGGCGCCCAGGTGGCCGCGGCTCTGAACCGCGACCTGCTCGGCCCGCTGCTCTGAGAACCCCACAAACACGGGCGGCACGCGCGGGATTCAGGGCCGGTTTTGCCCGAACTCCCGGGATGGGATAGAGTTCTTCTCGGCCCGAAGAACGCTTTCGGGTGGCTCACTCAGGTGGGCATTGGGGTATGGTGTAATTGGCAACACGGAGGTTTCTGGTACCTTTGTTCTTGGTTCGAGTCCAGGTACCCCAGCACAAACAGACATGAAAAGCTCCGCTTCGGCGGGGCTTTTTTGTTGCCCGCACGCAGGTTCTCGCGGCCGGCCGAGCTGGCTCCGACCGGCGGCGCAGCGCGCCGCATCCGCGGTTTCGGGGCCCCGGTCATTTCACGCACACAGCATGATGGCCGCCGTTCCGCGCCCGGGTTACGGTAAGCCACCGCCACTGACGGCGGCTCGTCGGACCCAACGGCTGGAGTTGCGATGGAAATCGTGATCGTTGTCTTGCAAGCGTGCGTCGTCATCGGGGCCATCGTGCTCGGAGTCCGCACGGGTGGCCTGGGCCTCGGGCTGTGGGGTGTCGTCGGCACCGTGATCCTGGTGTTCGTCTTCCACCTGCCGCCCGGCTCCATCCCGATCGACGCGTTCTTCATCATCATCGCCGTGATCACGGCGTCGT
Source organism: Microterricola viridarii (assembly GCF_001542775.1). Taxonomy (GTDB): domain Bacteria; phylum Actinomycetota; class Actinomycetes; order Actinomycetales; family Microbacteriaceae; genus Microterricola; species Microterricola viridarii_A. The sequence goes on from NZ_CP014145.1 coordinate 876,514, forward strand.
CGGCGATGCAAGCCGCGGGCGGCATCGACTACCTCGTGTCGATCGCGTCGAAGATCATCCAGCGCAACCCGAAGCGACTGACCTACGTCGCGCCCTTGGTCGCGTTCGTCTTCACCGTGCTCTCCGGAACGTCGAACATCTTCTTCGCCCTCATCCCGGTGATCTACGAGACCTCCTACCGCAACGGCCAACGCCCGGAACGGGCCCTCGCCGCCTCAACCGTCACCTCCGGACTGGGCATCACGGCAAGCCCGGTGTCGGCGGCCATGGCCGCCTACCTCGTGCTCATGGACGGCACCGGCTACGGACTGCCGCAGATCCTGTTCATCACCGTTCCGGCCGCCATCGTCGCCTGCATCGCCGCGTCGTTCGTGCAGCAGCGACTCGGCAAGGATCTGCTCGACGACCCGGTGTTCCTGAAGCGGGTCCAAGACGGCACGGTCGAGGTTCCCGCCGCGCTGGCTGAGCGGTATGCGGCGAAAGTCGGCGGTCCGGTGCCGGCCACCGGCGCCGCCGGCGGGCAGAGCGCTGGCGGCTCGGCTACCGGCGGCGCGGCTACCGGAGGCTCGACACCCGGCACCGATGCTGCACCGCCCGCGGCCAAGCCGACCGTGTTCATCGAGCACCCGGTTCCGCCGGGCGGCATGACCGCCGCGATGATCTTCGTCTCCGGCACCCTGCTGATCGTGCTGCTCGGCCTGTTCCCCGGCCTCCGCCCGGCGTTCCCGGACGACACGGGCGAACTCGTGCCGATCGGCATGTCGACGATCATCGAGATGATCATGTTCTCGGTGGCCCTCGTCATCATCCTGGTGCGGCGGGTGAAGCCGGCCACCGTCGTCGAGCAGCCGCTGTTGAAGGCCGGATTCGTCGCCGCCGTCGCCCTGTTCGGTATCGCGTGGATGGCCGACACGTTTATCTCGGCGAACCAGGAGACGATCATCGAACCGCTCGGCGCGATGATCCAGGCGAACCCACTGCTGCTGGCGGTCGCCCTGTTCATCGTTTGTGGTCTGACGACCAGCCAGTCGGCGACCACGAACACGCTGATCCCGATCGCGCTGGCCGCTGGCCTCGGGCCGGGCATCATCACGGCGATGTGGCCGTCCCTGATCGGTGTCTGGCTGTTCCCCGCGAACGGCTCGCAGATCGCCGCCGTCGAGACCGACCTCACCGGGTCGACCAAGCTGACTCAGGTGCCCGTCTGGCACTCGTTCACCATCCCGATGGTGGTGTCGTGGGTCGCGGTCGTCGCAGCCGGGCTCCTGATCCAGCTCGTCGTGCCCGCCTGAGCGAGCCCGCCGCAGTCAACAAACGCAGCCCCTAGAGCCGCAGACCACCGAAACCCGCCCGTTGAGGAGGAAACCATGTCCGATCCCCGCCGCATCTCCGCCGCCGCTGCCGAACTCATGCCCGAGGTGCTTGAGCGTCTCGAGCGCCTCGTGCGGATCCCGTCCATCGCCTTCCCCGGCTTCGACCCCGAACCGGTGCACGCAATGGGGGCGGCCGTCGTGGCGTTGTTCGAGGATGCCGGAGTGAGCGGTGTCACGCTCCTCGACGTGCCCGACGGCTATCCGTGCGTCTACGCCGACATCCCGGGGCCGGCGGGATCGCCCACTGTGCTGCTGTACGCGCACTACGACGTGCAGCCGGCGCCGCCGAGCCAGAACTGGTCGAGCGAGCCGTTCGAGCCCGTCACGAAGGCTGACGGCCGCATCTACGGCCGCGGCGCGGCCGACGACAAGTCCGGCCTGGTCATCCACTACGGCACGCTCAAGCTGCTCGGGGCCGAGCTGCCCTGCAACCTGAAGATCCTGGTCGAGGGGGAGGAGGAGACGATCTCGCACCTGGAGGCGTTCGTCGAGGCCAACCCAGAATTGTTCGCGGCAGACGCCTACGTCATCGCCGACATCGGCCCGCAGCGGGTCGGACGCCCCGGCCTGACCACCGCGCTCCGCGGAGACGTCGCCTGCACCGTCACGGTGCGCACCCTCGCCAACCCGGTGCACTCCGGCATGTTCGGCGGTGCGGCCCCCGACGCCCTGACCGCCATGATCCGCATCCTCGACACCTTGCACGACGAGAACGGCGACACCGTCATCGCCGGGGTCGACAGTGGCAGCTGGGGCGGTGCGGCCATGGAGGAGGACGTCTACCGGGAGGGGTCGGCGATCCTGCCCGACGTGCAGTACCTGGGCACGGGGTCCCTCTCAGACCGGATCTGGGCCAAGCCGTCTGTGACGGTGCTCGGCATGGACCTGCCGAACACGGCTGAGGCCTCGAATGTGCTGCTGCCGGAGGTCACGGCGAAGCTGTCGATGCGCATCGTCCCCGGCTCGGACGGCGACGCCCAGTTGGAGGCGCTGATGGCGCACCTGCGCGCACAGCGGCCCTGGAACTGCCAGGTCGAGGTGGAGAAGGTGAAGGTCGGCCATGCGTTCGCCGTTGACGAGTCGCACCCGGCCATCGTCGCGGCCTCCACCGCTCTCGCCGAGGCCTACGGCGTGCCCGTCGAGGCGATCGGCAGTGGGGCGTCGATCCCGCTCGTTGCCTCGCTGCAGAAGGTGGCACCGGCCGGAGCGATCGTGCTGTGGGGCGCGGAGGACACCGCGCAGTCGCGCATCCACGCCTCCGACGAGTCCGTCGACCCCGGCGAGATCGAGCGCATGATCGCCGCCCAGACGTTGTTCATCCTCAATCTCGCCGAGGCCGGCCGCGGCTGAGCCGGCAGGGCCGATCAGGAGGATGCCGGTGACTGCTCCAGCGGGCGAGAAACGGATGACCGTCATCCAGGCGACCTTCATCGGGGTCGGCTCGATGGTCGGTGCCGGGATCTTCGCGCTGCTCGGCGCTGCGGGGGCCGTGGCCGGGCCGGCCGTCTGGGTTTCGTTCCTCTTCGCGGGGGCGATCGCCGGGCTGCAGGGATACTCCTTCGCCAAGTTGGGCGCCACATACCCGTCAGGCGGCGGCATGCTCACGTTCCTCTCCCGCGGGCTCGGCGAGGGGCACCTGACCGGCATTGGCTCCTGGCTGTTCTTCACAGCGGGGTCCATCGTCGTCGCCATGATCGCGTCGACGTTCGGCAGCTATGCCAGCTCGGTCGTCGCCGACGACGATGTGTTCTGGGCGAAGGTGCTCGCCGTGGGGCTGGTCCTGGTGATGACGGGGCTGAACACGGTCGGGCCGGCCGCCGTCGCGCGCGTGCAGTCGGTCATCGTGATCGTGGTCCTGGGCATCCTGGTCGTCTTCGCCGCCGTGACCATCGCCACCTGGAACCCGGCACTGCTCGCCCCGTCCGGGTACCCTCCGCTGCAGGAGATCGTGGCGAGCGTCGCGCTCACCTTCTTCGCCTTCCTCGGATTCGGCGTGATCACCTTCACCGCCAAAGACCTCCCCAACCCGTCGCGCCAGCTGCCCAAGGCCATCTATCTCGCCATCGCGATCGCCACGACCATCTACGTTGCCGTCTCACTCGGCGTCTTCGGCACCCTCACCGCCGAGCAGGTCGTCGACTACGGCAGCACCGCGCTCGCCGAGGCGGCCAAACCGGTGCTCGGCCAGGCCGGGTACGTGCTCATGGTGATCACGGCACTCTTCTCGACGACCGGGGCCGTCAACGCCGGGCTCTACCCGTCGATCGGGATGACGGCCCACCTGGCATCGGTCGGCCAGTTCCCGCCCGTCTTCGGCCGGTCCGTCGGGCGGTTCCCCGTCGGACTGCTCGTCATGGCCGGCCTCGCGATCACACTCGTCATCGGCTTCGACGTGAACAAGATCGCCTCCATCGGCAGTGCCGTCGCGCTGTTGGTCTTCTCCGCCGTCACGGTCGCGCACTTCCGGCTGTTCCGCGTCACGGGCGCCAACATCGTCGTGCTGGTTGTCGCCCTCATCGTGACCCTGGGCACGTTTGTGGTGTTCTGCACGACGACCCTGGCCGCCGAGCCGAGCAGCGCACTGGCGCTCGTCGGGATCATCGCCCTCTCGATCATCATCGACCTCGTTTGGAAGGCGCGCGCCCGTCGTTCAGCGGCCGAAAAAAATACTTGAGATCTGCTCAATATCCGATCGGGTTCTCTGGACTTCGCCCATCCGATGTTGTTCCATTGAACCTCCAGCGAGTTCGTGACGGTGCAGGCAAGGGGTGACCCAGTGGGACGGAAAACGCCTCGAGTAAGAGAATTCGCTGAAACCCGAAGCGTCGGTGGGGTCATCGGTGGGTTGCTGGGATTCGTGGCAGCCGCCGTCGTGTGCGGCGTTCTCGTGGCCGGAGCCGTCACCCCGGTCGTCGCCCTCAGTGGTCTGGCCGTGAGCAACTCGATTGCCTACTTCGAAGGTTTTCCCGATTACCTGGCGATCACCCCGCTCTCGCAGAAGAGCAACATCTACGCGGTGAAGGATGACGGCTCTCCGGTGCTGCTCGCCTCCTTCTACGACCAGAACCGCATCGAGGTCGGCTGGGACCAGGTCGCCCAGTTCGTCAAAGACGCGGCCATCTCCGGCGAGGACCCGCGTTACTACGAGCACAACGGCATCGACGCGCAGGGCACATTGCGCGCCGTGGCGATGACGGTGCTCGGCGACCAGATCCAGGGCGGCTCGTCGATCGCCCAGCAGTATGTCAAGAACGTGCGCGTGCAGGCCTGCGAGCGAGAGGCCACCCAGGCGGAGCAGACCACCTGCTACGACAACGTGACTGCGACATCCGCCTCACGCAAGCTCAAAGAGATGCGGCTGGCCCTCGGCCTGGAGAAGCGGTACACGAAAGACCAGGTGCTCCTCGGCTACCTGAACATCGCGGGCTTCGGCGGCACCGTGTACGGCATCGAGGCGGCGGCCAACTACTACTACAACACCACGGCCGCCGGGCTGACCCTCGCCCAATCGGCCAGCCTGATGGCGATCGTCAACAACCCGGTGAAGTTCCAGCTCGACCAACCGGACAGTTTCACCAACGGCACGGCCAACGGCTACGCGGCGAACAGGGCGCGGCGCGATTACATCCTCGGACAGATGCTGCGCTACGGAAAGATCACCCAGCAGCAGCATGACGAGGCCGTCGCCACGCCCGTCGAACCCCAGATCCACGAGCCGAGCACCGGCTGCCAGACGGCGGGCAGCTCCGCCTACTTCTGCGACTACGTCAGCAACCTGTTGCGCACCGACCCCACCTTCGGGCCAGACGCCGCCACCCGCATGCTCAACTTCCGCCGCGGCGGCTACAACGTCTACACCAGCCTCGACCTCGACCTGCAGGATGCGGCCACCAACGCGATCGCCGCGAACGTGCCGCAGAGCTACCCGGGCTGGGATGTCGGCGCCGTGGTGTCGAGCGTGCAGGTGGGCACCGGCCGGGTGCTCGCGATGGTGCAGAACAAGCAATACAGCCAAGATCCGGCCGTCACCGCCAACAATCCCGACTACACCGCCATCAACTACAACACCGACTACGACCAGGGTGGATCAGGCGGGTTCCAGCCGGGCTCCGGCTACAAGGTCTTCACCCTCGCCGAATGGTTGAAAGAGGGGCACTCGCTCAATGAGCGCGTCGACTCCAAACCCAAGGCGAACTGGGGCACGTTCCAAGACAGCTGCCTCGGCCCGCAGAACTACAACAGCGAGCATTGGAGCCCCAAGAACGACGCCGGTGAGACCGGAGCCAACTACACCGCGCTGCAATCAACCGTGCAGTCGATCAACACCGGTTACATCGGCATGGCCAAGAAACTCGACCTCTGCGGCATCCGCAAGACGGCCGAGGCGTTCGGCATGCACCGGGCCGACGGCACCCCGCTGGTGCAGAGCGCATCGGCGGTGATCGGCATCAACGAGGTCGCCCCGCTCAGCATGGCCGTCGCCTTCGCCGGGATCGCGAACAACGGCACCACCTGCAGCCCCATCGCGATCGACAAGATCGTCAACGCCGACGGGACCGAGATGCCCGTGCCGAAATCCACGTGCACGCAATCGGTGTCGCCGGATGTCGCGGCGGCCATGCACTACGCGCTGCAGATGGTGATGACGAGCGGCACGGCGACGACATCCTGGTTCGGCACATCGCCCCGCGTCCCGCTGATCGGCAAGACCGGCACCACCGACGGCAACAAAGACACGTGGATGAACGGCGCCAGCACCAAGGTCGCCACCGTCGCCGCCGTGGTCAGCGTGAGCGGGGAGGCGAACCAGCGTGCCATCTACCTCGACAGCGGGCAGGCCGCCACGGCCAGGCATCGCATCTGGCCGGCGGTGATGTCGGTGGCGAACGCGAAGTACGGGGGCGACGCGTTCACGACGCTGCCGCCGTCGACGGCGCTGCGCCCAACGGGTTAGGGCGCCCTCGGGCTAGATGTCGATGCCCTCACCCGGTGTCAGTGGGAAGAACTCGCCGCCGGCCTGCTCGGTGCTCCAGGCGATCCGCGAGTTGGAGAGCGCCTTGCCGGCATCCGAGAGCAGCATCTCGTGCGTCGGGAAGCTCCGCGCCGGGGAGACCGCCTCGACGTAGTCCATTGCGTCGGCCAGGCGCATCCATGGGGCGGCGGCCGGCACGGCCAGCACCTCGATGGCGGTGTCCTCCGGGGCGTCGAAGGAGTCGCCGCCGTAGTAGAAGCGCCCGTTCACCAGCACGCCGACGTTGTCGATGAGCGGGATGGAGCGGTGGATGAGTGCGTGTGTGCCGCCGAAGAAGCGCAATTCGAAACCGCCGACCTTGATCGTCTCGCCCGCCGACACCTGCTGCACGGAGATGCCGGCCTCGGCTGCCGCTCGGACGACCCCGGCCGGGCCGAACAGTGCGACGGCGGGGTTGGCGGAGCGGATGTGCTCCACCTGCGCCGGCGTCCAGTGGTCGTCGTGCAGGTGGGTGATCACGACGGCCACGGTCGACGCGTCGGCCTCGATCGGTCGGGTGAACTTGCCCGGGTCGATGACGAGCGTCTCGCCCGCATTCTCGATGAGGACGGCGGCGTGCTCGAGTTTTGTGATGCGCATGCCTTGAGCAAACACTGTGCCGCCGCCCTGCGCAACACACACCGCCCAATTCGCTCCCGATGCCGCGCGCCGCCATAATCGGCCTATGCCGTCTGCTCCACTGCGCCTCACTGTGGCGATCAACCCGAACGCCTCCTTCGGGCGCCGTCGCGACGTCGGACCGCGCGTCGCCGAGCGGTTGGCCGCGGCCGGCCACCAGGTTGCCATGCTGCGCGAGCCCAACCTGGAGCTGCTCCGCCGAGAGGCCGAGGATGCCGTCGGTCGCGGCACCGACGCGTTGATCGTCGTCGGCGGCGACGGCATGGTGTCGCTCGGTGCCAACCTGGTGGCGGGCACCACGACCCCGCTGGGCATTGTGGCATCCGGAACCGGCAACGACATGGCCAGGGCGCTCGGCCTGCCGATCGACGATGCGGAGGCCGGCATCGAGCTGCTGCTGGCCGCGCTGCAGCGGGAGCCGCGGCTCATCGACGCCGCCCGCGTGCGCCACGGCGGGCTCACGACCTGGTTCGCCGGGGCCCTCTCGGCCGGCTTCGACGCGCGGGTCAACGAGCGGGCCAACAAGATGGCACGGCCGCGCGGCCCGAGCCGCTACACGATCGCGATGCTGCGGGAGCTGATGAGTTTCAAGCCGATCCAGTACTCGCTCGTCGTGGATGGGGTCGCCCGCGAGGTCAGCGCCATGCTCATCGCGGTGTCGAACGGCGTCTCGATCGGCGGCGGCATGAAGATCACCCCGGACGCCCAACTCGACGACGGCGAGCTGGACCTGCTCATCGTGCATGCGCTCTCGAAGCCGCGGCTGCTGAGGCTCTTCCCTCGGGTGTTCGCGGGGGAGCACGTCGGCGAGCCCGAGGTCGAGATCACGCGTGTGCGCACCGTGGCGTTGGCCGCGGCCGATGTCGTCGCCTACGCCGACGGGGAGCGCGTCGGGCCGTTGCCGGTCGAGGTGGAGATCGTGCCCGGCGCCTTGAAAATGCTGGTCTGAGCGGCCCCGCAGGGCGGCAAAACGCCCGGGACTGCATTGATTTGGAATGGCCCATACCCTGTGACATACTTTTCAAGTTGCAAAAACGGCCCCATCGTTTAGCGGCCTAGGACACCGCCCTCTCACGGCGGCAGCACCGGTTCAAATCCGGTTGGGGTCACACAAGTCAGAAAGCCTCCGGTTCTCCGGAGGCTTTCTGCGTTAACGGCGCAGTCGCGGCCGCGCGGGCGGATGCCGGGGCATGCGTTTCCGGTTGGCTCCAGGGCTTCGGTCGCTGCGCGGCTCCCTCCAGCCGGCGGGGGAGGGAGCCCGGCGTCATCCGCCTCCCGTTGGCTCGAGGGAGCGTGCGACCGAACTCCCCGTTGGCTCGAGGGAGCTTGCGACCGAAGCCAACACTCCCGCCCAACACTCCCGCCCAACCCCCGCACGCGACGCGCCGGGTGGCCCCGACGCCGATCCCCGGAATCTAGGCCCGGCCGCACCCGGACGAGGCCCCCGTGTCAGAGTGCCCCCGTTTCGTGTGGCATAATTGACGAGTTGCAAAAACGGCCCCATCGTTTAGCGGCCTAGGACACCGCCCTCTCACGGCGGCAGCACCGGTTCAAATCCGGTTGGGGTCACAACACAGTCAGAAGGCCTCCGGTTCGCCGGGGGCCTTCTGTTTTTGTACGGGTACAGCACGGGGAGAATGACGCATGGCCGAGAACACAGATCGGCGTTTTCGCCTCTCCAGCGTGATTGTGATCGCCCTCGGCGCCGCGCTTCTCGGAGGCCTCGGCACCGCCGTCGTCATGAGCTCCACGCTCGGCGGAACCGCCACCGCGCCGGCGCCCGCCGCCGCGGAGCCGGGCGCCCAGAAGGAGCAGACGGCATCCGGTGTGCCAGACCTCGCCCGCCGCATCGACGGCGACCCGACGGCCATCGGGGCCGTCGACGCCCCCGTCGTCATGATCGAGTTCGCCGACTACCGCTGCCCGTTCTGCAGCCTGTTCTCGCGCGAGACGATGCCGAAGATCATGGAGCAGTACCTTGCCGACGGCACGCTGCGCATCGAGTGGCGCGACCTGCCCATCTTCGGGGACCAGTCGATCGATACCGCCATCGCCGCCCGCGCCGCCGGCGACCAGGGACTGTTCTGGGAGTACAACGCGGCCGTGGCCGCCGCCGCCCCGGACCGCGGTCACCCCGACATCGACCGGGCCATGCTGATCGGTTTCGCCGAGCAGGTCGGCGTGCCCGACCTGGCCGCTTTCGAGCTCGGCCTGGACTCCGAGACCCACCGGGCCGCGGTGCAGGCCGACCTGCAGGAGGCACAGTCCATCGGTGCCACCAGCACCCCGATCTTCCTGATCGGTGACGAGGCCATCGGCGGAGCGCAGCCGCTGGAGGCGTTCCAGGCCATCATCGAGCGCCAGGCCGCGCGCCCGTAGGCGATCCGCGATGGACATCGGCCTCGCCGCCGCCTTCCTCGGCGGCCTCGTCACCCTGCTGAGCCCCTGCTCAGCGCTGCTGCTGCCCTCCTTCTTCGCCTACGCATTCACTTCGCGCACGCAGCTGCTCGGGCGCACGCTCCTGTTCCTGCTCGGTCTGCTGACCATGCTGTTGCCGATCGGCGTGTTCGCAAGCACCTTGGGCGCGCTGATCACCGGTCACCGGGGCCTCATTGTCACGATCGCCGGTGCCCTCGTCATCCTGGCCGGCGTGCTGAGCCTGGCTGGGGTGCGCATGCGGCTGCCGCAGTTGCAGCACGGCGGCGGCTCCGGCGCCCTCTCCGTCTACATCCTCGGCATCGCCTTCGGTGTGGCCGGCAGCTGCTCCGGACCGGTGCTCGGCTCCATCCTGACCATCGCGGCGCTGCGCGGCGACGCCCTCTTCGGCGGCGCGCTGCTCACGGTGTACGCGCTCGGCATGGTGCTGCCGCTGTTCCTGCTGGCCCTGCTCTGGGAGGCGTTCGACCTCGGCCGTCGCGGCTGGCTGCGCCCGCGGGTGGTGCGGATCGGCCGCTGGCGCTCGACCTGGATCGAGGTGGCCTCCGCCGTGCTGATGATCGCCGTCGGCGTGCTGTTGATCACGACGGACGGCACGGCGGGGCTCGGCGGCATCCTCACCATCCAGCAGCAGTACGCGCTCGAACTGTGGGCGACCGGGCCGGGCGCCGCGATCGTGCCCGTGCTCCTGCTCGGCGTCGCCGTTTTCTCTGCCCTCCTGGTGGTAATCGGGCGTCGTCGTCGGAGAGAATTGACGACGGCGCCGTTGCCGGTGCCCAGCGAGATGCACACAGCCGAGATGCATACAGCCGAGACCCACGCAGCCGAGACACGGCCAGCGGAGACCAGCCCGGGGGAGTAGCGATGAGCCAGGCGGCACAAGCAGACAGACGGCTGCCGCGCGCGCTCCGCCCGTTCCGCGCCCCGCAGTACCGCATCCTCGCGGTCGCGCTCACCCTCTCGTTGCTCGGCTCCGGGATGTGGTTCGTCGCGGTCGTCTGGCAGGTCATGGCCCTGGGCGGAGGCCCGGCCCAACTCTCCCTCGTGGCCACGATGAGCGCCATCGGCCTGGTCGCCGTCGTGCTGGTCGGGGGCGTGGTCGCCGACCGTGTCGTGCAGAAGCACATCCTGCTCGTCGTCGAGGCCTCGAAGATCATCGTGATCGGCGCGATCGCCTGGCTGGCGCTGGCCGAAACCCTCGAGGTCTGGCACCTCATGATCGCGGCCCTCCTGATCGGCCTGGGCGAGGGATTCTTCTACCCCGCCTACAGCGCCATGCTGCCGTCGATCCTGCCCGGCGACGACCTGCTGGCCGCGAACGGCTTCGAGGGCATGCTGCGCCCCGCCGCGATGCAGGCAGCAGGGCCTGCTCTGGCCAGCGCTGCCGTAGCCGTTGCGTCCCCTGCCCTCGCCTTCGTCATCGTCGGCGCTCTGCAGGTCGTCGCCGTGGTCGCGCTCGTCGCGCTGCGGCCCGTGCCGCTGCGGCGCAATCTCGAGGCCGAGGCGCCCCGGCATCCGTTGCGGGCAGCGCTCGGAGACCTCGCGGAGGGCTTCCGTTACATGTTCTCGACGCCGTGGCTGCTCGCGACCCTGCTCTTCTCAATGGGCTTCGTGCTTGTGATCATGGGGCCGATCGATGTGCTGGCGCCCTTCGCCGTGCGCGACTCTGCGGGCGGCGGCGCCACGGAATACGCCCTCGTACTGGCGGCGTTCGGGGTGGGCAGCGTGCTGGGAGCACTGTTCATCTCATCGAGGCGGATGCCGCGGCGCTACCTCACCGTTTTGACCCTCGCCTGGGGTCTCGGCAGTGTCCCGCTCGTCGTGATCGGTTTCACCGATCAAATCTGGCTGATGGGGCTCGCCGTGTTCATCGTCGGGTTCTGCTTCTCGGTCGGCGGCGTGATCTGGGGCACGCTGCTGCAGCGCCGCGTGCCGCCGCACATGCTGGGCAGGGTCTCCAGCCTGGACTTCTTCGTCTCACTCGCGTTCATGCCGATTTCGATGGCCGTTGCCGGCCCGGTGGGCGAGGCGATCGGCCTCGCCCCGACCTTCGTCGTTGCCGGGGTGCTGCCGCTCGTATTCGCGTTGATCGCGATCGTCTGGGCACGACTGCCGAAAGACGAGATCGCCCACCCGCTCAGCGTGGGCGACGCGGCGGTGGAGCTCGTTGCCGACGCCCCGCCCTGGCAGCCGGGCCCTCGCCTCGACGGGGCGCAGTAGAGGCACGGCCGGGTCCCGCCCGGGCGCCGGGCGTGCAGAATGGCGCCGGCACGAAAATGCCCCCCGCTCATCCGGCGAACACGAAGACGGTGTGGCCGTCATCCGCGCTGGTGGACGAGCGAGGGGCGTGGGATCAGAGGGAGTCGACCAGTTCTCTCTGCGGGTCGTGCGACGCGTGCGGAGCCTGCGGGGCGTGCGCCGAGTGCGGGGCCGTGTGCGGGGTGGGGCCGACGTGCGGGGCCTGCGGGGCGTGGGCGGCGTGCGCCTCGGCCGCCTGCACGTGTGCGCTCTGCGACATCTTGTCGATCCAGGCCAGCGCAACGGCGGAGAGGATGAACACGCAGTGGATGACGACCTGCCAGAACACGCCGTCGGTGGTGTAGATCTCCTTGTCGCGGGGGCCGCCGATACCGCCGACCTCGATGAACGTCTTGAGCAGGTGGATCGACGAGATTCCGACGATGGCCATGGCCAGCTTGACCTTGAGCACGTTGGCATTGACGTGGCTGAGCCATTCGGGCTGGTCGGGGTGGCCGTCGAGGTTGATCTTCGAGACGAAGGTCTCGTAGCCGCCGATGATCACCATGATCAGCAGGTTGGCGATCATGACCACGTCGATGAGGCCGAGAACCAACATCATGATCTCGGTCTCGCCCATGGTGTCGAGGTGCGTGATGAGGTGCCACAGCTCACGCATGAACTGCACGACGTACACGCACTGCGCGACGATGAGTCCAAGGTAGAGCGGCGCCTGCAGCCAGCGGCTGAAGAAGATCGTGTATCCGAGAGCGGCCGAGGTGGGGCTCTTGCGGAACTCGCGGGCGGGCGGGGGCGTGGTGAGGCTCACTCAGTCTCCTGGCTTGGGGTGGAAGCATGCACGCAAATCGCGTGTGGGAAATTCTAGGGGAACGTTTCACGGCTCCAGCTGTGAGTGACTGCCCTCCGGCATCCGTTAGACTCTCCCAAGCGAAGGGGAGTATCCCACCGGGCCATCGGCCCACTTCGGATCCGTCAATACGAGCGCCGCAGTCGGCGTTCCGGGTTCGGAGCATTTCGTTCTCACTCCGATGAGAGCAGAATGCGGGAGAGACTTTCGAGTCTCGTGCTACCCACTTTCGCCGGTGGGAGCCCCTTCCGAAAGGCCCCCGTGCACCTCGAGCTGCCCATCGCATTCGAAGTCGGATCGCTGATCCTGCTGACGCTGATCCTCGTCGCAGACCTGCTGATCGTTTTCAAGCGCCCCCACGTTCCGTCCATGAAGGAAGCCTCGCTGTGGGTGGCCTTCTACGTCGTTCTCGCCCTGATCTTCGCCGGGCTCATGCTGCTCTTCGCCGGCGGCGAGTACGCCGGTCAGTTCCTGGCCGGCTGGCTCACTGAGTACAGCCTGTCGATTGACAACCTGTTCGTGTTCGTCATCATCATGGCCCGCTTCAGCGTGCCGAGGAAGTACCAGCAGGAAGTGCTGATGGTGGGCATCATCATCGCCCTCGTGCTGCGCGGAGTCTTCATCCTCCTCGGCGCCCAGCTCATCGAAAGCTTCAGCTGGGTGTTCTACATCTTCGGCGCCTTCCTGCTCTTCACCGCCATCAAGCAGGCATTCGGCAAGGAAGAGGAGGGCGACGGCGAGAACGGCCTCATCCGCTGGCTGCGCCGCCGCGTCACCATCAGCGACGACTACGACGGCGCCAAGGTGCGTACCGTCATCGACGGCCGCAAGGTGCTCACGCCGATGATCATCGTCTTCATCGCCATCGGCACCACCGACCTGATCTTCGCGCTCGACTCGATCCCCGCCATCTTCGGCATCACGCAGAGCCCGTTCATCGTGTTCACCGCGAACGTCTTCGCGCTGATGGGCCTCCGCCAGCTCTACTTCCTGCTCGGCGGCCTGCTCGAACGCCTCGAGTACCTCAAGTACGGCATCGCGTTCATCCTGTTCTTCATCGGTGTCAAGCTCGTCTTCCACGCCATGCACACCAACGAGCTGCCGTTCATCAACGGCGGCGAGGGCATCGCCTGGGCCCCCGAGATTGACACCTGGACGTCGCTGGGCGTGATCATCGGTTCCATGGCGATCGCGACGATCGCCAGCCTGATCAAGGCGGCCTCGGATGCCAAGAAGCGCGGCCACACGCTGCGCGAAGAGGTCCCGCACTTCACAGAGGACTAAGCAACCCCGCTGGTTGAGCAACGCCCGCTGGTTGAGCTTGTCGAAACCCCCGCTGACTCGTTCAGCGGGGGTTTCGCGTTCCTACGGGCGCCCGCCAGCCGCCCACCGGCCGCGCCGGCCTGCGCTACTTCGTGCGGCTCCGCGCCACCTCATCTGGCGCGGAGGGAGACGAAATGGCGCAGGGCGGGCGGCCGTTTTGGTAACTTGGAGCGATCTTGCGGCGCACTGCCGCGTCGCCGTCATCCGGGAGAATCACGTGGCAACAGACCAGCCGAGCACCTTCGCGTTCCCGGGCGGCAGCCTGGAGCTCTTCATTGAGGCGCGCGGCGATGTCGGGGCGGTGCGCAAGGTGAACGAGGATTCGCTGCTCGCCGCGCCGCCCGTCTTCCTCGTCGCCGACGGCATGGGTGGGCATGCCAAGGGCGACGCGGCCAGCCAGGCCGTCACCCAGGTCTTCGCCGAGCACATCGCACCGGGTGTGCTGAGCACGCCGGAGCAGGTGCTCGATGCGATCCACTCCGCCAACGATGCCGTGCGCGACCTCAGCACCGTCGGCGACTCCGGCACGGCGGTGGCCGGCACGACGCTCACCGGCGTCGCCCTCGTCGACGGCGGGGAGGAGAGCCCGTACAGCTGGATGGTCTTCAACGTCGGCGACTCGCGCGTCTACGGCTGGGACGGCCGCGTGCTGCGCCAGCAGAGCGTCGACCACTCGGCGGTTCAGGAGATGGTGGATGCCGGCCTGATCAGCGCAGAAGACGCCGAACAGCATCCGGAGCGCAACGTCATCACCCGTGCGCTGGGCGCAGAGGACAGCGTCGACGTCGACGTCTGGCTGAACCAGCCGACCGACTACAGCACCTATCTGGTCTGTTCGGACGGGCTGACCAAGGAGCTGGAGCGGAGCGAGATCTCGGCGATCTTCGCCAGGCACGAGGCCAGCGGCGATTTCACCGGCATCACCGATGAGTTGGTGCAGGCCGCCCTGGAAGCGGGCGGGCGCGACAATGTTTCGGTCGTTGTCGTGCGTGCGACGACCCCCTGAATCCGGGTGCTAGCCTGTAGTCGTGCCGTACGGTCGACTTCTTCTGTGCCGCGACGAGTCCTAGTTTCAGGCCTCCCTCGTCGCGGAGTTCGTCGTTGGCCGAGAACGTTGGCTGAGAACCATTCACTGAGGAAGACGCTCACACATGACTAGCGAATCACGCACTATTGCACGCCCACGCACTCTGGCCGAAAAGGTCTGGGACGCCCACCTGGTGAAGAAGGGCGAGGACGGCACTCCGGACCTCATCTACATCGACCTGCACCTCGTGCACGAGGTCACCAGCCCCCAGGCATTCGACGGCCTGCGCATGGCCGGGCGCCCGCTCCGCCGCCCCGATCTGACGATCGCGACGGAGGACCACAACACGCCGACGCTGGCCATCGACAAGCCCATCGCCGACCTCACCAGCCGCACCCAGATCGAGACGCTGCGCCGCAACTGCGAGGAGTTCGGCGTGCGCCTGCACTCGCTCGGCGACATCGAGCAGGGCATCGTGCACGTCGTCGGCCCGCAGCTGGGCCTCACCCAGCCCGGCAGCACCGTCGTCTGTGGCGACTCGCACACCTCCACCCACGGCGCTTTCGGCGCGATGGCGTTCGGCATCGGCACCAGCGAGGTCGAGCACGTCATGGCGACCCAGACCCTGCCGCTCAAGCCGTTCAAGACCATGGCGATCACCGTCGAGGGCGAACTGCGCCCCGGCGTCACCGCCAAGGACATCATCCTCGCCGTCATCACCAAGATCGGCACCGGCGGCGGCCAGGGCTACGTGCTCGAGTACCGCGGCAGCGCCATCCGTGCCCTGTCGATGGACGGCCGCATGACGATCTGCAACATGTCGATCGAGGCCGGTGCCCGCGCCGGCATGATTGCCCCGGATGCCACCACCTACGAGTACCTGAACGGCCGCGCCCACGCGCCCTCCGGCCAGGACTGGGACGACGCCGTCGCCTACTGGGACACGCTCGCCACCGACGAGGGTGCCACCTTCGACGCCGAGGTCGTCATCGACGCAGACACCCTCGAACCCTTCGTGACGTGGGGCACCAACCCCGGCCAGGGCGCATCGCTCAGCGACAGCGTGCCGAACCCGAACGATTTCGCCGATGCCAACGAGCGTGCCGCCGCCGAGCGTGCCCTCGAGTACATGGACCTCGCAGCGGGCACCCCGCTCAAGGAGGTGGCCGTCGATGCCGTCTTCATGGGTTCCTGCACGAACAGCCGCATCGAGGACCTGCGTGCCTTCGCCAGCGTCATCCAGGGCCAGAAGAAGGCCGATGGCGTGCGCGTCATGGTCGTCCCCGGCTCCGCCCGGGTGCGCATAGAGGCCGAGGCAGAGGGCCTGGACAAGATCATCACCGACTTCGGCGCCGAGTGGCGCTTCGCCGGGTGCTCGATGTGCCTCGGCATGAACCCGGACCAGTTGGCACCGGGGGAGCGCTGCGCGTCGACCTCCAACCGCAACTTCGAGGGCCGCCAGGGCAAGGGCGGGCGCACCCACCTGGTCTCGCCGCTGGTCGCAGCGGCCACCGCCATCCGCGGAACCCTGTCGAGCCCGTGGGACCTCGAACACAGCACAGTCGGAACCGCAGGAGAGGCGAAGTAGCCATGGAGAAGTTCACCACCGTCACCGGAGTCGCGGCGCCGCTCCGCCGCTCCAACGTCGACACCGACCAGATCATCCCCGCCGTCTTCCTCAAGCGCGTCACCAAGACCGGCTTCGAGGACGCACTGTTCTACGGCTGGCGGCAGGACCCGGAATTCGTGCTCAACAAGCCCGAGTTCCACGGTGCCCGTATTCTGGTTGCCGGCGCCGACTTCGGCACCGGATCCTCCCGCGAGCACGCCGTATGGGCGCTGCGCGACTTCGGTTTCGACGTCGTGCTCAGCCCGCGCTTCGGCGACATCTTCCGCGGAAACTCAGGCAAGCAGGGCCTGTTGGCCGCTCAGGTCAGCGAAGAGGACATCGAGAAGCTGTGGGCCGCCATCGATGCGAACCCCGGCACCGAGATGACCGTCGACCTGGTAGACCGAACGGTTACTGTGGGTGACCTTCAGCTTTCCTTCGAGGTGGACGATTACACTCGGTGGAGGTTGCTCGAAGGTCTGGACGACATCGGGCTCACCTTGCGGGACGAAGCGTTGATCTCAGAATTCGAGGCAACCCGCGAGAGCTGGCGACCCCAGACTCTCCCAGTTAAGTAGTCCTCCCAGCGAGGCAGAACGTGCAGGCGGAAAACATTTGAATACTCTCGGCGAAGATGCAAAGAACCACGGCTCGGCAGTCGGCCTCTCGGTCGACAAGATCACCATTCGTGGTGGCAAGCCGCTCGTGGGACGCATCGAACTGAAGGGTGCCAAGAACCTCGTCACCAAGGCGATGGTCGCGGCGTTGCTCGGCGAAACCCCCAGCGTTCTCAAGGACGTCCCCAACATCAGCGATGTGAACATCGTGCGTGGGCTGCTCGAGGTGCACGGCGTGCACGTCAGCGAGGGTGCGGAACCGGGCGAGCTGATCCTCGACCCGAGCAACGTCGAGGTGGCCCACTTCGCCGCCATCGACGCGCACGCCGGTTCCAGCCGCATCCCGATCCTGTTCTGCGGCCCGCTGCTGCACCGGCTCGGCGAGGCGTTCATCCCCGACCTGGGCGGATGCCGCATCGGCGACCGCCCGATCGACTTCCACCTGGACGTGCTGCGCACCTTCGGCGCCGTCGTCGAGAAGCTGCCCAGCGGCATCCGGATGTCGGCCCCCAACGGCCTGCACGGGGCCAAGGTCGAGCTGCCGTACCCGAGTGTCGGCGCCACCGAGCAGGTGCTGCTGACCGCGGTGCGCGCAGAGGGCATCACCGAGCTCAAGGGTGCGGCCATCGAGCCGGAGATCATGGATCTCATCAACATCCTGCAGAAGATGGGTGCCACGATCTCGGTCGACACCGACCGCGTCATCCGCATCGAGGGCGTCAAGACGCTCCGCGGCTACACCCACCGCTCGCTGTTCGACCGCAATGAGGCAGCCAGCTGGGCCGCGGCCGCGCTGGCCACCGAGGGTGACATCACCGTCGGCGGCGCCCGCCAGGCCGAGATGCTCACGTTCCTCAACGTCTTCCGCAAGGTTGGCGGCGCGTTCGACATCCTCGAAGACGGCATCCGCTTCTACCACCCCGGTGGCGAGCTGAACCCGGTCATCATCGAGACCGGCGTGCACCCCGGCTTCATGACCGACTGGCAGCAGCCGCTCGTCGTGGCGCTGACCAAGGCGCAGGGCGTCTCGATCGTGCACGAGACCGTCTACGAGCAGCGCTTCGGCTTCGTCGACGCGCTCGTCGACATGGGCGCGACGATCCAGATCCACAAGGAATGCCTCGGCGGCCACGCCTGCCGGTTCGGCCAGCGCAACTTCAACCACTCCGCGGTGATCACCGGCCCGACGAAGCTGCACGGCGCCGATGTCGAGGTCCCCGACCTCCGGGGTGGCTTCAGCCACCTGGTCGCCGCGCTGAGTGCCGAAGGCACCTCCACGGTGAGTAACGTCGGCATCATTGCGCGCGGCTACGAGAACTTCATCAGCAAGCTGGAGATCTTGGGTGCCGACTTCGACCTCGAAGACTGATGCCGTCGAAGGATAATGGGGGGATGCCCCAGACGACTGCCCGCGGCCGGCGCCCGCGCTCTGAGAAGAGTCAGCCCTCGATCTTTTGGGTCTTCGCGGGCATCGCCGTGCCGCTGATGAACCTCGCCGCTCGTTTCGAGATCCGCGACGGTCACAAGATGCCGCGGCAGGGTGCATACGTCGTCGCCCCGAACCATTACAGCGAGATCGACCCCGTCGTCGTCGGCGTTGTCGCCTGGAAGCTCGGGCGCTACCCGCGCTTCCTGGCGAAGGCTTCGGTGTTCAAGGTGCCTGTGCTCGGCTGGGCGCTGCGCGCCTCCGGCCAGATCCCCGTCGAGCGTGCAGGCAACAACTCGCACTCTGCACTCCGTGCGGCGGAGGAGCTGGTCGAGAAGGGCCGCATGGTCGTGGTCTACCCGGAGGGCTCGCTCACCCGCGATCCCGACCTCTGGCCGATGCGCGGCAAGACCGGCGCGGTGCGCATCGCGCTCGAGCGCGACATCCCCGTCATCCCGGTCGCGCACTGGGGCAGCCAGCAGCTCATGGCCCGCTACTCGAAGAAGATCAGCGTCTTCCCACGCAAGCACATCCTCGTCAAGGTCGGCGACCCCGTCGACCTGGACGCATTCCGCGGCAAGCCGCTCGACACGGCCAACCTCAACGCCGCGACCGCCGTGGTGATGGACGCCATCACCATGCTGCTGGAAGACCTGCGCGGCGAGAAGGCCCCCGCCGAGCGGTGGAACCCCAGCGCGCACGACCAGAAAGAGACGGGTCGTTTTGACTCCTAGGGCCCCCAAGAACCCGAAAACCCCCACCATCAAGCCGGGAACCCGGGTCGCCGTGCTCGGAGCAGGCAGCTGGGGCACGACCTTCGCCAAGATCCTGGCCGACGGCGGCGCGGATGTCGTGCTCTGGGCGCGCCGCCCGGAGCTCGCCCGCGAGATCCAGGAAGCCAAGCGCAACAGCGACTACCTGCCCGGCATCAACCTGCCCATCTCGCTGCGCGCCACCTCCCGACTTGACCTGGCCCTGGCCGGCGCCGAGCAGGTGTTCGTCTCGGTGCCCAGCCAGTCACTGCGCGAGAACCTGATCACCGCCGAGCCGCACATCGGGGCGAACGCGATCATCGTCTCGCTGATGAAAGGCGTCGAACGCTCGACCGGCCTGCGCATGAGCGAGGTGATCGAGCAGGTTCTGCCGATCAGCACCGACAGGATCGCCGCCATCTCCGGACCGAACCTGGCCCTCGAGATCGCGAAGGAGCAGCCGACGGCCGCCGTCGTCTCCTCCACCAGCCTCGAAACGGCGCAGGCCGTTGCCCTGCTGGCCCGCAACGGCTACTTCCGCACCTTCGTCAACACCGACGTGATCGGCACCGAGTTCGGCGGCGTGCTGAAGAACCTCATCGCCGTCGCCATCGGCATCGTTGACGGTGTCGGCTACGGCGAGAACACGAAGGCCTCCATCATCACCCGCGGCCTGGTCGAAATGACCGACTTCGCGGTCGCCTATGGTGCGCACCCCGAGACGCTCTCCGGTCTGGCGGGGCTCGGCGACCTGATCGCCACCTGCCAGTCGCCGCTGTCGCGCAACAACACCGCGGGGCGTCTGCTCGGCCAGGGCTACAGCCAGGCCGACGTGGTCAAGCAGATGCAACAGACAACAGAGGGTCTGGCATCCGTCAGCCCCATTCTCGAACTGGCCAAGGCCAAGGGTGTCGAGATGCCGATCGTCGAGCAGGTGCGCCAGGTTCTGGCCGGCACGCTGAACCCGCGCGACATCGCACCGCACCTCACTACAGACTCAGACGAGCCGCAAGGCGAAAGGACACTCGATGACGCACAAGCTCACGGTAGCGCTGCTGTTTGGGGGTCGGTCAAGCGAGCATTCGATCAGCTGCGCCACGGCGGGCGGGGTCCTCTCGGCGATTGACCGCGAACGCTTCACCGTCATCCCGATCGGGATGACGGCCGACGGCGCCTTCACGCTGCAGCCGGATGACGCTGCCTTGTTCCGGCTGAACCCTGACGCCATGCCGCACGTCGTCGACAACGGCACGCGCGTGCGCTGGCCGGAGAGCACGGCCTCGCGCGAGCTGATGGTCACGGATGCCGACGGCACCAGCCGTTCGCTCGGCACCGTCGACGTCGTCTTCCCGATCCTGCACGGCCCGTTCGGCGAGGACGGCACCGTGCAGGGTCTGCTCGAGCTGGCCGGTCTGCCCTACGTCGGCTCCGGCGTGCTCGCCAGCGCCCTCGGCATGGACAAGCACTTCACCAAGACCGTGCTGCGCCAGGCCGGCATCGCCGTCGCGCCGTGGCAGACCGTCACCGCGCGCCGCTGGGCGAGCGACGTGGCCGGTGTCGAGGCCGCGGTCGCCGAGCTCGGCCTGCCCGTCTTCGTCAAGCCTGCCCGTGCCGGCTCCAGCGTCGGCGTCAGCAAGGTGTCCTCGCTGGACCAGCTCGCGGATGCCATGACTGTCGCCCTCGCCGAGGACGACAAGGTGCTCATCGAGGCGACGATCATCGGCCGCGAGGTCGAGATCGGTGTTCTGGGTGGTCGTCCGGGGGAGGCACCGCGGGCATCCGTCGCCGGCGAGGTCGTCGTGACCGGCCGCGACTTCTACGATTTCGACGCCAAGTACATGGGCGCAGACGGCATCGAGCTGGTCTGCCCGGCTGTGCTCAGCGACGCCGAGCTGGCCGAGATGCGCGAGCTCGCCGTGCGCACCTTCGAGGCGATCGGCTGCGAGGGTCTGGCCCGCGTTGACTTCTTCTTGACCGCCGACGGCTTCGTCGTCAACGAGATCAACACAATGCCCGGTTTCACACCGATCTCGATGTTCCCCACCTGCTGGCAGAAATCCGGGCTCAGCTACCCGGCCCTGATCGACGAGCTGATCGCGGTGGCCCTGGCGAAGTAGCGCCCCGCTAGCCCCCGCCCGCCCCTCCCGTTGGCTCGAGGGAGCTTGCGACCGAAGCCAACACCCCAGGAACGAGGGCAACTCGTCCTGGTTGCCTCGGCGGCTTCGGGTGCTGCGCTGCTCCCTCGAGCCGGCCTGTTTTCTCCCGTTGGCTCGAGGGAGCGCCAGCGACCGAAGCCAACACCCCAGGAACGCGGGCAACCCGTTCCGGTTGGCTCCGCGGCTTCGGGTGCTGCGCTGCTCCTCCGTCGCGGCGCGGCCCCCTCGAGCCGGCGTGCTTTCTCCCGTTGGCTCGAGGGAGCTTGCGACCGAAGCCAACACCGTCGGGTCAGTTGCTCACAGTCCCGCGTTGGGTGGGGGTGCTCCACAACGTGAACCGGCATCCGTCGGCACCGTTCGCCGACGCACACGATGGCTACATGCCCTACATGTACATGCTCCGATGTGCCGACGGCACCCTATACGCCGGGAGCACCTGGGGCCTCGATGGCCGCCTGGTGCAGCATCAGTCCGGTTCCGGCGCCAAGTACACGGCGCGGCGGTTACCGGTGCGCCTCGTCTACTACGAGGAGTTCGACAGCATCGCGGCCGCGTTCGCACGTGAACACACGGTGCAGGGCTGGCTGCGCCGTCGGAAGGACGCGCTGATCGCGGGCGGCCCGGGCATGCGCGTGCGAGAGGACGGCGTGCACGAGCCGGCTCGTTGGGCCGCTGAGACCTAGCGCGGCCCGGTTGGCTCCGCGGCTTCGGGTGCTGCGCTGCTCCTTCGTCGCGGCGCAGCCCCCTCGAGCCGACGTGCTCCCTCCCGCTGGCTCGAGGGAGCGCCAGCGACCGAAGCCAACTTTGCAGGAACGCGGGCAACTCGTTCGGGTTGGCTCCGCGGCTTCGGGTGCTGCGCTGCTCCTTCGTCGCGGCGCGGCCCCCTCGAGCCGACGTGGGGAGGGAACGGCGCTGCACCCTCCAGCCGACTTGCTTTCTCACGTTGGCTCGAGGGAGCGCCAGCGACCGAAGCCAGCTTTGCAGGAACGCGGGCAACCCGTTGTGGTTGGCTCAGCGGCTTCGGGTGCTGCGCTGCTCCTTCGTCGCGGCGCGGCCCCTCGAGCCGACGTGCTTTCTCCCGTTGGCTTGAGGGAGCTTGCGACCGAAGCCAACTTCGTAGGAACGTGGGCGACTCGTTCTGGTTGGCTCCGCGGCTTCGGGTGCTGCGCGGCCCCTTCGAGCCGACGTGGGGAGGGAGCGGCGCCGCCCCCGCTGGCCGATGCGACCTCTCACGTTGGCTCGAGGGAGCGCTAGCGACCGAAGCCAGCGACCGAGCGGGAAAGGTTACCCGGCGGGGAGCACGTCGCTGACGTCGACGCAGGCGTTCTCGGCGGGGATCGTCGAGATCGCGCCGACAAGGTCGATCAGGGCGCTGGCGGAGGCCTTGTTGTAGTCGACGATGACCTCGGTGGCCGGCGTGCGCCCGTACGTCACGAAGCGGAAGATCGGCTTGTTGCTCTCGTCGACGATCCAGTCGACGCCGCCGACCTCGACGCACTGGTCGGTGGTCGGCCCCGGCACCTCGACGCCGCAGCGCAGCAGGATCGTGGCCGGGTCGCCCCATGCGCCGGTGCCCTGCGCGTTCGTCTCGCGCAGCTTCTGCTCGCCGAGGGCGTCG
Organism: Microterricola viridarii; assembly: GCF_001542775.1. Classification (GTDB taxonomy): domain Bacteria; phylum Actinomycetota; class Actinomycetes; order Actinomycetales; family Microbacteriaceae; genus Microterricola; species Microterricola viridarii_A. The sequence continues at coordinate 899,607 of NZ_CP014145.1, forward strand.
GGCAGGCGCACGACGATCTCGGCGCAGCCCGGGTTCGTGGCGTCGGCGGCCGGTTCCAGCGCGACTGCGGAAGCACAGCCGGCCAGAGTCGCGGTGATGAGCAGGGCCGAGCCGATGGCGGCCAGCGGGCGGGTCAGGGTACGGGAGAGCATCGCTACTCAGGCTACCTTGAGACTATGACCCGCGCTGAATCCGACCACTCTGGCGCCCCCGCCGGAACCGATGACCCGACACTGGCAGAGCTCAGTGAGATCGCGGTGCTGCAGCGTCTCTTCCCGCGGTTACCCGACGCGGATGCCGCCCTCCTCGGCCCCGGCGATGACTCCGCCGTCGTTGCCGCGCCGGACGGCCGGTTCGTCGTCACCACCGACATGATGATCCAGGGCCCAGACTTCCGTCTGGCCTGGTCGCGCCCGCAGGACCTCGGTTGGAAGGCCGCGGCCACCAACCTCTCCGACGTCGCGGCGATGGGCGCCCGACCGACCGCCCTCGTCGTCGCGATCGCCGCCCCTCAGCAGCTGCCGGTCAGCGTGCTCGAGGGCATCGCAGACGGGCTGCGCGAGGCGTGCGCCGCCCTCGCCCCCGGCTGCGGCGTCGTCGGCGGCGATCTCTCGGTCTCAGACACCCTGACGCTGGCTGTGACCGCGTTCGGCGACCTCGAGGGGCGAGCCCCCGTGTTGCGCTCCGGCGCGCGGCCGGGCGATGTGGTCGCCGTCGCCGAGGGCGGCAACACGCTCGGCCAGGCGGGCCGCGGGCTGGCCCTGCTGTTCGCGCGCGGCGTCGATGCCGCCGGGACCCCGGATGTCGCTGCCGCCGACGCGCTGCGCACCGAGCACCCGGCCCTACTCGAGGCCCAGCTGCGGCCCTCGCCGCCCATTCTGGCCGGGGCGGCTGCCGCGGCATCCGGGGCCACCGCCATGCTGGACGTCTCGGACGGCCTCGCCCTGGACGCGACGCGCATCGCCCGGGCCAGTGGGGTGCTCATCGATTTCGACGCCGCCGCGCTCGGCGGCCACCCGGAGAGCGCGCTCGGCGGCGGAGAGGACCACTCGCTGCTCGCTTGCTTCCCGGCCGACACGGCTCTTCCCACCGGGTTTCGGCCGATCGGGCGCGTCCTCGCCCTGCCAGCGGGGGAGCCGGCCGGCATCACGGTCGACGGCGCACCCCATGTGCCGGGCGGCTGGGACCCGTACCGCGGCTGGGACGGCCACGCGGGATGACTAGCCCTCGTCGTCCTTGCTCGGCGGCGCCTCTGGCTTTGCCTGAGCGGCAGCCGCCCCCGCTCCGTGCGTGGTGATGCGCTCGGACAGGTAAGAGACGATGAGCGCGCTGGCCGTGCCGATGATCACGACACCGCCGGCCATCAGCATCACGGCCAGGACGCGACCGAACGACGTCACGGGAACGTAGTCGCCGTAGCCGACTGTTGCGATGGTGACGAAGGCCCACCAGATCGCCTCCCCGAAAGTCATAATCGTTGCGCCCGGCGCATTCCGTTCCACCTGCAGCACAGTGATGGCTATGACGTACACGTACATGGCGGCGTAGGCGGCGGCCACGGCGATGACTCGGGAGCGCAGCGCGTTGCCGCCATTGCCGATGAAGCCGGGGGTCGAGTCCAGGTGCCGCAGAAGCGAGAACGGCCGCAGGATCGGCAGAACGGCCGCCCAGAATTCGACCTTGTAGGCGCGGACGTAGGCCGAGCGCCGGCGGGGGGCGGTCAGCAGCAGCCGCACGATCGGGTCGACGATGAACGCCAGCCACGCCGCCGCCATGACGGCGACGATGATGACCTGCTCGTCCCTGGTCCAGCTCGGCCGGATCGTCACCAGGCTGTAGGCCACGAGGAAGCCGATCGAGAGCACGATCAGCGGCCAGCGCGTCGCCCGCTCCCAGCGGCCCCGCACCTCCTCGCGGTGCAGCGCGGATGCCGACAGTGGTCGCTCGGCGTTCATCACGGGCGTGCGCCGTCGGCCCGCAGCGGCACCCTTACGTCGGCCCCGCCCTCGACGGTGAGCCGAGTGCGCATCGTGGCGAGCGTCGGGGCGGGCACGAAGCCGCCCGCGAAGAAGGCCTCGCCCTGCCTGAACCCGGTCGTCCTGGCCAGCATGTCCGCCGGCACGAAACCGAACCGCACCGCAAGCTCGCCGAGGTCGGCCGGCGAGCTCATCCGCATCACAGCAACGTTGTCGCACTGGGAGAGGATGCCGGAGGCGACCTTGGACGGGCGTTGCGTCGACAGCAGCAGCCAGAGCCCGAACTTGCGCCCCTCGGCGGCGATTTGGGTGATGCGTTCCCGCACCGCCACGTCGAGCGGCTCGTTGTGCTCAGGCGAGCACAGATTGTGCGCTTCGTCGATGACGATCAGGATGGGCTTGCGCTCCTCGCGCCGCTCCCAGAGCTCATCGAGCACGGAGAGGGCGACGACGAGGTATTCGTCGGGATGGTTGAATCCGCCGAGGTCCAGCACCGTCGCATCCGGCCGCTCCCGGATGACGTCCGTCACCGACACGCGGTCGCCCGCCCACAGCTCCCAGTCGATCAGCCGGAGGTTCTCGATCCGCGCCGCCAGCGCGCGGGCGGCCGCGCTCTCACTCTGCAGCAGTTTGGGGATGATGTCCTCTGGGGTGCGGCTGCCGATGGTGCGCTCGAAGTGCAACAGCTCGTTGTACTCGGCCCGGTCGGTGAGTGGGTCCAGGCGCAGCACGGCCGCCTTGGACGGCATCGACAGCTCGGTGAAGCGCACGAGGAGCGGATCTGCGCCGTCGGTGCCGTCCGGCCGCAGCACGCGGATGTCGCGGCTCTGCAGAAGTGCGGCCTCCTCAGCGGACTCGGCCGCCTCACCGTGGGTGCTGAGGTCGCCGATGCGCACGAAGTCGGCGTTGGGGTCGAAGATCACCATCGGCAGCCGAGTGCGGATGAGCAGTTGTTCAATGAGCACGCCGAGGGCATAGGTCTTGCCGGATCCGCTCTGCCCGCACCAGAAGGTGTGCCGGTTGAAGCGCTTCGGGATGAGCCGCGCCGAGACGTTGTCGGCGCCGAGGATGGACCCGACGTTCAGCGTCGCGTCGGCGGAGGCGTAGACCAGGTCGATCATCGACGGGTCTGCCATGAAGATCTGGGCCGAGCCGAACGGGAAGGTGCCGAGCGGGTCGAGCCCGGAATCGCCGACCAGGCCGATCAGTGCGCCCTCGCCGGTGACGGTAGCGTCGGGTCCGGCCGAGACCGCGTCGACCTGGCCGAGTTGCACACGGCCGTCCGGGGTCAGCAGAGTGACGAACTGACCGTGGTCGGCAGCCCCACTCACGACCGCTCCGAACCGGAACCTACGCCCGTCCAACGACAGGGCGAACGGCTCATCGACTGCTGGAACCGCTTCGCGGGTGCTGTTCACGCACAGAGTCTTGCATAGCGCTCCAGCGAGCGAAAGGGTGGCCCGACGCCGGTGCCGGGTCAGTGCCCGGTCGGCTCCGCGGAGTCGTCTGCGCCGGGTGCAGCCCACCACAGTGTCGTGTCGCCGTAGTCCTTGCGGCGGTCGAGCTCGAGCCCGGCCGGCCAGAGCGGCTCCGGCGAGCGGGAGCTGCGTTCCACCATGACGACGGCAAGCTCGTGCAGCTTGGGCGCGAGCGCGGCCAGGTTCTGCGCCAGCTCGGCCTCGCCGAGCTCGTACGGCGGGTCTATGAAGACGAGATCGAAACCGGCATTCGTGCCGTCGAGGAAGGACTGCACGCTCTGGCCCGAGACGGTGATCTGCGGCGCTGAGCGGCCGGGTGCTGCACGCGTGACGGCGGTGGCGTTCGCCCGGCAGAGCGCGGCCGCCTGAGGGTTCTTCTCGACCAGCGTGACGACGCGGGCGCCGCGGCTTGCCGCCTCCAGACCGAGGGAGCCGGAGCCGGCGTACAGGTCGAGCACCCGCAGGCCGGCGATCGCATCGCGGGCCTCCAACGCCGAGAAAATGGCCTCACGGACCCGGTCGCTGGTCGGACGGGTGCCCTGTTTGGGAACCTTCAGGGTGAGCGAGCCGGCGAAGCCGGAAACGATTCGTGTCATTGTGGTTCGAGCCTATCCCGCACACGGGGGTCAACTCTGTGAAGATGGGTGTGTGTCAGATCTCAACTCGTCACCGAAGACCATTGACCAGACGGTGCTCGACCAGCTGTGGAATTTCTCAGATCCGCAGTTGTCCGTCGAGAGATTCCGCATGGCCAGCGACGACCTGGAATACAGCGAGGAAGCCAGAGCGGAGCTCGCGACGCAGCTTGCCCGGGCCCTGGGCCTCACCGGTGAATATGACGACGGCGATGCCGTGCTGAACGCCATCCAGAGCGACAGCCCGATCGTTGCCGCCCGCATCGCACTGGAGCGCGGCCGATTGCGTGTGGCGGAGGGCGTGCCGGAAGAGGCGGTGCCCCTGTTCACGAAGGCCGCCCGCGACGCGGTCGCCGGTGGCGTCACCTTCCTCGCGCTGGACGCCGTGCACATGTTGGCGCTGACGGATGCCGGCCAAGAGGAGCAGTGGGCAGCCGACGGCCTCGAACTGGTGGCGTCGGCCGGCCAGGCGCGCACACAGCGCTGGGGCGTCGCCCTGCACAACAACCTGGCCTGGTACCTGCATGACAACGGGCGTGCGGAGGAGGCGTTGCCGCACTTCGAGCGTGCCTTGGACTTCGCCACAAGCGTCGGCACGGCAGAGCAGCGCTTCCTCGCCCGCTGGGCGATCGCGCGCTGCCTGCGCACCCTCGGGCGCACCGAGGAGGCGCTGCAGCTGCAGCGCGCACTGGCCGCCCAACGCCCGGACGACCGCTATGTCGCCGCGGAGATCGCCGCGCTGGTAGCCGGGTCAGAGGAGGCTCCGGAAACTGTGTCGGAGGCCGCGCAGGAAGACGTGTCGGAAGACGCCCAGGAGGGCGTGCCGGAGGAGGCGCCGGAGGAGGCATCGGGCGACGTTTCACAGGCGATGACCGACGTCGAGCCCGACGAGGTGTCGGACGACGCGACCGAGTCCGAGTCCACGAACGCGACCGAGATTGAATCCGAGACCGAGACCGAGACGGAGACCGAAGCGACCTCCGAGTCCGTGTCAGGCGAAGAGCCTGCGCCCGAGCCGGAACCGGGATCCGGGGACGCTCCGAAGACCGTGTCGGAGGCGAAGTCTACGATCGAAGAATGATCGAGCAGCCAGCTTCCGCGCTCAGCAGGCAGACGGCGGCGGAGCCTCCAGCGGTTCCGGGTGCGCCCTCAGCGCACGACCAGCCCGAGCTGCCCGCCGCACAGATCGCGCCTGGCGAGGCGACCCTCGATGACAGGATCGCCAATGTGCTCGGCGGGCGCACGGCATCCGCCCTCTACAAGTCATTCGGCATGCTCACCATGGCCGATCTGCTCGCGCACTACCCGCGCCGTTATGCCAAGCGCGGCGAGCTGACGGCGCTCTCCGAGCTTCCCCTCGGCGAGAACGTGACCATCATCGGCCAGGTGATCGAGGCGCGCGAGCGCACCATGAAGACCAAGCGCGGCTCCATCGTCGAGATCGTGATCAGCGACGGCCGTGCGCACGTCTGGCTGACCTTCTTCAACCAGCGCTGGCGGCTGAACATGCTGCAGCCCGGCGTGCGCGGCATCTTCTCCGGCAAGATCAGCGACTACAAGGGCAAGCGTCAACTGGCGCACCCGCAGTTCGAGCCCTTCGAAGAGCCCGCCGATTCCGAGAAGGATTCCGCCAGCCTCGCCGCCGAGGAGCAAGCCCGGCGCTGGGCCGAGGCGCCGATCCCGATTTACCCCGCCACCAATCAGGTGACGAGTGCGCAACTCACCAAGATCATGCGCATCGCCCTCGACGCACTGACACTGTCTGAAGACCCGCTTCCGGCGTCGCTGCGGCGCGAGAAGTCGCTGCTCAGCCAGCACCAGGCGCTCTGGCAGATCCACCGGCCCGATTCAGAGGGCGATTCCATCGCCGCGCGCCGTACCCTGCGTTTCACAGAGGCCTACGTGTTGCAGGTGGCACTGCTGCAGCAGCGGGCCCGCTCGCGAGCCGAGCCGGCGACCCCTCGCGTGCCCAAACCCGGCGGGCTGCTTGAGCGCTTCGACGCCGCGCTGCCGTTCACCTTGACCGGAGACCAAAATCTCGTCGGTGCCGAGATCGCCACCGATCTGGCCGCCAGCGCGCCCATGCACCGACTCGTGCAGGGTGAGGTGGGCTCGGGCAAGACGATCGTCGCGCTGCGCGCCATGCTGGCCGTTGCCGATTCCGGCGGTCAGTCGGCACTTCTGGCGCCGACCGAGGTGCTGGCCTCCCAGCACCTGCGCTCGATCGTGCGCGCCCTCGGCCCTGAGCTGGCTGCCGAGCTCGTTCCGACGCTGCTGACCGGCCAGCAGCCGGTCGCCGACCGCCGCAAGGGCACGCTGCGCGCCGTCTCTGGGCAGGCGCGCATCGTCGTGGGCACGCATGCGCTGATCAGCGGCTCCGTCGAGTTCTATGACCTCGGGCTCGTCGTGATCGACGAGCAGCACCGCTTCGGCGTCGACCAGCGCGAGGCGTTGAGGCTGAAGGGCCGCCAACCGCACGTGCTCGTGCTCACCGCCACTCCGATCCCGCGCACCGTTGCCATGACGGTGTTCGGCGACCTCGACGTCAGCGTGATCGCCGAGCTACCGGCGGGTCGCCCCGGCATCGAGAGCTTCGCGGTCCCGCTGGCGACGAAACCGGGCTGGGAGGGCCAGATCTGGCGGCGGCTCGGAGACGAACTGGCGCTCGGCCGCCAGGGATTCGTGGTGTGCCCGGCGATCGGGCCGAAGGAGCTCGAGATCGGTGGGGCGCTGGAAGCCGGCGAGGAGGCAGAGATCGACCCCGATCTCGCCGCGGAACCGGCACCTGCCCGCCCGCAGATGGCCAATGTGCAGGCCGTGCTCGAGCGCCTCCGCACGCTGCCACAGCTGGCCGGGCGGCGCATCGAGGCGCTGCACGGTCGCATGACGGGCGACGAGAAAGAGACGGCGATGCTGGCCTTCGCAGCCGGCGAGATCGATGTGCTCGTGGCCACAACCGTCATTGAGGTCGGTGTCGACGTGCCGAACGCATCGATGATGGTGGTGCTGGATGCCGACCGCTTCGGTGTCTCACAGCTGCACCAACTGCGCGGCCGCGTCGGCCGAGGCGGTGTGCCGGGAATCTGCCTGCTCGTGACAACCGCCGCCCCGGAGAGCACCGGCTGGCAGCGGGTGGACGCCGTCGCGGGCACCCTGGACGGCTTCGAACTCGCCCAGATCGACCTCGAGCTGCGCCGGGAGGGCAACGTGCTGGGAGGAACACAGTCCGGTGGGCGCTCGGCCCTGCGCCTGCTGCGCGTGGCACGGGACGGCGAGGTGATTCTCGAGGCGCGCCGGGCCGCAGAGGGCCTCGTGGAGGCCGACCCGGAGCTCCAGCAGCTTCCAGCGCTGGCCGCCGCCGTGCGCCGCCGATTGGACGAATCCAGCCGGGACTTCTTGAGTAAAAACTGAGCATGTGGCGCTCACGCGATGCAGCGGCCTTCTGGCACTAGTGTGAGACTTATGCGCAGGATCGCCGTCGTCCCTGGTTCCTTTGACCCCGTCACCCTCGGTCATCTCGATGTCATCGAGCGGGCGGCCGGGCTCTACGACGAGCTCCACGTGCTCGTCGTGCACAACCCGGACAAGTCCGCGCTGCTGCCTATCGCGCAGCGGGTCTCACTGATCGAGCAGGCCATCGCCGAATCGTTCGCCGCACGCAACGTCGTCGTCGCCTCCTGGACCGTCGGCCTGCTGGTCGATTACTGCACCGAGGTCGGTGCCTCCGTGCTGGTCAAGGGCATCCGCTCGCAGATCGACGTGGCCTACGAGACGCCGATGGCGATCGTCAACCGCCACCTGGCCGGCGTCGAGACCGTGTTCCTGTTGCCGAACCCCGCACACGGCCACGTGTCCAGCTCGCTGGTGCGCCAGGTGTCGGCTCTGGGCGGCGATGTCTCGCCCTACGTGCCGCCCGCGGTCGCAGACTTCCTGCAGGGGAGCATGGTGTGAACGGCCTGCCGGCAGAGACGGCGACGGCCACGCCCCACCCGACGCGGTCGTTGCCAGAGGCGGATGCCGGCATGCCACTGGGCGAGCTCGCATCCCGTGCGGCCCAGATCATGGCCAACGTCGAATCCGTCATCGACGGCAAGCACATTGCAGTGCGCACGGCGTTGACCGTGCTGCTGGCGCAGGGCCACCTGCTCATCGAGGACGTGCCCGGCGTGGGCAAGACGATGCTGGCCAAGGCGCTCGCCGCCTCCGTCGACTGTTCGGTGAGTCGCATCCAGTTCACCCCCGACCTGCTGCCAAGCGACGTCACGGGTGTCTCCATCTTCAACCAGGCCGAGCGGCGCTTCGAGTTCAAGCCCGGAGCCGTGTTCGCCAACATCGTCATCGGCGACGAGATCAACCGGGCCAGCCCGAAGACGCAGTCGGCGCTGCTGGAGTGCATGGAGGAGAACCAGGTGACGGTGGATGGCACCACCTACCCTCTGGCCAGCCCGTTCACCGTCGTCGCCACGCAGAACCCGATCGAGATGGAAGGCACCTACGCGCTGCCGGAAGCCCAGCGGGACCGGTTCATGGCCCGCATCTCAATGGGGTACCCGGACATGGAGAGCGAGCTGGCCATGCTCGACGCCCGAGACACCTCCAGCCCGCTCAGCCGCATCGGCGCCGTGGTGAGCGGCGAGGAGCTGCAGGCCATGATGCGCGCGGCCCGTGGCGTGTACGCCTCGCCCGGCATCAAGGAGTACGCGGTGAGCATCGCCAGGGCGACCAGGGACGACCGGGACCTGCGTCTCGGCGCGAGCCCGCGGGCCACGCTGCAGCTGGTGCGGGCCGCCAAGGCTCACGCCGCCCTGCAGGGGCGCGAGTTCGTGTTGCCGGACGACATCGACGAGATCGTGGTGTCGGTGCTGGGCCACCGCCTGGTGCCGACCAGCCGGGCACTCGGGCACCACCACCAAGACAGTGCACCCCTGATCGACGAGGTGGTCAGGCGGATCGTCGCGGCCACGCCCATTCCCCTCGGCTCGACGCAGCGCAGCTAACGGGGCGGAGCCATGAGCGCGGCAACGACGGGCGGCGGGCGGTCACTGCGGCGCGACTGGTGGCCGCGCCTGAGCCGGCGGGGCTGGGCGTTCTTCGTGATCGGCGTCGCACTCGTCGCCGGCGCGCTGCTGTTCAGCCGTCGGGAGTTCCTCTTCATCTCCTTCGTGCTGCTCTCCGTGCCGATCGTCGCGCTCTGCTATGTCGTCATGCGGGGCGCGCGGGTGCACGTGACCCGGCTGTTCGCGCCAGGGATCGTCTCTGCGGGCGGTGAGGCCGTCGTGTCGCTCACCGTGCGCAACATCGGCCGGCGCGCCAGCTTCGGCGCCCGCTGGCGCGACCAGGCCGCCGCGGGCATCCAGGTTCCGCACGATGCCCTGCTTCCCTCCTTGGGCCGCCACCGGCCGGGGGCTTCGGGCGGCGACGACACCGCCCGGCTGGAGTACACGCTCCGGCCCCGGCGGCGCGGCGTCTATGACATCGGCCCGCTGGTGCTCGGCATGGTGGACCCGTTCGGGCTCGCATACGCGGAGCGACCGGTCGGCGAGCCGCACGACCTGGTGGTGACGCCGCGGGTGAGCGTGCTGCCGGATCAGGGCAGGGCCTTGAGTTCGGGCACCGGCGCGCTGCACGAGCTTCTGCGGCACACAAACCCCAACTCCGACGAGCTGATCGCGCGCGAGTACCGCCCGGGCGACGCCCTGCGCCGTGTGCACTGGGCGGCGACGGCCAAACGCGACGAGCTGATGGTGCGGCAAGAGGAGCAGCGCAGCAACCCCGAGGCCCGGATCATCCTCGACACCACCCTCTCCGGCGCCTCGGCCGCCGAACTCACGGCCGTGCGGCAGCGCCGCGGCCGGCTCGACACGGCGGTGGAGCTGGCGCTGGAGGCGGTGGCATCCATCGCCATGCACCTCCTCGCCGCCGGATTCCGGCTGGACCTGGTTGAGACGGGTCCCAGCCAGTTGGGGCCGGGCCTGTCGAGCGGCGAGCAGGGCCGCGGCGGGCTGCGCGGTGATGCCCCGAGCACGTTCCGCGCGCCAGGAGGGGACCGGGCGCTGCTGGAGGGGCTCGCGAACCTGCAGCTGCCGGCCCCGACGATCCGTGCGACAGAGGAGGAATCGGCCGGCAGCGTGCTGCGCAACTCCAGCGCCCACCTGCCTACGTTCGCCGTGCTCATCGACATCGACGAGCAGGAGGCCGCCGAGCTTGCGGCGCTCCGGCCCTTCTGCGGGCCGGCCGTCGCCTTCCTGCTGGGCACCGTGACGCGTGACGCCGACGAACGACTCACCGCCGCCGGCTGGCACTGCATCGAACTGCGCAACCCGGAGCAGCTCCCGGATGCGTGGGTCGAGGCCCAGAAGGGCCGGGTGTCGGATGTCGCCTGAGCTCGCACCCCAACGCTTCGCCCTGCGCGGCCGGCCGTACTGGCTGTTGGCGGGGGCCGTGATGCTGTTGGCGGTGTGCGGCATGCTCGCCATCACGCCCCTGCTCGCGTCGGCGGGGTGGTGGTGGGCGAGCCTGGCCACGATCGGCATCGTCGGTGCCGGCTCTGCGCTGTTGCGCCAATGGGGCGTGCCACCCGTGCTGGTGCCCGTGCTGGCGCTCGCGGGGATGCTGGCATTCCTGACGCTCACGTTCGGGGCGGGCACGGGGCTGCTGTTCCTGCTGCCGACACCCGACACCCTCGGCGTCTTCGGCTCGCTCGTGGCCGAGGGGCAGAGCTCCATACAGACGCAGGCCGTTCCCGCGGACGCCACGGCGGGCATCAGCTTCCTGCTCGCGATCGGCGCCGGGCTGCTCGTGCTGCTGATGGACACCCTCGCGGTGGCGGTGCGGCTGCCGGCGCTCGCCGGAATCCCGGTCGCGCTGCTGCTGATCCTGCCGACCGTGGTGCTGCGCCAGGACGAGCAGCTGTGGGTGCTCGTCCTCGCCGCCGCCTCGTTCCTGCTGCTGATGCGGGTCGACGTGCGGACCCGGCGCAGCGAGGAGGCCGCCAGCACCGCGCTGACCGCCGATGGCCGCCGGGGTGGGCCGCGCGTCGTGACGGCGACGAAACAGCCCGGCCTGGGGCCGCTCGGCGGGGCACTCGGAGTCGGGGCGCTCGGCATCGTCGCCGCCCTCGTCTTGACCGCCGCCATGCCGCTCGTCTCGCTCGGTGCCCAGCTGGGCGTCGGGCCACCCAGCAGCTCGCTGTTCGGCGGCGCGGTCAACCCGCTCATCGATCTCGGCCAGGACCTGCGCCGGCCGGCATCCGTGCCCGCCCTCTCGTACAGTTCCACCGGCAACCGCCCTGTGTACCTCAAGATGCTCACCCTGGACTCCTTCGCCGGGGACAGCTGGGTGGCCGGTCACAGCACGTTCAACCGGTCGAACACGGTGGATGCCTTCCCGGCGCCGCCCGGGCTCAGCGACAACGTGGCGACCCAGGACGTGCGCATCAGCGTCGACATCGCGAACGTGCGCAGCGAGTGGCTGCCTGTTCCATACCCGGCGAAAAGCATCGAGGGGCTGAAGGGGCAGTGGTACTGGGATTCCTCTGCGTTGACCGTGGCCACGACGCATTCGTCGATCGCCGGGCAGGCGTACGTCGTGAACGGGCTGGAACTGGCGCCCACCCAGGAAGACCTCGCCGCGGCCGGCGGCTCCTACCCGGCGGACATCGCTCGGTACGTCGAGCTTCCCGCCGACACTCCCACGCTGATCGCTGACACGGCCCGTGAGGCGACGGCCGGGGCGGACACGCCGTATCTGAAGGCCGCGGCGCTCCAGAAATTCCTGCGCGGACGCGACTTCAGCTACTCGGAGAACACCCCGGTCGAGGACGGCTTCGACGGGGGAGGGCTCCGCGCTCTGGAGCGCTTCCTCACCAAACGCTCCGGCTACTGCATCCACTTCGCCTCGGCGATGGCCGTGATGGCCCGCACGCTGGACATCCCCTCGCGCGTCTCGCTCGGCTATGCGCCGGGGGAGCGCACCAGGGAGAAGCAGGACGGGCAGGTGCGCTACAACGTGCAGAGCTCTGACCTGCACGCCTGGCCGGAGCTCTACTTCGAGAACGTCGGCTGGGTCGCCTTCGAGCCGACACCCGGGCGGGGAGCCGTTCCCTCCTATTCGCTGCCGAGCGCCGCCGTGGCCGCGCCCAGCGTGCCGACGCCGGGTGCCAGCGGCGCCCCGGCACCCGTACGTGACCCGGGAGCGCTGGGCCAGCAGGGCCAGGGGAGCGCGCAGGCACAAGCCGCCGATGCGCGGCAGACGCTGAATCGCACTCTTCTGTTCGCAGCAGGGCTGTTGCTCGTGCTCAGCCTCCCTCTGCTTGCCCGCACGGCGCTGCACATGCGCCGACGCAGGCGGGTGCGCTCCGGCGTCGGTGTGCAACCGCTCTGGGAGGAGCTCACCGACACGCTGCAGGACTGCGGCCACCCCGTGCACGACACCGAGACGCCCCGAGCGCGTGCGGCGCAACTGGGCCGTGTGCTGAGCGAAGCAGAGCAAGTGCCCCCGACGAGTGGCAGGCCGCCCTCGCGCGACTCCTCGCCGCCGTCGAGCGGGAGCGCTACGCCCGCCCCGTCAACAGCGTGCCAGGTGGTGCAGTGCCAGGTGGTGCAGCGTCGGGCGGTCCGAGCGTGGCTGCCCCCCGTGCCGCGCCGCCGGCGACCGAACTGCTGCGAGACGGCGCCCTGCTCGACTCCGCCATCAGGGCGGCCACCCCGTTTGGCCGCCGGCTGAGGGCGCGACTGCTGCCCGCCTCGCTGTTCGAGCGCCTTCGCGGCGCCCTCGCACCCGGCGCGGAGGGAGCCCCCAGTAATACTCGGTAGGATCTCGTGGTGAGTAATTTCAGCAAGACGCCATACACCGTGCACGTGCGCGACCTTCTTCGCCGGGCAGGCGAGATGCGCGAGGTCACGCTCGAGATTCCCGTCCCCGCCCAGCTGGGGGAAGGTCTCGTTGCCGTGCGTGCCGGCGAAATCATGGACGTGGATGTGCGTCTGGAGGCTGTTCACGAGGGCGTTTTGGTCAGCGCGAACATCGATTCAGTGGCATCCGGAATCTGCGGACGGTGCCTGAAAGACATCGACCTGCCTGTCGAAGTCGAGTTTCAGGAACTTTTCGCGTATTCTTCTGATGAAGCTTTTGAGTATGAGGTTCAAGATGACCACGTGGATCTTGAACCGCTGATCAGGGATGCGGTTGTGCTTGCACTTCCGTTCCAGCCGGTTTGCCGGCCGGATTGCCCAGGTCTCAATCCTGAGACCGGGGAGCGGCTTGCCGAAAAACCCGAACTCACCGTAGAAGCGCCGCGCGACTTGCGCTGGGCTGCGCTTGCGGACTTGCAGGTTTCCACAGACAACGAAGCAGGCGGAGACGCCGGCATCGACACGAAGAAAGAGAGATAGTCATGGCTGTTCCCAAGCGGAAGATGTCACGCTCCAACACGCGCGCCCGCCGTTCGCAGTGGAAGGCTGAGGTTCCCAACCTCGTCAAGACCGTCGAAAACGGCAAGGTCACCTACAGCCTCCCGCACCGCGCCAAGGTCGTCACCGACTCGGCCGGCACCGAACTCTTCATGGAGTACAAGGGTCGTAAGGTCGCCGACGTTTAATTCGGCACGTGTTGCCGGTGTACGCCGTCTGAAGGGCATTCTGCATGGCTTCTCTTCCTGAGCAGTCGCGGGATGCCCTTGCGGCGTCTCTCGGCATTGATATTGACGATGCGCTGCTCGAGCTTGCTCTCACGCATCGTTCTTTTGCGTACGAGAACGGTGGGATCCCCACCAACGAGCGCCTGGAGTTCCTGGGCGACTCGATTCTCGGGCAGGCCGTCACGGTCATGCTGTACCGCAGCTACCCGGATCTTGACGAGGGCCACCTCGCCAAGAGACGCGCCAGCCTGGTGAGCAGTGTCGCCCTCGCAGAGGTCGCCCGCTCCATCGAGCTCGGGCAGTACATCCGGCTCGGCCGTGGTGAGATCCTGACCGGCGGTCGCGACAAGGCCTCCATCCTCGCCGACACCGTCGAGGCCATCATCGGAGCTGTCTACCTCGACAAGGGCGGCGATGTCGCGACCCCGTTCGTGCTGCGCCTGATCGAGCCGCTTCTGGCCGACCCGGACCGTTTCGGTGTCGCGATGGACCCGAAGACGAGCCTGCAGGAGATCGCCGCACACCACGGCGGTCCTGCACCCGTGTACGCGATCACCGAGAGCGGGCCGGACCACGACAAGCGTTTCGTGGCGACCGTGACCGTCGGCAAGGTCACCGCGAACGGTGAGGGCACCAGCAAGAAGAACGCCGAGATGGCGGCGGCCCTCGAGGCCTGGTCGCGCCTGACCGGGCGCAAGTAGCCAACACCCGGATTGCCTGAGCTGCCCGATGCCTGAGCTGCCCGAAGTCGAGGTGGTCCGCGCCGGCCTGGCTCCGGCCGTCACCGGCGCGCTCGTGCGCGGCGTCGAGGTGTTCGACGAGCGTTCCCTGAAGCGCCACGATGCGGCATCCGGCAGCTTCGAGGGCCTCCTCCTCGAGAGGCGGATGCTGGCGGCCGTGCGCCGGGGCAAGTTCCTCTGGATCCCGCTCGACAGCGGCCGCGCCCTCGTGACCCACCTGGGGATGAGCGGCCAGGTGCTGCTGCGCAGCCCCGGATTCGAGGAATCCGGCCTGCTGCGCATCCGGCTCGCGATCGAGCACCCGGAACACGGCGAGTTCTGGGTGAACTTCGTCGACCAGCGCATCTTCGGCTCGATGGCCGTCGACCGCATGGTGCCGACGGATGACGGCCGCGCCGGCGGATTCTCCGGTGCAGACGCCCTGGGCGACACCACGGCTGCGGCGCCCTGGCGTCTCCAGCTGCCCGGCCAGGTGGCGCACATCGCGCGCGACCCGCTGGACCCGGCGTTCTCAGACGCCTCCTTCTTCGCCGCGCTCGCCCGCAAGAACACCGGCATCAAGCGCGCGCTGCTCGACCAGAGCCTGGTCAGCGGCATTGGCAACATCTACGCCGACGAGGCACTCTGGGCTGCACGCCTGCACTATGAGCAGCCGGCATCCTCGCTCTCCACACAGAAGAAGCGCACCCTGCTCGCCGAGGTGCGCCGCGTGCTCGACAAAGCCCTAGCCGAGGGCGGCACCAGTTTCGATGCGCAGTACGTCAACGTGAATGGTGCGTCCGGCTACTTCGCCCACCACCTCACCGCTTACGGGCAGCAGGGCAAACCGTGCCTGCGCTGCGGCACCCCGATGAAGCGCGCACAGTTCATGAACCGCGGCTCGCACTTCTGCCCGCAGTGCCAGCGGCTGCGCGCTCCCCGCGCCGGCTCGGCAGCTTGAGCCGTGGGGTTCACCGCGTTCAACCGCTTTCAAGCCCTGAGCGATGCCGGATTCGGCGAGGCCGCGCAGCCTCGAGCCGAGGAGCAGAACGGCGACTACGAGTCGGGTGTTGTACAGGTCGAATCCGAATGGTGGCGGTTGCGCACCGCACGCGTCACGCCCAAGAAGCCCGGTGCCTTTGTCGCCGTCTGGACGCGGGACGAGAATGGTGAGACCAGACCGTTCGGCTCGGAGGACCAGGCGGCGGGGCTGCTCGTCTTCGTTCAGGACGCCGACAGGTTCGGGGTGTTCCGCTTCACAGACGCCCACCTTGAGGCGTTGGGGGTGACGCGTTCCGCCGCCCACGCCGGCAAGCGTGGCTTCCGGGTGTACCCGGCGTGGAGTGTCGACCTGAACCGTCAGGCAACGCGAACACAGGCGGAGCAGGCCGCGGCGTTCATGCCGCTCAGCTGACGGCCACCCGCCCGACTGATCCTGTAGAAACCCCGTGCCCGGGAATACCTCTGCGCCTCGCGCGTTGAAGTTGAGCGAACTGCACTCAACTTTACAAGAGGAGGATTGGTGCCCGAAGATTTCACAGAGGCCGGAGCCAACTCGTTTGACGAGTTCCTCTCCCGCTACCTCGCGGGCGAGCAGGCAAGACAGGCACGGTCGATCGACCTCAGCCGCTTCCTGACCGCACGCACCCAGAGCATCCTGCGCGAGGCCGGACGCTTCGCCCTGGAGCGAGGCCAAACCGAACTCGACGCCTTGCACGTCCTGCGTGTGATCGTCGACGACGAGAGCGTCAAGCAGGCGATCGCCCGCATCGGCGTGTCGCCGGAGCGTATCATCACCGCGGCTGAGGCCCGCCTGCCCGCCGCGACAGATGTCGCCTCTAGTGCCGCCGCCACGATCACGCCGAGCGCCTCCCGCGCGCTGTTCCACAGTTACCAGGTGGCGCGCTCGAGCGGATCGACGTACATCGACCCCGAGCACCTCTTCTTCGCTCTCGTGCTGGGGCAGGACGCCCCGGCCGGCCAGGTGCTTGCCCGCGCCGGCGTCACCGCCGAGGCGCTGACGCAGCAGATCCGCGAGACGGTGACGGCGGGCGAGCCCGGTGATGACGGGCTCGGTGACGACGCACCGGCGGCCAGCGCCGCGGCATCGGCGACCCCCATGCTCGACAGCTACGGCACAGACCTCACGCAACGCGCAGCCAACGGCGAGCTCGACCCCGTGATCGGCCGCGCCGACGAGATCGAGCAGACCATTGAGATCCTCAGCCGCCGCACCAAAAACAACCCGGTGCTGGTCGGCGAGGCCGGCGTGGGCAAGACGGCGATCGTCGAGGGCTTGGCCCGCGCCATCGTCGAGGAGAGCGTGCCGGAGCAGCTGCTCGGCAGGCGCGTGATCTCGCTCGACCTGCCGGCCATGCTCGCGGGCACGCGCTACCGCGGCGACTTCGAGGAGCGCCTCACCAAGACGATGGAGGAGATCGCCGCGCACCAGGGCGAGCTCATCATCTTCGTCGACGAGGTGCACACCGTCGTCGGCGCGGGCGGTGCCGGCGACGGCGGCATGGATGCGAGCAACATCCTGAAGCCCCGCCTCGCGCGCGGCGAGTTGCACCTCGTCGGTGCCACGACGCTCAGTGAGTACCGCAAGATCGAGAAAGACCCGGCGCTCGAGCGCCGCTTCCAGCCCGTCAAGGTGGGGGAGCCCTCGATCGAGGACGCCGTGCAGATCCTGCACGGTCTGGCACCTGCCTACGAGGGGCACCACGGCGTGCGTTACACGGATGCCGCGCTCCGAGCCTCCGTCGAACTCAGCGCCCGCTACCTCAGCGACCGCGTGCTGCCGGACAAGGCCATCGACCTCATCGACCAGGCCGGGGCGCGGCTGCGCCTGAAGCTCGGCATGAAGACGGATGTCCCCGCGCTCATCGCGCGGCTCGCCGAGCTGGAGGCCGACAAGAATGCCGCCGTCGGCGCCGAGCACTACGAGGAGGCGTCGAGGATTCGCGACGAGATCGAGGGGGTGCAGACCAGGCTCGACGCGGCGACCGCGAAGGCGGGCGCCACGGCATCCGCCGGCCGCACGACCGCCACCGGCGAGGCCCACGTCATCGACGAGGCGCAGATCGCCGCGGTGATCTCGCGGGCCACCGGGATCCCGGTGAACCGCCTCACCGAGAGCGAGCGCGAGCGCCTCGGCGACCTTGAGGGCGAGCTGCACGGGCGCGTCATCGGCCAGGACGACGCGGTCACTGCGGTCGCCAAGGCCGTGCGCCGCAGCCGCACCGGCATGGGTGACGCGCGTCGTCCCGTTGGCTCGTTCCTGTTCCTCGGGCCGACGGGTGTCGGCAAGACCGAGCTCGCGAAGTCGCTCGCGGCGAGCCTGTTCGACGACGAGGCCGCCGTGATCCGTTTCGACATGAGCGAGTTCGGAGAGCGGCACACCGTGTCGCGGCTCGTCGGTGCCCCTCCCGGCTACGTCGGTTACGACGAGGCCGGCCAGCTCACCGAGCGCGTCCGCCGCAACCCGTACTCGATCGTGTTGTTCGACGAGATCGAGAAGGCGCACCCCGACGTCTTCAACCTGCTGCTGCAGGTGCTCGACGACGGGCGCCTGACCGATGGCCAGGGGCGCACGGTCGACTTCCGCAACACTGTGATCGTGATGACCTCGAACCTCGGCTCGGAGTTCCTCGCGTCCCGGTCGGGCGCGCTCGGTTTCGTGGCGGGCTCTGACGCCTCCGGCTACGGATCGGCCGAGGACGTGCGTCAGCGCGTCATGGGCAAGGTGCGTGAGGCGATGCGCCCCGAGTTCCTGAACCGCATCGACGAGATCGTGCTCTTCCAGAAGCTCGACCGGCCGCAGCTTGAGCGGATCGTCCGCCTCATGCTCGGCGCCACGGCGTCCCGGCTCGCCGCGCGCGAGGTCGGCTTCGAGGTGACGGGTGCCGCAGTTGCGCTCTTGTCTGAGCGCGGCTACGAGCCGGAGTACGGCGCCCGGCCGCTCCACCGCGTGATCCAGCGCGAGATCGACGACCGCATCGCCGATCTCTTCGTCAGCGGCGAGGTGGGCAACGGCGAAACTGTGCGGGTGGATGTCGTGAGCGGCGAGTTCGTCGTGACCTCCGTTCCGCACGCAACGGCCAACGTGCCGCAAGCGGCGTAACACCCTGAGCCGCGAATGCCCGGCCCTCCTCTGGAGGGGCGGGCATTCGTCGTCTCGGCAGCGCGGGCCAGACGACTGGCTGGTCGCGGGCAGACGACGGGCTAGACGCGGGGGAGGCGCGGCACAGCGGCGATGAGCGCGCGCGTGTACTCCTCGGCCGGCGCGTGCAGCAGCTGCGTTGTTAGCCCTGCCTCCACGACCCGGCCGGCCTGAAGTACGACGGTGCGCTCACAGAGCGAGGCGACGGCGCCGAGGTCGTGCGAGACCATGACCAGGGCGAGGCCGGTGCGCTCGCGCAGCCCCTGCAGCAGCTCGATCACCTGGATGCGGGTGCTCATGTCGAGCGCGCTCACCGGTTCGTCGGCGAGCAGCAGTCGCGGCTGGCAGACGACGGCGCGGGCGATCGCGATGCGCTGCCGTTGACCGCCGGAGAACTCATGCGGGTAACGGTGCAGCACGTCGGCGTCGAGACCGACCGATTCCAGGGCGGATGCCGCCCGCACGGTGGCGTCCCGCCCGCTGGCGATGCCGAGCGATCGCAGCGGCTCGCTCACAATTCGGTCGATGCGCTGGCGTGGGTCCAGCGAGGAGTACGGATCTTGGAAGACGGCCTGCACGGAGCGGCGGAAGCGGCGAATCTGCGCGGTGTCACGTCGGTTGAGCGGCTCGCCGTCGAAGAGCACGGCGCCGCTGCTCGGGGCGTCCAGGCCCAACAACAGCCGGAGAGCCGTCGTCTTGCCCGCGCCGGACTCTCCGACGAGCCCGACGCTCTCGCCCGCGGCGATCGACAGCTCGACCCCGTCCAGGGCGAGGCCGGCGCGGTGGTAGCGGTAGCCGGCCCCGCGGAGCGCGAGCACCGGCGGCGCAGTCGTGCCGGGCGCTGTCGTGTCGTGTTCGGTCATGCTGCGCCCTGCCCTGCCTCTGAATCCGGTCGCGTTGTGTCCGGTCCCGGTGAACTCGGTCGTGGGGCGTCCAACGCGCCGTCCAGCGCCGCGGCGCTGGCGACGAGCCGAGCCGTGTACTCGTGCTGCGGTGCACGAAGCACGCCGGTGACCGGTCCGCGCTCGACGGCCACGCCTTTGCTCAGCACGATCACCTCGTCGACCATCGACGAGACGACGGCGAGGTCATGGCTGATGAACAGCAACGCCATCGCCCGTTCGTCCACGAGCCGGTTCAGCAACTGGAGCACCTCGGCCTGCACGGTCACGTCCAGCGCGGTGGTCGGCTCGTCGGCGATCAGCAGTGCCGGCCGGCTGGCCAGGGCGATGGCGATGGCGACGCGCTGGCGCTGGCCGCCGGAGATCTCGTGCGGGTAGGCCCGCAGCATCCGGTCGAGGTCGGGCAGTGCCACCTCGTCCAGGGCCTCGCGCACGGCCGTGTCCAGGGCCGCCCCGCGCAGGCCGCGGTGCCGGCGGATGGGGCCGGCCACCTGGCGTCCGACACGCATCAGCGGGTCGAGGGCGGTCAGCGGCTCCTGGAACACGATCGAGGCGACGGGGCCGCGCAGGGGGCGGAGCACGCGGTCGTCCGCGCCGATCACCTCCGTGTCGTTCAGGATGACGCTTCCGCTGGCCTCCAGCCCTGTGGGCAGCAGACCGGTGATCGCCAGCGAGGTGAGCGACTTGCCGGAACCGGACTCGCCGATCAGGCCAAGGCGCGCTCCGCGCTCGAGCGAAAAGCTGAGCTCGTCGACGAGCGGCGCGGCATCCGGTGCGGCGGAGGCGGAGCTGACCGACAGATTGTCGATGCGGAGCAGGCTCATCGGGAACGCTTTCGGGTCGGGTCTGCGAGGTCGCGCAGGCCGTCGGCGATGAAGTTGACGCCGACGACGAGGATGACGAGCGCGATGCCGGGGGCGATCGCGCCGGCCGGGGCCGTCGTGAACGTGGCCTGGGCCTCCTGCAGCATGCGACCCCACGAGGCGTTGGGCGGGGGAGCGCCGAGCCCCAGGTAAGACAGGCTCGCCTCGGCGAGCACCGCCGCGCCGAAGAGCAGCGCGAGGTTGACGCCGAGCGTCGGCCAGATGTTCGGCAGCACGTGCTGGCCGATGATGCCGAACACGCGGGTGCCGGAGGTGCGCGCGGCCGTCACGTACTGGGCGCGCAGCACCTGGCTGGCCAGGATCCGGGTGAGCCGGGCGACGACGGCGGAGAGGGCGATGCCGATGGCCAGGATGGCGGTGCCGAGCGACGCGCCCTGGGCCGCGACGATCAGCATCGCCAGCAGCAGCACGGGGAACGCGATCAGCACATCGAGGGTGGCAGAGATGGTGTCGTCGAGCCACGGCTTGGCGAAGGCGGCGATCAGCCCGACCGTGATGCCGATCGCGGCGCCGACGGCGACCGCGCCGCAGCCGACCGTGATCGCGATGCGGGCGCCGATCATCAGCTGGGTGACCAGGTCGCGCCCGAATTTGTCGGTGCCGAGCCAGTGCTCCCAGCTGGGGGCCTCCAGCCGGCCGCCGGAGGTGTCGGACGGCTCGTAGGGCAGCCAGACCAGGGAGATCAGGGCGACGGCCACGATCAGCCCGACGAAGGCGATGCCGATGGCCAGCGTGCGCGAGCGGCGTGCGCCCTTCAGCCGCGGTGAGACGTGCTGTGTGGCGTCGGCGGGGTCACGGCGGTCATCGGATTCCGTTCCCCGAGATGCTCGCGCGCAGGCGCGGGTCGATGAGGCGCTGGGCAACGTCGGCGAGGAAGCCGATCACCAGCACGAGGAGGGTGCTCACCAGCAGGATGCCCTGGATGTTCGGGTAGTCGTGCTGTTGCACGGCCGTGAGCAGCATGCTGCCCAGCCCGGGCAGAGTGAAGACGCTCTCGACGACGACGGCGCCGAGGAACGTGGTGGCCAGCTCGATGCCGAGGATTGCCACGACGGGGACGCTCCCGTTGCGCAGCCCGTGCCGCCAGAACGCGCCGGAGAAGCTGGCCCCCTGCGCGCGGGCGGAGCGCAGGTAGTCACTGCCGATCACGTCGAGGGTGGCCGAGCGGATGTAGCGGGTGAGCGAGGCGCTCATCACCAACGCGATGGTGATCACCGGCAGGGCCAGCGAGGTCAGCGCGGCGCCAGGGTCGGCCCAGTCGTCGCGCGGGAAGCCGCCGGAGGGCAGCCACCGCAGGTTGACGGCGAACACGTTGACCAGCAGCATCCCGACCCAGAAGACGGGCACGGCGATGCCGAGCTGCGAGAAACCGGAGAGCAGGATGCCGTACCAGCGGTCGGCGCGCACGGCGGCGATGAAGCCGGCCGGCAGGGCGATCAGCAGGGCCAGGCCGAAGGAGAGCAGCGTGAGCGGGATGGTCACGTTCATGCGGGCAGCGATCTCGGGGCCGACGGGCAGCGAGCTGATGAAGGAGCTGCCGAGATCGAGGCTGAGCACGCCGCCGAACCAGTCCACGAACTGCGCGGTCAGCGGAAGGTCGGAGCCGACCTGGGCGCGGGCCGCGTCGATCTGCTGCTGGGTGGCGTTCACCGAGAGCAGGGCGTTGGCCGGGTCGCCGGGCAGCACGCGCAGCAGCAGGAACAGCACCACCATCGCGATCGCGAAGGAGATCACCAGGAAGCCGAATCGGCGCAGAAGATAGACGGTCATTGAGACTTCAGGTTAAGGCCTGAAGGCCGGGATACCGCAACCGCGGTTCCCGGCCCACAGGGTGGTGGTGTGATCAGTGCACTGAGGCGACTACTTGCGCACGATCTTCGAGACGAAGAACTGCGAGTTCAGCCCGTTGACTCCGTACCCCGAGATGTCGCTGTTCGCGACAACGATCTGCGGGTAGAGGTAGAGCCAGACGCTGGCGGCATCCTGAGCGATCTGCTCGTTGACCAGCTTGAGCTTCGCGGTCTGCTCGTCGGTGCTGCTGGCGGCCTCGGCCTCGGCAACCCACTGGGTGACCTGCGGGTTGTTGTAGCCCCAGTAGAAGTCGGGGTTTCCGTACCAGACCACGTCGCGGTCGTTCACGTGCTCCTGCAGGGTCGCCTCGAAGTTGCGCTCCTTGAAGACCTTGGAGTACCACTCGTCGGCGCTGATCGTGTTGATCTTCACCGTGATGCCGACCTTGGCCAGCTCGCTCTGCAGGAACTCGGCGACGGCCGGGTGCGGGTCGTAGCTGGGGGTGTCGAGCGTGAACTCGAACCCGTCGGCCAGTCCGGCCTCGGCGAGCAGCTTCTTGGACAGCGCCGGGTCGTAGGGGTTCACCTGGGTGAGGTCCTCGTACCACGGGTCGGTCGGCGGAACCATCGAACCGATCAGGG